>JAGWNX010000093.1 GCA_028872955.1 Acidobacteriota bacterium
CAGAAGAGCTGCTCCTGACGCAGCTTGGTGTAGCTGTAGACGTCGCGCTCGCCGGGGCGTGTCTCCAGCGGCGTGGCCTCGTCGACCATGGCGCCGCGGCCCAGGTCGGCAACACCATAGACGCCGAACGAGCTGATCAGTACGACGCGCGGCATCTGCTGCTGTGGCAGAGCGGCAACGGCGTCCAGCAGATTGCGCGAGGCGACGACGGAGTCCAGAAACATCTCTGCCGGGCTGCCCTTCAGCGCCGCAGCCGCGTGGATGACCAGGCCGCAGCCAGCTACGGCAGCACGAATCTCTGCCGGGTTCTTCAGGTTGGCGGCGAATAGCTCCACCTGCGCGCCCGGATACTGCGCCGCGATTGCCTCCAGCGCCGCGCCCTTGCTGGTATCGCGCAGCATACAGCGGATCTCGCGCTGCCCATGCGCCAGCAGCCGCTCCACAATCCACTTACCGAGAAAGCCGCCCGCGCCGGTGACCAGTATCTTCATTGCGCACCGCCTGCGGCCGGGTACACCTGCTCAATCACGCGGTCCATCACGCTGACCACGCGCAAGATCTCGTCATAGGGAATGGGCGGTGGTCCGCCGGTGCGGATGCCCTGATAGAACTGCTCCAGCAGCGTGGCCATCCCGGCGAAGAACTGGAACTCGTGGCGGCGGAAGGCGCGCAGATTGCTGCGTCCCTGCGCGAAGTAACGCGCGGCCATCTGCAAGGGAGGCACCAGCCGGCCCAGAGCGCTGGGGTAGCGCTGGCTGGCAGGGCTCACCACGGTGCGGTTGTTGAAGTCCACCTCGACCGTGCCCCGCGTGCCGTAGATCTTCATGGTGTTGGCCACGGGCCGGGCGTGGCTGCACAGGCTGCCGTAGCCGGAGACACCGCCGCAGCGCAGGTAGACGCGCAGCTCGTCGAGCAGGGCATCGGTGGCATCGCCACGCACCTCGGGCCGCCGCTTGTAGGCAAAGGCATGCACCTCGGGCTCGCCTGCGGGCAGCAGCGGCACAATGCGATTGAAGATGTGATCCATCATGTTCTGGAAGAGCTTGCCCGGCAGCCGGTGTACCCAGTGTGCGGGGTCGTTCATGAGCGCCTGCCCGTAGGCACCGGCCAGGTCGTAGCCGATGAAGGCCTCAATGTGTACGGGCTCGCCGATAGCACCGCTGGCCAGCAGGCGCTTGCACTGCATGGCGGGCGGGTCAAAGTTGGGCCAGTAGTTGATCGCCATCTGTCGGCCGGCCGAGGTTACCGTGTCGATCAGCTCGCGGGCCTCGGGTGCCGTGAGGGTGAGTGGCTTCTCCAGGAAGACGTGGCAGCCGGCCGCCACGGCCTGGCGGGTTAGCGCCAGGTGCACCGCCGGGGGGGTGGTGATGTGTACCACGTCCAGCTGCTCGGCGGCCAACATGGCTGCAAAGTCGCCGTACCAGTGCGGCACCCCGTAGCGGACGGCCAGTTGTTCGGCGAGAATGGGCTCGCGGTCGCACACGGCAACCAGGGTGGCACCCTCCAGGTACTTCAGCACGTCGGCGTGCCCATCGGCGATCTTGCCGCAGCCCACCACTCCAACCCGCAGAGACTTCATCCGTTTCGCATCCTCAAAACCCGGCAGGCCGCACCGCCCGCTTGGAGCCTAAACTATCTCATACGGCGCCGCTCGCCGCGCTCTCACGAACGTGGGATACTGGCGCCTGGGGGTTCCGTCATGTCAATGCCAGATTCTTCATCCCGCCCGTTGGACGAGCGCGGCAAGAATGTTCTTGGCCAGCCGCTGGAGATCTGTGGCTGCGATCCGATGACGGGCTTCTACCGCACCGGCTGCTGCGAGACCGGCCCGGAGGACCTGGGCGTACATACCGTCTGCTGCATCGTGGACGAGCGGTTCCTGCAGGCGTCGAAGGCGCTGGGCAACGACCTCTCCACGCCCATGCCGCAGTTCGGATTTCCGGGCCTGAAGCCGGGTGACCGCTGGTGCGTCTGCGCCGCGCGCTGGCTCCAGTGCTACCAGGCAGGCGCAGCCTGTCCTGTGGTGCTGGAGGCGACGCACGAGAATACCCTGCAACTGGTTCCGTTTGAGCTGTTGCTGGAGTATGCGGTGATTCCGTCACAGCTCCACTAGCGGATGCACCGGCCTGACGTTGCGCTGTGTTCAGCCTGGCGGAAATCTGCCGGCCGCTTCGTGGATGACATCAAGCCCGTATTTCCGGGCAGGGCCGAGCCTGGCTGGCTGCGCGGAATCGATTCTTTTTCAAGCACTTGGCATCGACCCGCGAAAAAGAACATTGCGTGAAAACGCTTGACATCGCCGATTGCCTGCGGCACGCTAGGAGTACCACACAAAATTGCATTCTGACCGTACGTCAGCAGGGACCACTACCCCACTGGAGTGGATCCAGACTCGTTTCGCAGTCTTTCCTTGGTACGTTTACACGCCTTTGAACACGATCAGGGGCGCTTTAGGAGACCATTTCGAACATGAAACCTACATTCTGGTACAAGAGCGTTTTAGCCGTTGCCTGTATCTTCTCCTTGAGTCTGTTGCCGGCAGCGCTTCCCGCACAGACGGCGGCACTCGGAAACATCTCCGGTATCGTTCGGGACTCTTCCGGCGCGGTCGTGGCGGGTGCGACGGTCGAGGTCATCAACTCCGGCACCGGTGCCTCCCGGTCGGTTACGACGGACTCCGAAGGTCACTACGTTGCGAGCTTCCTGCAGCCGGGCGTGTATGAGGTGATTGCCGGCGGTGGCTCGTTCGGCAAGGTTGACCGCAAGAGTGTGAACGTGCAGGTGGGCCAGATTGTAACGATCGACGCCGATCTGCCTGCAGCCAGTGTCTCCACCAGCGTGGTGGTCACCACCGAAGCTCCGCTGCTCGACACCGATAAGGTGGCCGTCAACCAGGTGGTTTCGCAGACTCTGGTCGACAACCTACCTGTCAACGGCCGCCGCTTTGACAACTTTGTGCTGGCGACGCCGAACGTGGTTCCAGACGGCACCACCGGCCTGATCAGCTTCCGCGGCATCTCGGGTATCTACAACTCCAACCTGGTGGATGGTGCCAATAACAACCAGGCGTTCTTCTCTGAGGCACGCGGCCGCTCCATCGGCGCTCCGTATGTCTATCCTGTGGATGCCATCAAGGAGTTCTCGTCAGAGAATGCAGGCTACTCGGCAGAGTTTGGTCAGGCGGCCGGCGGCATCATCAATGCGGTCACCAAGTCCGGCTCCAACGCCCTTCACGGCGATGCGTATGAGCTGTACCGCACGCCGGGCTACAACGCCATTGATCCGCTGACCAAGTCGAAGCCGGTCAAGGTCCAGCACCAGTTTGGCGTCTCAGTCGGCGGCCCCATCCTGAAGGACAAGCTCTTCTACCACTTTACGTACGATGGCTACCGCAAGGTCACGCCGATCTCGTACATCTCCACCTACGGCAACCTGAACAACCTGGCTGCACTTTGCGACCAGCGCACCAGCGGCTACCTGACGACGGGCAGCACGGTGTATCCCAGCACCATTCCGGGCATCTCGCCGACGCAGTGCACCGCGGCGGTCAACTTCCTGACCAACACGCAGCTCGGCACCTACGGCCGCAACGTCAAGCAGGACATCTTCTTCCCGCGCCTGGACTATCAGCTCACCCCGTCCACGCACCTCTCCACCAGCTTCCTGTGGCAGAACTTCCACCAGCCGAACGGCTACAACACGGCGACCACGGTGACCAACGGCGGCATCAGCCAGAACGGTACGGCAGACTTCCACTCCCGCTTCTTCGTCTTCAACGTGGAGTCGGTTGTTTCGGCTCGCGCGGCGAACGTGGTCCACTTCCAGTGGGGCCGCGACCTGGAGACCGACACCACCAACTCGGGTGGCCCGGCCAACAGCATCGCCGGTATCGCGGCGTACGGCGAGACCTCCGCTCTGCCGCGCGGGGCCTTCCCGGATGAGCACCGTATCCAGTTCACGGATATCTACTCCACCTCGCTCGGACGTCACACGCTGAAGGCCGGCCTGGACCTGAACTTTATCCACGAGCAGCTGCAGAACCTCTTCCAGGGCGATGGATCCTTTACCTACTCGACTGGTACCAACGAGTACAACTTCGCCAACTGGATCCAGGACGTCTACCAGGTAAACGGTGGCCGCCACTACAACTTCTTCACGCAGGTCAACGACCCCATTACGCACGTGGGTGCCGACGACTTCTGGAATCCTGACATCGACTTCTTTGTCGAGGACTCCTGGAAGGTGACGCCGAAGCTGCTGCTCTCGCTGGGTGGCCGCTATGACCTGCAGCTGGTGCCGCAGCCTGACAAGCCGAATACCTCCTCGGCCGTGGCGCAGACGTATACCAGCACCATCAACAACTACAAGGGCATGGTGCAGCCGCGCCTTGGCTTCTCCTGGAATCCGTATAACGGCACCGTTGTGCGTGGCGGCTACGGCATCTTCTACGGCCTCAACTCGAACTCTGCGTACTACACGCAGCGCCGTGAGAACGGTGTGTACCAGCAGCAGTTCAACGCCAACGCGACGACCTCGCCGAACCTGCCGTACGCCTCCGCGACCACGACTGGCGCGACGTGCGTTCCCGTGGCACCGTTCACGCGCTGCTTCCAGCAGTCGGGTGCGTATGCTTCCTATGCGCCGCAGGGTGGTATTCCTGCCTTCACCCCGCCGGGTCCTGCCCCCACCAACCTGGTGACGGGTGCGCCGATCACGGCAGTCAACCCCGGCCTGCCGACCTCGGTGCTGGGTGCGCGCGGTCTTGACCCCAACTTCAAGAACCCCGAGTCGATGTCGTGGGACCTGACGGTGGAGCAGCAGATTCCCTGGAACTCCACCTTGACGATCGGCTACGTTGGCAACCGCGGACTGCGTCTGCCGGTCTTCGTGGATACCAACGTGGATCCGACCTCGGCCGTCACCAACACCTACTACTACTACTCGTCGCCGACTGCAGCAGCCGTTGCCATTCCGCTGCCGTTCTACACGGCGCGTCTCTCCACCAACACCGGGTCTGTCCTGACCGGATTCTCGGACGTGAACAGCAACTATCACTCCATGGTAACCACGATTCGCAAGCCTTTCCGCAACGGGGTTGAGATTCTGGCCAACTACACCTGGGCCAAGTCGATGGACGGCGGCCAGGTCTCCGGTGTGAACGGTACGTTCAACGGCACGGATACCCCGATCATCCCGTTTGCCACCGGCAAGCGCTCGGGCCGCTCGGCAGAGTATGCCCGCTCGGACCTGGATGTTCGCGGCCGCTTCGTCGCCTCGATCGTGGCTTCGCCCACGGTGGATCACTTCATCGAGAATCGCTACGCCCGCTACGCCATGGATGGCTTCACCCTCTCTGGCACCGTGACGGCCCAGGACGGTGAGCCTCTGACCGCTTTCATGGCCAGCGCTCCGGCATCGAAGATTGGTGACGGCGGCCTGACCGGTGCGGAGCTCTCGCTGTTCAACTCCGGCACCAACGGCCGCGTTCCTGATGCGGTGGCGGCACGCAACGCCTTCAAGGGACCTGGCATTCACAACGTGGATGCACGCATCTCGCGCAGCTTCCCGCTGCATGAGGGCATCAGCCTGCAGGTGCTGGCAGAGGCGTTCAACCTGGCCAACCACAAGAACATCCTCTCCGTGGCGACCACCGGGTACACGTACATCACGCCCGGTTCGTCGGTTACTACGTCGGCAGGAACGATCTCGTGCAGCGCGTCACTGGGCTCTGGCTGCATCACGCCGCTGCCCTCCACGTCCACGAAGTTTGCCACGCCGACCGGTACCAGCAGCATCCTGTACGGACCGCGTCAGCTGCAGCTCACTGCCAAGCTGTTCTTCTAACAGCAGCGGGACAGACAACCAAGGCCCCGGAGCTCTCTCCGGGGCCTTGCTCTTTGTGGCGCGCAGGCAACCTGCATGGCAAGACGCCTGGGGTGTGCCGGTGGCTGAAATCTGTGGGGGGGGAAGTGGTGCGCCCGAGAAGATTCGAACTTCTGACCTACAGCTTCGGAGGCTGCCGCTCTATCCAGCTGAGCTACGGGCGCGTACCTTTAGCCTAGCACGTTCCGGCAGGCGCTTCCATGGCGCTCTTTCCGTGTCGTTTGACAACGACGGGCCTTGGCGTCGAGCATCGGATGCGTGCTGCACGCGGGCGACTGCCCGGCACACATTCTTCTGGAAAGGGAACTACTCCCCATGCTGGTCTCATCCCTCCGCACTCTCGCCTGCACCCTGTTGTTTGCCGCGCCGGTGGTGGCGCAGATGCCCTCAGCGCCTGCAGGCAAGCCTCTCAGTCCTCCGGCCTCTGCCACGGTCAGCCTGAGCGGGCAGGAGGTTTCCATCTGCTACAGCGCGCCCTCCATGCGCGGACGCACCATCATGGGTGGCCTGGTGCCCTATGGCGAGGTGTGGCGCACCGGGGCCAACGCTGCCACGACGCTGGTGACCAAAGCCGACCTGACGATTGGCGGGCTCGCGGTGCCGGCCGGCACCTACACGCTG
This sequence comes from Acidobacteriota bacterium, assembly GCA_028872955.1. Lineage (GTDB taxonomy): Bacteria > Acidobacteriota > Terriglobia > Terriglobales > Acidobacteriaceae > Edaphobacter. Next base: position 6,505 of record JAGWNX010000093.1, read on the forward strand.
TATTCGCTGCCATCAGCGGACAAGTGGCTGCTGATCGTAAACAAGCAGACCGGCCAGTGGGGCACGGTCTACAACCAGGCGCAGGACCTGGGCCGCATCCCGATGGTGCATCGCGACCTGCGTCCCACGCAGGAGTTGATGAGCATCTCGTTCGAGAACACGCACGGCAACGCCACCGAGTTGCATGTGCGTTGGGAGAACACAGACGAGTACGTGAAGGTGACGGCGAAGTAGCTGCCATTGACGCGATCTTGCTAAGACGGGCCGTGCTGTCTCCACCATGGCAGCAAGTCGCTGGCTGCGAGATGCAGAGCTACCCACACCGTGAACGAGCTTACTCCGAGAATTGGTGCAAGTGAACGCAGTGCCGGGAGCCAGGCGCAGGCTATGCCTGCACTGATGACGGCAGTATTTATGAGCAGAATACTGGTGGTCGAGAGGGACCAAATTCTGGGTCGGTTGGGGTTCGACTCCGCAAAGAAGTAGGAACTCAGGTAGTGATAAAAGCTTGCTGCGCCAATGTGCAGAATGTACACCCCAACTCGAAACGAGTCAGACATGTAAGGGCCGTAACCCGTCCAGACCAGCGTCTCGCCAATCAGGAAGAGTGTCAGTATCGGGAGTTTGACATCTCCCGCAGCAAGCAGACGCCAGCTCCCAAAGCGGAGCACAAGCGCAGCCAGTGCCAGCGTGATTGCAAAGACGATGGTTTGGCTATGCAGAATTCCTACGGGGAAGAGACACAGCGTAAACCACGCGAATGCGAGAACAGGTGAGTAGTAAGCACGACTCGTCTGCTTTGCCCCTGTAAAGTACACCTCGGCTTTTACAAAATGAGCTATGTTGTAGGTCCAGGTAAGAAGACTGAAGATTGCAGCGCCTAGCCATGCCCGCGTGGTAACAAGAAGCCCGAGCAAGGTAAGGATGGCGACAAAATAGAGCAGGCGGCTCTTGCTGGACATCTTGCGGGTTGCGAGTCCCTGGCCCTGCCATGCGTATAGGAAGTGGGCCCAACCTGCGAATGCAATGAGTGCGTAGAGGTTAAGTGCTTCCGTGGAGATCAGCCCACGCCAGATATTCTCAGGTGGGTGCGGCACTAGCCGAATCGGGCTTGCGAAGCCTAAACCGAGCAATAAGAAAGTTAAACCAAGTGCCAGGTAAGGACGGCTCGTCTGCACTTGGGATTGAATGGAAGCAGATTGTGGCTGCATGGACATCAGCGGCAATTGTATTGGTTTTGCCTCAGAACACCAGCATCTCGTCGCCCGGTTCGCCGGAGACCAGTGAGCCCGCCTCGGGGCCTGTGCGCTCTTCTTCGCGCAGCGAGACGCGCAGGCTGGAGCCGTTGACGAAGCGAATCTCCAGCGCCTCATCCTCCACCAGCGTCGCGGCCTCCACGTCGTTGCCAATCAGCTCGCAGAGCACGTTGCGGTACTCGGGCTCGCCGTAGGCATAGGAGCCTTCGTCCCGGAAGGCCTCCGGCCACGCGTAGAGCGTGAGCACGGGGCCGTCGAACTGCAGTTGCAGGTAGTCCTGCACAAATGCGACTGCCGTCAGCGGCAGGCCCTCCAGGTCTTCGGCTTGCATGGGGCTAGTGTCCGGTCTCTTCGCTGATAAACGCCTCGTAGGCCTCGGCCGTCAGCAGCGAGTCAAGCTCAGCCGGATTGCTGAGCGTCAGTTGAATGATCCAGGTGTTGTTGGCGTCGGCGTTGATCTTCTCCGGCGCGTTGACCAGCTCGTCGTTGACCGCGGCTATGGTGCCGGAGACGGGCACGAAGAGCTCCGAGACCGCTTTGACCGACTCCACCGAGCCGAAGGACTTGCCAGCCTCGATCGAGGACCCTACCGAGGGCAGTTCAACAAAGACGATGTCACCCAGCGTGCTCTGCGCGTAGTCCGTGATGCCCACGGTGCCGGTGGTGCCTTCCACCGAGATCCACTCGTGCTCTTTGGTGTATCGATAGCCTGCAGGATATGGCATGCGTGTATGCTCCCAGATGTCCATGGTTGAGGGTTGTCGTCTGCAGCGCCGATGGGTTGGCTACTGCGTCTTCGTCTGCCTGCCTGCCAGCCGGAGCGACGCTGCTCCGAAGTTCCAGTCTAAGCGGAAGCGGCCTTCCTGGGTCGCTTGTAGAAGGGAAGTGGCACGACGCGGGCCTTCACCATCTGCCCGCGAATCTCAACGACGAGTTCTGAGCCTGGCTCCATGTGCGCTGTGGGCACATACGCCATGGCGATGTTCTTCTTCAGAAAGGGCGCGGGCGAGCCGCTGGTCACCTCGCCGAT
>JAGWNX010000024.1 GCA_028872955.1 Acidobacteriota bacterium
ACGATGCCCAGGCGCTGGCAGCGGCGGGTTGCTTCAGTCTGGTGCTGGAGGGCGTGCCGCGTGAGCTGGCCGCGAAGATCAGCCGCGAGCTGGAGATTCCGACCATTGGCATTGGCGCCGGGCCGGAGTGTGACGGGCAGGTGCTGGTGTTGCATGACCTGCTGTCGTTGACCTTTGCGCGGGCACCCAAGTTTGTACGCCGCTACGCCGACGTGGGCACCCTGATGCGTGAGGCGCTGGAGCACTATCGCGCCGATGTCGAGTCGCGCAGCTTTCCCAGCGACGCCGAGAGCTACCACCTGCCGCTGGAGCTGCGCGCCCTGCTGGACGACCACGAGCCGCTGCCCCCTGCCGGGCAACCGCGTTAGGCGTGGCCATGCAACGAGTCCATACCGTAGCCGCCATGCAGCAGCTGTGCCGCGAACTGCGCGAACGCCACCAATCCATCCACCTGGTGCCGACCATGGGTGCCCTGCACGCCGGTCACCTGTCGCTGGTGCGCCGGGCGCGGCAGGATGGCGGCTGCGTGATCGTGACCATCTTTGTGAATCCACTGCAGTTCGGTCCCAGTGAGGACTTCAGCCGCTATCCGCGCACGCTGGAGGCAGACTGCGCGCTGCTGGAGCAGGAGGATGTGACCGCCGTCTTTGTGCCCGAGGTGGCAGAGATGTATCCGCCCGGTGCCTGCACCACCCTGACGGTGGCGGGCCTGAGCGACCGGCTGGACGGTGCCTCGCGGCCCGGGCACTTTACCGGCGTGGCCACGGTCGTAGCGAAGCTCTTCCACGCGGTGCCGGCAGACCGGGCGTACTTCGGCCAGAAGGATGCCGCGCAGCTGGCCGTCATCCGGCGCATGGTGCGCGACCTGAACTTTGGCATCGCCATTGTGGGCTGCCCGATTGTGCGCGACCCGGACGGCCTGGCGCTGAGCAGCCGCAATGCCTACCTGAGCCCGCAGGAGCGTACCCAGGCCCTGGCACTGCAGCGCTGCCTGTTGGCCATGCAGGCTGCCCTGGCCAGCGGCATCCGCGACACCGAGACCCTGCTGGCCACCGGCCATGCGGTGCTGGCGGCAGAGCCGGCCGTGCGGCTGGACTACCTGGCCGTGGTGGACGCCGACGAGCTGCTGCCCGTGCCGATCGCCGTGCCCGGCACACTGGTGGCGATTGCTGCCTGGGTGGGCACGACGCGGCTGATCGACAACCTCCTCGTGCAGGCTTAGCTGCCATCACGCGGAATCGCGCGCCGCGCAAAAGAAATGGCCCGCACTCCCGAGAGAGTGCGGGCCTGAAACAAAGCCAGTTGCTGCGCCTAGAAGGTCAGGCTCAGCGACATCTGGATCTGCCGCGGGCTGCCGATGGTGTGCGTCACCGTGCCCAGGCCCGACGGGCAGTTGTAGAAGTAGTTGCCCGTGTTCGGCTGCGACGACGCCTGTCCGGCATCGGTGGAGCAGGTGCTGCCCGTGGGCGCGACACCCAGCGGATAGCTGCCGGCCGCACCCGGGAAGGCGTTGTAGTTGGCGTTCTGTGAGACCTCGTTGCCGGGGACGTCAAAGCTCGCCGAGTTGGTGAGGTTGTAGACATCGAAGGTGTACTTCAGGTTGTAGCGCTCGGTCAGCTTGGTGCTCTTTAGCAGCGAGGCATCGGCGCGCTTCTGGAAGGCCTGACGGAAGATGTTGCGCTGACCGCTGGTGAAGCCGGTCTCATAGGGGTCGGTCTTGGGAATGGCACCGTTCAAGCCGCCCGCCGGAAGCAGCGGCAGCGTGAAGCAGTCCGACTTGAGCGCCGTATCGCCAAACGCGCCGGACTTGCCGGTGAGCGCAGACTTCGCGGTGCAGCCTGGTGCCAGAGGAACAATCGGGTTGGTGATGCCGTCCGCCGTGCTGTAGTAGACGCTGCCCACCGCACCGGAGAAGTCGATGACGCTGTAGGGCTGGCCGCTCTGCAGCACGGTCAGGCCGACCAGCGACCAGCCGTCGGTGAACTTGCCCGCCAGGCTCTCCGGCTTGTAGAAGTCCGGCAGGCGGAAGACGTAGTTGAAGTTGAGCACATGCGTACGGTCGAAGTCTGACGAAGCATAGCCGTCGCGCAGGTTGAGCGGGTTGTTGCCGTTGTAGAACAGGCCCAGGCCAGACTGCTCGTCCAGCGCATGCGAGTAGGTGTAGGAGGCCGCAATCTGGAAGTTGTGGCTCATACGCTTTTCGACGTGCGCGGTCAGGGCGTTATAGGCGTCTACGCCGGCTGCCTTGTAGGAGATGGACTCTGCCGCATAGCCGATGTAGGGCACGCGATGGTCGACGTTGCCGCCCTCGTAGTCCGCATCGTAGCCGGGGCCGGAGGTGGTGCCGTCCAGCGTGGAGTGCTGCACGTTGTAGCCATACGAGTAGGTCTCGCCATGGATGGGATTGCTGGCCGAGGCGATGCCGGGCTGGTTGAACGGCACCGGGATGACCTGATGCCGGCCCAGGTTGCCGACGTAGCCCAGTTCGATGGCCAGGTCGTTGCGCGGCTGCCACTGGATATCCAGCGTGTAGTTGTAGGTGTAGGGCAGCTTGTTGGTGCGATCGTACACACCCAGCGAGATGGGCTGGCCGCCGTTGTTGATTGCGCCCGTTCCGTTCGTACCGGTCAGGGTGGGCAGGTACTTCACCAGGTCGGATGCCTTCGGATTGGTGGGCGGTGCCGACTTGACGTTGGTGTAGGGGTTGGCCAGGTTGCCGGTAGCAGCCGTCGGCGCAATGGTGGGCGGGGCGTAAGGATCGCCGTTGGGAGCCAGGCCGCCGCAGGTGGGAATGTAGTAGCTGTACAGCGTCGCCGTCGGGCAGCTCTGCGCCGTGACGAAGGGCAACTGCTGGTTGACGCCGAACGGACCGCCGGTAACCGTGCCGATGGCGTAGCCGGGCGAGAAGTAGGTAAACAGCTCGCCACGGTCGTAGTACATGCCGGCACCGGCGCGGATAACCACCTTGTCGTGGAACATGGTGGGCTGCCATGCGGCACCCAGGCGCGGCGCAATGCCCCACTGGCGACCGGTGAGGGTGGTGGCGCTGACGCCAGCCGTGCCGTTCACGTTGTTGCCCGCGATGATGAGGCCGGGGTTGCTGATGACGTCGGACGTGGCGTTGTAGTTATAGGCCGTGGGATCGAAGTTGAACAGGCGGCCGTACTTCTCCGTCAGGCCACCGTCCCAGTCGTAGCGGACGCCAGCGGTGAGCGAGAGGTTGGGCAGCACCTGGAACTTGTCCTGCACATAGGTGCCCACCTGGTTGGCGCGGTAGTAGCGGCTGGCATCGCCCTGCAGGAACGAGCTGACGTAGAAGGACGTGGCGGAGCTGCCGGGCGTCACGTAGCCCTGCGAGAAGGCGCTCAGGTCGTCCGTCGCCACCGTACCGGTGCCGGTGCGCTTGTCGATGGTGTTGAGCTGCGTGTAGCTGTAGGTGCCGCCAAAGGCCACCGTGTGACGGCCCAGAGTCCAGATGGCCGAGGCCGAGGGCTGGATACGATTCTGGAACGCACCGGTGTTGGGGGCCTGACCCTCGGCGTTCGGGCCGATGTTCAGAATGCCGGTGCTGACGTTGGCATCGTAACCCGCATTGCCCAGCACATTCACGATGGAGACGCCGGGGAAGTAGGTAGAGCCGAAGGTGTTGATGGAGGCCGTACCGAACGAGCCGCCCGGGATGGACTGCGGGGTGAACGGCTGCTCGTTGTCGACCCAGGTCTTCTCACGCAGGAAGGCGATGGTCTGCGTGGTGCTCAGGTTGGGCTTCAGCAGGTACGAGTTGATGATGGAGAAGACGTGCGCGCCGGAGTCCAGGTGCTCGGTGAAGCCCGGGACGCTCGAGTAGGCGTACGGTGCCAGGGTGGGGTCGTGCTGGTAGTAGTACTTCAGCGCCACAGTGTCCTTGGCGGTGGCGTTGTAGTCCAGGTCGGCGACGGCCATATCGGCCTTGAAGCGGCCGGTGCCGGGCAGGAAGGCATCGAAGGGGTGCGTGGGCGAGAGCAGCGCCGAGGCCGTGTCGTTGGGGATGAGCCACTTGCCCGGCTCACCCGACAGCGCCGGAGAGTTGAACAACGCCAGGGCCGTGGTGTCCATGGCACTGGGCTGCAGCTGGGTGCAGTTGCCGGCCTGCGCATTGGCGTCGGTGCAGTAGCCGAAGTTGTTGTTCATCAGGTTGGCGAAGCCGGCCGCGGTGCGGTTGGTGTCGTTCAGACCCGCCGGTACGTCAAGGAACGAGGCACCGATCTCAGAGTCGGAGACGTGCAGGTGCTGGTAGGCAAAGTAGCCGAAGAGCTTGTTCTTGATAATGGGGCCACCCACTGCGCCGCCAACCTCGTAGCGGTGCAGCATCGGGTTCTTCAGGTTGGCCGGAATGTCGCCATCATTCTTGAAGAAGAAGGGCGCCGCGTTCAGCCAGTTGGTGCCGCGATGGCCATAGAGCGTGCCGTGAATCTCGTTGGTGCCGGTCGAGGTGCTGAGGTCGACGTGTGCGCCCGAGGTGGAGCCCTGCGAGGCGTCGTACATGGAGGCATTCACGCGGACCTCCTGCACGGTCTCAGGAGCGGGCGTGGGAATGGAGTTGCCGATGGAGAGATAGACCGAGGCCACCGACTGAATGACGCCGCCCGCACCCGAGCTGGTGGAGACGCCGGTGCTGTTGATGACGCGAGCCGAGCCCACCTGGCTGGTGCTCTTGCCGTTGAACAGGCTGGTGGTGTCCACACCGTTCAGAGAGAAGCTGTTGCTGGTATCGCGCTGGCCGTTGGCCCAGATAGGCGCGTTGCCCAGGCCGGAGTTGGCGCCGGTGCCGCCCGGGAGCTCGGCATTCACGCCCGGCGACAGAATGGCCACGCCGGTGAAGCTGCCCGTGGGCAGAGGAATGGACTCCATCTGCGCCTTGTCCAGAACATAGCCGTTGGTGGTGTCCACTGCGTTCATCAGCGGCACGGCTTCCACCGTGACGGACTCCGACGTGGAGCCGATGCCGAGCGAAGCGGGCAGGGTGACCGTACGATCGGCCTGCACCAGGATGCCGGGGAACTTCTGCGACTGGAAGCCCTCATGCGAGACGGTTACGGTGTAGGTGCCGATGGGCAGGTTCTGAAAGGCGTAGAAGCCGTTATCGCCCGACTGCTGGGTGCGCTTGAGGCCGGTACCGTCGGCGACGGCGGTGATCTCCGCACCGGGCAGGATGCTGCCCGTGGTGTCTGTAACCAGGCCGGTGATGCTGCCCAGCGTCTGCTGAGCAAGCGCGGCGGGCAGCTGCACCAACAGCGCAACCACCGCGAACAGGATGGTGAAAAGTAGAGTACGAGAGCTACGGACCGTCACATTTGCCTCCTGAGTTGATCCAAAAATGCAAGAAAAAGACGACAGCGTTTTTTGTAGAAAAACGGCTGGGGCTCTGCGCTGACAGGGGGCAGAGGCGGGGGTTCGTACCACGTTGCGCTGCGGACAGCTTCGAGTACTGTTTATGTTGAAAAGAGGTTTCAATTCAAAGGTAATGCAACACAGACGCGGGGGTAAAGAGCAACGGTGCAGAAGAATTGAAGCATCAATTTTTTTGATAGTCCGACGACGGTTTTGCTGATGAGCGATCGCATCGGCTGCCGCGCCGAAGGGCCCCGCTTCCGTGTAGGATGGTCGAGGTTTTTGTAAGGGCCCGCAGCATGCAGCCCGATTAAACCGCTTAATTACGGTGTGCTGGCCCGCGCTGCGGTCAACCTGCGATTCCGGCAGGCATCCACAAGTCGCCAGCACCCCGCACAGGAGCAGCCCGCCATGCGCACTCGCACTCGCGTCTTTACCCGGACGATCGCCGCCTTCGTTGCAGCCACCCTTGCCCTGAGCGGCGCAGCGCAGCGGCTGCAGTTGCACCGTGGCGAGGCCACCGTGGTGGTGGAGCCCTACGCGCCCAACATTGTGCGCGTAACCATGAGCCTGCTGCCCAGGTACGCGCTGGCCGGCCCCGGCTACGGCATCCTTGCCAGCAGCGACGCAGCAGGCTGGACGGCGGATACAGGCGCTGCGGGCGACGTGCTGCGTTCGGCCCGGATGACTGTCACGGTCTCGCCGGAGGGCCGGAAGTGGACCCCGACCGGCACGCAGGCTGACATTGCCAAGTTCTTCAACGGCTCCACGCCGGGAGTGGGCATTAGCGTGCGCACCCCGGACGGCGCAACGCTGGTGCAGATGCAGGGCTGGCAGATGTCTGTACCGAACTACAAAGACGGCAACACGCAGGTGCTGTATGACCGGCGGCCCGGAGATGACCCGTTCTTTGAGGTGGGCGCTTCCTTCGCCTCGCCCAAAGATGAGCACTACTACGGCCTGGGCCAGAACCAGGAGGGCTACCTGGATCGTCGTGGCCACGTGGTGCGCTGCGCCCACGACTACGACGCGCCCGCCGGCCAGAGCGTTTGTGTTCCCTTTGTGGTTACGAATAAGGGCTACGGCATTCTGTGGGATAACCCCTCGAAGACTACCGTCGCCTTTGGCTTCAACGACCAGGTTCGCTGGACCTCGCAGGTGGGCCAGCGCGTCTCGTTCTTTGTGATCGCCGGCAAGACCTACGACGAGATCTACAGCGGGTATCGCCGTCTGACCGGGGACACGCCCATGCTGCCCAAGTCGGCGTATGGCTACATCCAGTGCAAGCAGCGCTACACCAGCCAGCAGGAGCTGATGGCCGTAGCCAAGGGCTATCGCGACCGCCACCTGCCCGCCGACGTGCTGGTCATCGACTGGTTCCACTACACCAAGATGGGCGAGATGAACATGGATCCGGAGAAGTGGCCGGACCCGGTGGCGATGAACCAGCAGCTGCATGCCATGAACTTCCACACCATGATCAGCGTGTGGCCGCGCTTTATCCCGGAGGACCGCTACTACCAGATCGTGCGCGACAACGGCTGGTTTGAGCAGCTCGCCGACGGTACGCCCACCAACGGCCTGCCGTACGACCGCGCAGGCTCCGACATCGACACGACCAACCCCGATGCGGCGAAGTGGTACTGGGACGTGGTGCGCGACAACTACATCACCAAAGGCTTTGACGCCTTCTGGGCCGACGAGACCGAGCCCGACCTGCCGCCCAACGGCAGCTACTTCCACGTCGGGCCGGGCACGGAGTTCTTCAACGTCTATCCGTTGTTCCACACGGCGGCCTTCTACAACGGCATGCGGCGCGACACCAAGCAGCGCGCGGTGATTCTGGCGCGCGATGCGTATCTTGGCGCGCAGCACAACGGCGCTATCTTCTGGTCGTCGGACATCAGCGGCAACTGGGACACGCTGAAGCGGCAGGTGCCCACCGGCATCAACTTTGTGGCCTCCGGCACGCCCTACTGGAGCACCGATATCGGCGGCTGGCAGTACCTGCCCCAGCACCACAAGGCCGAGCGCACGCCGCTGATCGACGGCAGCGACGCCCGCGACAACATTGGCGACTACGAGGACTACGCCGAGCTGTACGTGCGTTGGTTTGAGTATGGTGCCTTCCAGCCGAACTTCCGCGCGCACGGCAGCCGTCCGCAGAACGAGGTGTGGTCGTTTGGCAAGCAGGCGGAGCCGATCCTGGAGAAGTACCTGCGCCTGCGCTACGAGCTGATGCCCTACCTCTACTCGCTGGGCCGCATGACCAACCAGACCGGTGCGCCGTTTATGCGCGGGCTGTTCATGGACTTTGGCAACGACCCGAAGGTGGCTGACATTGGCGACGAGTACATGTTTGGGCCCGCGCTGCTGGTGGCCCCGGTGACGGAGCAGGGCGTAACCAGCCGCACCGTGTATCTGCCCGCCGGCACGGACTGGTACAACTACTGGACGAACGAGCGGGTACATGGCGGCCAGACGATTACCGCTGCCGCGCCGATCGACACCATTCCGCTGTTCGTGCGGGCGGGCTCTATTCTGCCGCTGGGCGTGCCGGTGGAGAGCACCAACGAGACCCAGGCCATCGCGAAGGTGAAGGTCTACCCCGGCGCCGACGGCGACTTTACCCTGTACCAGGACGACGGCCAAACCTACGCCTATGAGCACGGCGACCTGCAGTTGACCCAGCTGCACTGGAGCAACGCCGCCCACCGGCTGGAGCACTCCGGCGCGGCCGCGTGGACGAAGCCGGACGCGGAGATCGTGCAGGTGGTGGGCAGGTAGTTATGCGCTACGGCAGGGCGAAGGCGACGTAGGCCGCGCCCTGCGGCCCTTTGGGGTTGCGCTGCCCGCTGGCCGCGATGACGATGTATTGCTTGCCATCCACCATGTAGGTAGCCGGCGTGGCCACGCCCGCGTAGGGCAGCGTGGTCTGCCACAGCAGCTGGCCGGTGGCACTGTCAAAGATGCGCAGGCGGCGGTCGTACACCGTGGCGCCGATGATGACCAGCCCGCCCGCCGTGACCACAGGACCGCCGTAGTTCTCGCTGCCGGTGTTGGGCATGCCGTGGGCGGCCAGCTCCGGGTACTCGCCCAGCGGCACCTTCCACAGATACTTGCCGGTGTTCAGGTCAATCGCGTTCAGGGTGCCCCACGGCGGCTGCACGGCGGGGTAGCCATCGGGATCCTGAAACTTGCGATAGCCGGTAAAGCTGTAGGCCGTGTCGCCGGGCTGCTGGTCTGGCTTGCGGCCAGACTGCCGGCCAGTTGGGGCGGCGGCGCGCGCCCCCGCCTGCGGAAACAGCATCAGGCTGTCGCTGGCAAGAAAGCGCAGCAGCGCATCCGTGTCGCTGCTGGAGAGGCTGGGGAAGCCGTTCATACGGCCGCGGCCGTTGTGGATGACGCCTCGCAGCGCCTGCTCGTCCAGACGCTTGGTGACGTCGACCAGCGAGGGGAACGCCGGTGGCGAGCCGCGCCGGTCCACACCATGACACAAGCCGCACTGCTGCCGGTAGAGGGCCTCGCCGTGGTTGGTGGCGGGGTCATAGGCGACCAGGCCGCCGGTGTAAGGAACATCGTTGGCGTTGACGTAGAGCACGGAGGTGGTGGGGTCCACTGCCGGGCCGCCCCACTCGGCACCGCCGTCAAAGCCGGGGAAGACGACGGTCTGCTGGTTGAGCGCGAGCGGCACAAACTGGCCGTCGCTGCGGTAGGTGCGGAACTGCGCCAGCACGGCAGCGTGAGCGGCGGGGGTGCGGGTGGTCAGCAGGTCAGCGGTCAGGCGCTGGCGGGCAAAGGGCTCCGGCGCCACCGGAATGGGCTGGGTGGGCGAGGTGCGTTCGCCGGGCACGGTACTGGCCGGGAAGGGCCGCTCCTCAATGGGGAAGAGCGGCTGGCCGCTGACGCGGTCGAAGAGGAAGACGTAGCCCTGCTTGGAGGTCTGCGCCACGGCGTCGACGGCGTGGCCCTGGTGCTGCACGGTCACCAGAGCGGGCGGCGCGGGAAAGTCGCGGTCCCACACGTCGTGGTGTACGCCCTGGAAGTGCCACAGCAGCTTGCCGGTGGCGGCGTCCAGCGCCAGCAGCGTGTTGGCGTACAGGTCGTCGCCCAGGCGGTCGGCACCGTAGAAGTCGTTGACGGCGGAGCCGGTGGGCACGTAGACGATGCCGCGCTCGGCATCCAGCGACATGCCGGCCCAGTTGTTGGCTGCGCCGGTGGAGCGCCAGGCCTCGGCCGGCCAGGTCTCATAGCCGGGCTCGCCGGGGTGCGGGATGGTGTGGAACGACCAGCGCAGCTTGCCGGTGTGCACGTCGTAGGCGCGGATGTCGCCGTGCGGCGCAGGCTGCGTCTCTGGCGCGCGGAAGCCGAGGATGATGAGATCTTTGAACAACACGCCGGGCGTGGTGAGCACGGCAAAGGTCTTGCTGGGGTCCGCCTCGTCCAGGCCCTGCCGCAGGTCGATGCTGCCGTGGTCGCCAAAGCTGGTGATCGACTTGCCGTTGCGCGGGTTCAGCGCATACAGGTGGTCCATCACCCCGGCCAGCAGCCGCGCGCTGTGGCCGTCGGTCCAGTAGCAGAGCCCGCGGTTGGGTTGGGACGCGGGTACACCGGCGGAGAAGCGCCACAGCTGCTTGCCGCTGGCGGCGTCCAGCGCTACCAGTTGCTGGCTGGGCGTATAGGCGTAGAGCGTGCCGCCGATGACCAGCGGATTGGTCTGCAGGCCGCCGGTCTCGCCGGTGTCAAAGCTCCAGGCCTGGCGCAGTTGCTGCACGTTGCTGCGGTTGATCTGGTGCAGCAGCGAGTAGTGGTCGCCGCCGGGCTGGCCGTTGTAGCTTTGCCAATCTGTGTTGGGGCCGGGATGCCGGTGACACCCTGCGAGCAACGCCGGACCTACCAGCGCCAGCAGGGAGAGAACAAGCCGAGGACAAGGTCGCACGTGTGCTTCTCCTGAGGGATGAACCGGCAAGCAGACCGTGCGGGCGGGCAAGCGGAGAGGCACCGCCCGGCGACCGCACAGGGTGCGTTGCCACGACGCGGGGGATTGTAGCGAAGGGTTCCTGCCCGTGGCAAAGTGCGGAAATTTACCGTTGCCTGTCGCCCATGCTGGTGGCAATCCCCTATAATTCGGTCTCTTGTAAAGCGCTTTATTGTGCGAGGACGAACCGTAATGAGCATGACACCCCGTATCTGTGCCTTGTGGGCTGGCGTTGCGCTGCTGGCCACCAGTGGGCTAGCCTGTGCCCAGTCCCCAGCCGCCCGACCCAACCCTGACGCTGCCTACTGGAACTCTGCCCTGCCCACGGACCAGCGCGTGAACGACCTGATTGGCCGCATGACGCTGGAAGAGAAGGTGCAGCAGATGCGCGACCACGCCCCGGCTATTCCCCGGCTGGGCGTGCCCAGGTACGACTGGTGGAACGAGAGCCTGCACGGTGTGGCCTTTGCCGGGTACGCCACCAACTTCCCGCAGGTGATCGGCATGTCGGCCACGTGGGACACGCGCATGGTGCACACCATGGCTCAGACCATCAGCACCGAGGCCCGCGCCAAGTACAACCAGGCCATGCGCGAGGACCACCACGAGATGTTCTTCGGCCTCACCTTCTGGGCGCCGAACATCAATATCTTCCGCGATCCGCGCTGGGGCCGCGGGCAGGAGACCTACGGCGAAGACCCCTACCTGACCGGACGCATGGGCGTCGCCTTTGTGACCGGCATGCAGGGCGACGACCCGCGCTACCTGAAGGTGGTCTCCACACCCAAACACTACGCCGTGCACAGCGGGCCGGAGCCGCTGCGCCACCAGTTCAATGTGGACGTGACGCCACACGACCTGGAGGACACCTACCTGCCCGCGTTTCGCGCCACCGTCACGGAGGCGCACGCGCAATCTGTGATGTGCGCGTACAACGCGATTGATGGCGCACCCGCCTGTGCCAGCACGCTGCTGCTGAAGGATCATCTGCGCGATGCCTGGGGCTTTGACGGCTATGTGGTGAGCGACTGCGCCGCCGTGGCCGACGTCAACACCGGCCACCACTTTGCTCCGGACATGGCGCACGCCGCTGCAGCGGCCGTGAAGGCAGGCACCGACCTGGAGTGCGGCTTCGCCAAGGGCCAGGCCTTCCCGGCGCTGGTGGAGGCCGTGCAGCAGAATCTGATCACCGAGGCGGAGCTGAACGTGGCGCTGCAGCGGCTGTTCCGCGCGCGCTTCCGGCTGGGCATGTTTGACGCGCCCGAGAGCTACGCCTATGGGCAGATTCCGCTGAGCGAGAACAACTCGGCCGAGCACCGCGCCCTCTCGCTGCAGGCAGCGCGGGAGTCCATGGTGCTGCTGAAGAACGCCAACCACACGCTACCGCTGCGGGCCGATGTGCGGCGCATTGCCGTGGTGGGACCCACGGCAGAGCTGGTGCAGTCGCTGCAAGGCAACTACAACGGCCCGCCGCCCTCGCCGGTGGATCCGCTGCTGGGGATGGAACGGCGATTTGGCGCAGAGAAGGTGGCCTACGCGCAGGGTGCAAGCCTGGTGGAGGGGCTGGCCATGCCCGTGGAGCGGACCGCGCTGCACCCCGCCAGCGGAACAGGCAACGGCCTGACCGGCGAGTACTTTGCCTCGCCCGACCTGAGCGGCACGCCCGTGCTGACGCGCACCGACAGCTCGATCAACTTCAACTGGGACAAGGTTGTGCCGCTGGCCGGGCTGCAGCGCAACAACTACAGCGTGCGCTGGACCGGTACCTTTACCCCGCCCGCGCCCGGCGACTACCGCCTGGGCGTGCGCGTGAACTACTGCTACGCCTGCGAGAACAGCGAAGGCTTCAACCTGTACGTGGACGACAAGCTAGTGGTGAGCGATGCCGGACGCAAGACCGGCGAGCGCGGCGGCGCGACCGATGCTCCGCTGCACTTTGACTCCGTGGCTCCGCACACGTTGCGGCTGGAGTATCGCCACGGCACGGGCAGCGCAGGCATTGACCTGACCTGGCAGGCTCCGGCGGCGGTGTTGCGGGCAGAGGCCGTAGCCGCTGCGAACTCTGCGGATGTAGTGGTCGCGTTTGCCGGCCTCTCGCCCGGCCTGGAGGGCGAGGAGATGCCGGTGAAGCTGCCGGGATTTGCCGGCGGCGACCGCACCGCCATCGACCTGCCCGCCGTGCAGGAGGAGCTGTTGAAGGCCCTGGCCGCTACCGGCAAGCCGCTGGTGGTGGTGCTGCAGAACGGCAGCGCGCTGGCCGTCAACTGGGCGGCCGCACACGCCAGCGCGATTCTGGAAGCGTGGTATCCCGGCGAGGAGGGCGGCACCGCCATCGCCGAGACGCTGGCCGGGGACAACAACCCCGCCGGACGGCTGCCGCTTACCTTCTACCGCTCGCTCGATCAACTGCCGGCGTTTACCGAGTACAGCATGCAGGGCCGCACCTACCGCTACTTCCAGGGCTCGCCGCTGTATCGCTTCGGCGATGGACTGAGCTACACCACCTTCGCGTACAGCGGCATCAAGGCTCCAGCCGCCGCAGTCAAGGCCGGGGATGCCGTGACCATTGAGGCGGAGGTAAAGAACACCGGTACCCGCGCAGGCGATGAAGTGGTGGAGCTGTACCTGACCCAGCCCAGTGGCTACCAGACGCCGCTGCGCGTGCTGGCTGGCTTTGAGCGGGTGCACGTCGAGGCAGGCCAGAGCGTCCACGTCGGCCTCACGCTTGACCCGCGCTCGCTGGGACAGGTGGATGAACATGGAACGCGCGTCATTCTGCCCGGCGAGTACACCGTGTCGCTGGGTGGTGCCCAGCCGGGCGGCGCCCTCAAGACGCTGGCGGCGAAGTTTACCGTCGCCGGCCGTACGGAGCTGCCGAAGTAGGCATTGAGTCTCCGTCTCCAAAGAGCGGCCTGAGGCAACGTCCTCAGGCCGCATTTTTCTGCGTTGCTAGAACGAAAGCCGCGCGCTGAGCTGGATCTCGCGGCCCGGCGTGCTGACCTCAGTGATGGAGCCGAAGCCCGCCGTGTTGATGAAGCGGTTGGGCGTGCCGAGGTTGGTGTGGTTCAGCGCGTTGAAGAACTCACCACGCGTCTCCAGGTTGAGCGACTCGCGAATGGGGAAGCTGCGGACCAGGCTCAGGTCCACCGTCTGCATGCCGGGGCCGACCACGGAGTTCCGCGAGGCGTTGCCGAAGGTATACGCAGCGGGCGCGGAGAAGGCCGCCGGGTTGAACCAGGTGGTGGCGTTACGGGTGCCGGGGCCGAAGACCGGCTTGCCGGTGACATTGGCGCGGATGGGGTTCTCGCCCAGCGCGGTGCCGGCGTTGGCGGTATCGCCAAAGACGGAGATGGTAAGCGGAAAACCGCTCTGCGCCTGCAGGATGGCGGAGGTGCTCCAGTCGCGGGTGACGGCCCGGAGTAGACGGTGCGAGCTGATGGCCGGCACATCATAGACGACGCTGGCGGCCACGCGATTGCGCACGTCGCAGGCCGGCCCTTTCTCCGCAGCCAGGTTGCTGTTGTTCTGCGGAATCGCCGCTTCGAACATGGGCGAGCGGAAGTCCGGTGCGTTGGAGAGGCTCTTGGACCAGGTGTAGTTGGCCAGGAAGCTGAGGCCGTGGCCGGCCTTGCGGCGCAGGTTCACGTATCCGGCGTCGTACCAGCTCTGGGCCGCGTTCTCCAGCAGGTTGATGGTGCTGACGCCGAAGGTGGTGTTGGTGACGGCAATGTTGGACGGCAGCGTGGTGTTGGGCACAAAGCTGATCTTGGGGAAGGGACGCCGTGGCTGGATGAGACCGGGGCCGGGCTGCGCGTTGTTGATGAGGTGCGCGCGCTGCAGGTGGAAGCCGCCCGAGCCCAGGTAGCCGATCTCCATCACCGTGTCTTTGCCGAGGTTCTGCTCGATGGCCGCGCTCCACTGCTGGATGTACTCCGGCGCGGGATTGGTCTGCATGCCGGTAAAGCTCACCACGGTGGTGCCGAGCACTGCGGGGTTGAAGTTGAAGGTCTTGATGGACGGCGTAAAGTTGTCGCTCTGGTTGGTCTCCGGAAAGACGTAGGGAACGTTGTGGCGCTGGTTGCACCAGGTATTCATATCCACCGGCGTAAAGAAGATGCCGTAGGCGGCATGCAGCACGATGCCTCGGCTGGGGATGCTCTGGGAGATGCCGATGCGCGGCGCAAAGTTGGTCTTGTTGGGATACATCAGACCGCTGGGCATGCCGTTTTGCCCGCCGATGAAGACGCTGGGCACGCCGGCGGAGGAGAAGGTGAGGTTGCTGTTGGTGTAGGTGATGTCGACCAGCGCGCTCATGTACTCGTAGCGCACGCCGTAGTCGAGCGTGGTGGTGGGGGTCAGGCGGAAGGTATCCTGCGCGAAGCCGTTGGCGTACCACTGGCGCAGATTCATCTGCGGCACTCCGGCCTGGCGCTGACGCACCGCGGGCAGGCCCAGCAGAAAGCTGGCCAGCGCAGAGCCAGTGCCATCGTTGGCACCGATGTCCGTGGTAAAGCCGTTGGTGAACTGGTAGTAGCCGCGGTTCTGGAAGAAGCCCCACATGGGCCAGATGAAGCGCTGGTACGCGCCGCCGAATTTGTAACTGTGCCGGTTGCTGAGCCAGCTCAGCGTGTCGCGGCCCTCCACAATGGTGTCCCACGCGTGCATGGGCGTGGCGGCGTAGCTGTCGCCCAGCGGCGAGTAGCCCTGGATGCTGAAGTAGGGCGCACCCCACGCACCGGGCCCGCCGTAGCCGATACCCTGGATGCCAAGCTGGCCGGTGATGTCATTCTTGAAGGCGCTCTCCGTGGTGTGGTTCATGCTGAGCCGCGAGACCGCGACCGTGGCGACATTGAGCAACGAAGCCGAGAAGACGTGCGTATAGGAGCCCACGCCCTGCTGTGCGAGATTGTCGTGCACGTAGCCGAAGCCGGGCAGATTCTCCGGCATAAAGCCGTGCTCGCCGCCGGCGCTATAGCGGACAAAGATGTTGTTGTTGCCGTTGAACTGCTGGTCAATGCGCACGGTGCCCTGATCGGTGTAGTGCTGCTCGTTGCGTACATCCAGGTAGTTGTTGGAGTCGTTGCCGGAACCGACCACGGTGGGCTGCCCCATCATGGTCATGCCGCCAGTCATCCCCATCATCAGGTTGGGCTGTGGCGTGTACTGCGTGAGCATGGTGACTGCGACCGGGCTGAGGCGGCTGGCCGGAATGACGTTGTTGGGAAACGGCTGTCGCGTGAACTGCGGGTTCTGCTGGCTGACGGGGAGGGCTGGGTTGTAGTTGGGATTAACGACCGTGGTGTTGGGGTCGTAGATGGTGACGCCGCTCATGCTGAAGTCGCCGGAGACCTCCTGCGCTGTGGGCACCGTGTCGGTCATGGAATCGGCCTGCACGTGGCGCAGCGCCTCGTAGTTCATAAAGAAGAAGGTGTGGTGGCGGCTGAGCGGGCCGGAGGCAGAAGCGCCAAAGTTGTTCTGCACCAGATGATTGGTGCCGCCCATCTCGTTGAAGGAGTGAGCGTCCATGGCGCCGTTGCGCAGGAACTCATACGCCGTGCCATGAAAGCGGCTGCCGCCGGAGCGCGTGACGATGTTGACCTGGCCACCGCCTGCGCCGCCCATCTCCGCCGAGTAGCTGCCAATCTGCACCTGAAACTCCTGCACGGCGTCGGGCGAGGGGCTGAAGTTCTGGGTGTTGAAGGTGGGGTCGGTGTTGGTTGCGCCGTCCAGCAGAAAGTAGTTGCCGTTGGGCCGATTGCCGCCCACGCTGATGGCCGAACGCTGGCCGGGCCGCCAGTACAGCGGATTCATATCGCCGGTCTGCGCGCCGTGGCTGACGTGCGCGCCGGGCACGGTCAGCATCAGGTCCACCAGCATGCGGCCGTTCAGCGGCAACTGGCTCACCGCGCGCTGATCCACCACCTCGCCCACGCTGGCATCGCCGGTCTTCAGCAACTCGCCGGTCGCGACCGCCGTGACCGTCTGCGTCTGCTGGCCAATGGAGAGCTCCACGTCCAGCGTTACCTGCTGGCCAACCTCCAGCTGCAGCGAGCGGTGCAGTACGGCAAAGCCGTTGCTCTCCGCGTCCAGGTTATACGCCCCGGGCAGCAGGCCGCCCAGCTCGTACGCGCCATGCGCATCTGCCGTTACGGTGCGGGTGACGCCCGTGGCGACCGCCGTGAGCCGGACCGTGGCGTGCGGAACAGCCAGGTGCTGCGGATCGCTCACGACACCGCGCAGCGTGGCGTCATTGCTCTGCGCCATAGCGGGCGCGGCAGACAGACACAGCAGTGCGGCAAGCAAAAGAGAGAGACGAAGGGTGGTGCGCATAAAGCCTCCAAAGGTACCTCTGCGACTCGACGATCTCCACCGGCAGGGCCACTCGCCGCCGGCGCAGTGTCGCCGTGCAGTCGGTGGTGCTCAACAAATGTGGAAGAAGTTCGCAGTGTGATGCTAGAGAGCGCAGCGCCGGAAGTCTTGGACCCGCAGGAGGATTCGGCGCTCCATCCGTGGGTGGAGAGCGCGCTGGTTGCGATGCAGAAACTATTGCAGGTGCGATGCTGTCCGCGACGGATTGCCGCCGGGTGAGTCGGCGGGGACCGGGGCAAACGGGCTGTACAGGCCCTGATCCGGATCAGTTACGATATGCGCCTCGGCACGAAACTCGTGGTATTGGCTAAACGCCACGTCGTTCAGAAAGGTCTTGGGAGTACCCCTGTGGCTGGTGGCGGAGTTGGAGCTGGCCGCCTGCGGCGCCGTATCAGCGCGCAGGATGGAGACGCTCTTGCTTGCAACAACGACCGTCTTCGCGCCGATCTCCAGAGGTCCATACTCCACCAGAATGCCTGCCTGCGAGACCAGATCGCCGGTCAGCAGATCGGCCTCGGCGACGATCCGGAAGATGGTTCCGGTCGCGGGGTCGAAGACGATCTCTCCGTGATACGGCGGAGTCTGGCTGTAGATGTGCGATTCGCCACGCAGGTCAGTGGTGCAGCAGAACTGCACGGTGTAGTGCGACTTGCCGTCGGGCACGGCAAAGTGGAAGACCGCTCGATTGCCCGCGGAATTGCGCTCCCATTGGCCCCAGGTGATTCTGCCTGCAAGTGCGTCGGCCAGAATGAGGCTGAGGATAGGACCAAACTCGCCCGAAGTTCTGAGCCCCTGAATCTTGGCCTCGTGTTTGTGATCCTTCTTATAGGCTGGGTCCAGTTCTTCGCGCCGGTCATGGTAGAGCACGCGCACGCTGGACGAACCTTCCAGATGCATGGGTAGGTAGCTGTAGCTGGTGACGCCCGTTTGCCCAAGCACATCCACAGCAGGGCTATCCTCAAAGCCCGTGGTGGTGCGCGTCGCGGTAAAGTTTGGCAGTTGGCGAACGGTGAGGTTCACATAGGCCGCCAATTTATCCAACATCTGGCGTAACGACGACGCATCCGGAGTGGGGTCGCGGGCGACCTCGGATGCCGGCAGCGGCAGGAACGCCGAAAGATCTGCCAGTTGCATCAGTGCTCCCTGGGTTGCAGCGCCGGGGAACTCCTTCTGCAGCTGTTGCAGCCGCACACTACTTAGGCACTCCGTCAACTCCACACCAGCCAGTTGATGCGCAACCTCCGCATCCGGCTTGCCCTGGTTCACCGCAAGCATCTGGTCCAGTTGCTCAACCGAGACCTTGCTGGCAGCGAATGTCGACGAAGTGAGCCCCACCGATAAGAGCAGAACCAACAGTGGACGCATCGCGGACCTCAATGGAACCTCGCGACGACCTTACCCGAAGTTCGACTGGGAAGTACGCTACCACCGGGCTGCTGCGTCGTCCAGACCCTCCGATACGGCCTCTCTCACTTGCCGATGCAGAACTCGTGAAAGATGCGGTGCAGGATGTCGTCTGGCGTGGTGGCGCCGGTCAGGGAGTCGAGCGACTGCAGCGCCTCGTAGAGGTCGATGAGCAGCACCTCGTGGGGCGTGCCGGTGCGGGTGGCTCCGGCGGCGCGCTGCAGCGCGGCCGTTGCGGCGGTGACGGCCTGCTGCTGGCGCAGGTTGGTCAGCAGCGCTGTCTCTGCCGAGGCAGGGCGCGCAGCCACCTGCTGCAGGATGGCCTGGCGCAGCGCGTCAACGCCGGTGCCGGTGGTGGCGGAGGTAAAGAGCGTGGGCACGGCAGGCAGGCTGCCGGCGGCGGGTGGCGGAGCCGCGTGCTCTGGCGGCGGTGCGGGCGGCAGGTCGCACTTGTTCAATACCAGCAGCAGGGGCCGACCGGCCAGCGAGTGCAGCAACGCGTCGTCTTCCGGCGCGGGTGGCAGGCTGCTGTCGCGCACCAGCAGGATGAGATCGGCCTCGGCGATGGCCTCGCGGGACTTTGCGATGCCCAGTGCTTCGGCCTCGTCTGCCGGTGACTCCGTGGCGCTGCGCAGGCCTGCGGTATCCACGAGTTGCAGCGGGATGCCGCCGAGTGCAACCTGCTCTGTAACCAGATCGCGCGTGGTGCCGGGCGCTGCCGTCACGATGGCGCGCTCGCGCTGCACCAGTCGGTTGAAGAGCGACGATTTGCCTGCATTCGGCCGACCGGCGATGGCCAGCGTGATGCCGTTGCGCAGCACGCGGCCGTAGGCGAAGCTCTGCGCCAGCTGCCGCAGCGGCCGCTCCACGGCTGCGATCTGCTGCGTGATCTCGTCGGCAGGCATCACGTCCACATCATCTTCGGCAAAGTCGACTCCTGCCTCCAGCGCGGCGATGAGGCCGATGAGCTGCTGCTTGATGGGCGCTACGGTGCGGGCGATGGAGCCATCGAGCTGTTGCGCCGCCTGTCGCGCCTGCTCCAGCGTCTGCGACTCGATAAGGTCGCGCACGGCCTCGGCCTGGGTCAGGTCCAGCCGCCCGGCCAGAAAGGCGCGCTGAGTGAACTCGCCGGGCTCCGCCAGCCGGGCTCCGCGCTCCAGACACCGGCGCAGCAGGTGGTCCAGCAGGACGGGCGAGCCGTGGGTGGCGATCTCTACCACGTCCTGCGTGGTGTAGGAGCGCGGTGCGGCAAAGTAGGTGACCACGGCCTCGTCCAGCACGGCGCCGGATGAGTCGAGCACCTGCGCCAGCCGCACCTGGGCGTGCGCCAAGGCATGCCGCAGACGCAGCAGCGGCTCCGCAATCGCACGCGCCGCGGGCCCGGAGAGCCGCACGATGCCGATGCCGCCGCGGCCGGGCGGCGTGGAGAGGGCAACGATGGTGTCGGTACTTTCGGGCGTGGAGGTCAACATAGCGCATGCGCAGCCGGAGTGCGCTGCTACCAGAGTAAGCCAGCGCGGCCGCGACTGGCCTGGGTCACTGCGAACGGCAGGCTAGGGCGCGCTGGGCGTGTGGTCGCGATACTCGTCCCAGTGCTGCTGCAACTGGTGCAGCACGGTGCTGCCTACCAGCCAGGAGCAATCCAGCGCCGTGGACTTGATATAAGGAGAGTTCACCGACTGCACCGCCGTGGTGCCGGGCGCGGGCATGGAGTAGTTGGAGGCCACGCGCAGCACCAGCAGCCGCTGGTAGTCTGCCCGGTGCATGCGGTCCAGCCGCAGCAGCGCCTCGGCAATGGCGGCGTCCTCCATGTTGGCCATTACAAAGTTGCCCTTGCCACGGGTCCAAAGCTTCACCCAGTCGTTGGCGTACTGGTTCATCACAGCGCCGTGCCAGTAGGAGTCTGACGCGTAGCTATCTCCCACGATGACGGTGGGCGGAGCCGCCGCCGCAGGATAAGCCGACCCCTGCCACCGCGCGCGCTCAGCCGCCATGGCCGCGTTATCGGGCAGCTTCAGAGCACGGGTAAGACCATAGGCCCAGTCCGCCAGTGCGGCGTTGAGCGTGTACAGGTTGTTGGTCATGGGCTGCGCGGGCAGCACATTGGGCTGGTGTGCGCCGATGACAAACAGCCCGTAGGGCCACGCGGCGGGCTTCTCGCTGGAGTCCACCTGGCGGTTGACGTCGTTCACCACATAGTGCGCCCAGGCAGCCGTGCCGATGGTGCCATCGGCAGGATCGACACCGGCGATGCCGTCCACGAGCCAGTAGGCGTGGGTCAGGTCAAAGCGCGGGTCTACACCCAGCGCCAGGATGGACGGACCAGCATTGGCCAGCGTCATGCCGGTCACAATGCCCAGCACGTCGTGCGCCGCATTGATGCGTAGCGGACGAACGCCGCCGGGGAAGGGCAGCTTCTCGGGCAGCGGCTCGCGCTCTACCCAGTACTGGAACTCGCCGGGTGTATCGCCGGTGTCTTCGCCGGGCTCAAAGGTGGTGACGATCACGGCCTTGATGCGCAGCGGTGCCGGAGCGGTATCGCTCTGCGCAGCGAGTGACTGCCCGGCGAGGGGCTGTACGCCGCACCACACCATGGCGGCCAACACAAGGGCGAGCGACTGCAACGTCTTCAGCATCGTGGCGTCTCCAGAAACAGCTATAGGATTGGCAGGAATGCTTTGACGATACAGCAGCACGGCGCGAAATGCAGCACCTAACCCGCCGGCGGCGGAGCCGGAGCAGGCGTCGACGTGGCACGCAGACCGGCGATGATCTGCGACTGGAAGTCGTTGGCCGCGCCGGGATTGTTGGGCAGAAAGATGGTGTTGGTGCTGCCGCGCGTGCCGATGTCGCGCAGCGTATCAAAGTACTGGGTCAGCAGCACCAGCGCCATCACCTCTTCAGACGTGCTGCCGGGGATGGCTCCCTGGAAGTGCTCAATGGACGCGCTGAGGCCGTCGATGATGGCCTGCCGCTCTGCCGCGATGCCCTTGCCCTGCAGCGCCTTGGACTCCGCCTCGGCCTCGGCCTGCTTCACCTTCAGAATCTTCTCTGCCTCGCCACGCGCCTGCGCGGCCACCTGCGCGCGCTGTGCGGCGTTGATGTCGTTCATCGCGTCCTTCACCTTCACGTCGGGAATGATGTCTGTCACCAGCGCGGTAAGGATGTTGAAGCCAAAGCCCGACATGATGGTGTCCAGCTCGGTTTTGACGGCGACGGAGATGCCGGACTGCTGCTCGAACGTCTCATCGAGCGTGAGCTTGGGCACGTGGCCGAGGATGGAGTTGAAGACAAAGGACTCGATCTGCTTCTGCGGGCTGGAGAGCTTGTAGAACGAGTCGAAGATCTTGTCGTCCAGCACCTGGTACTGCACGGAGACGGGAATCTGCACGAAGACGTTGTCGCGCGTCTTGGTCTCCACGGCAAACTGCGCCTGCTTCACCTGCAGGTCAATGATGAAGACGCGCTCCGCATAGGGCACCAGAAAGTGCAGGCCGGGCCGCTCGATGCGATTGAACTTGCCGAACCGCTCCACAATGGCCGCGCTGGAGGTGCGCACGGTGTACATGGTCTTCAAGATGGTGACCAGTGCAGCCACCGCCAGAAGGACAAACAGAAAGAGAGCAAACGCGTTCAACGCTTCCATAGAGACACCTCTGCAACACCGCACATCGCGTGCAGCGAGGATACACGAGGAGCGGTATAAAGAATGTGTCCGGAATGTGTTCTGGAGGAGCAGCGCGATGCCCGCCCACTTCACCGAAGAGTCGATCAAGTTTCTGCGCGGGTTGAAGCGCAACAACGACCGCACCTGGTTTGAGGCGCGCAAGCCCGTGTTTGAGCGCGGGCTGAAGGTACCCATGCTGGCCGTCATCGCCGCCGTGAACGACGCCATGGTCGACTTTGCGCCGGAGAACGTGCGCCCGCCGCAGAAGGTGATGATGCGCATCTACCGCGACATTCGCTTTAGCAGCGACAAGAGCCCCTACAAGACGCAGGTGGCCGCATGGTGGGCGCGCGAGGGGCTGGAGAAGACCTCCGGCGGCGGCTATTACTTTCACCTGAGCGCCACGGAGCTGACCATCGCCGCAGGAGTCTACATGCCGCAGGCCGAGCAGCTGCTGGCCATCCGCCGCCACCTGCTGGAGCACCACGCGGAGCTGCGTGCGCTGCTGGCGGGCAAGAAGCTGCGCGCCAAGCTGGGCGAGTTTGACGGGCAGAAGCTCACGCGGCCGCCCAAAGGCTTCCCCGCAGACCACCCGGCGATGGACCTGCTGGTGTGCCGGCAGTGGGGCGTGGCCGCCACCCTGCCTGCGGAGACCGCGACCCAGCCCACGCTGGTGCGGGAGATTGTGGAGCGCTTCCGCCTGGCCGCACCGGTCGTCCAACTGCTGAACGCACCGCTGATGGCACGGCCCAGGCAGCCCCTGTTTTAGCGCGCGAGAAGCGCTTGCAGCCGGGCGCGAGGAGCCGCAAAGGCGCGTGGTTGGGGGTGTTTGCGTGCGTTTGACCCCGAAAACATGGCTAAATGCCTAGAAAAACCGCAAAAAAGCTGTGGAAAGTAGCAAATCCTTATTGACAAAGAACGCTGAAAAGCTGAAGGTTGATGGCGGTACATTACTTCGGACCCGCATAAATACTGAGGTTTTCTCGTATTGGAAGCTCGCGGCGAAGTAGCGCCACAGGCAGTACATTCGCAACACACGAAGGAGAAACACAATGGCAAAGGGATTGACTAAGACAGCGTTGGTGCGTCACCTGGCAGAGAAGCTGGAGCTGACCAACAAGCAGACCTCGGCGTTCCTGGACCTGCTGGCCGAGACCGCAGTGAAGGAGACCAAGAAGAACGGCGAGTTCACCATCCCCGGCATCGGCAAGCTGGTGAAGGCCGAGCGCAAGGCACGCCTGGGCCGCAACCCGCAGACCGGCGAGCCGATCAAGATCAAGGCCAAGACCGTGGTCAAGTTCCGCGTGGCCAAGGTTGCGAAGGACACGATCGCTCCGCCGAAGAAGTAAGCTTCCACGCACAGCCGACCACTCCGGTCGGACGTCGCGTAGCAGCTGCCCTCCCCAAAACGACCCCGCGTCGCAACCCACGAGTAGCCCGTCTTGCCTGGCCGCAGCCAGTGCAGGGCGGGCTATTCTGCTGGAGTGGAGCTGCCCGGGGTGGATGCAGCGGCAGAGCGCGGCAGCAGGCCACGCAGCACCAGCGATACCCCCAGCGAGATGAGAACGCCGCGGCCAAGCAGCCAGGAGTTGTACAGCCAGCCCACGGCCACATAGGTTACGACGACGCCCCACATGTAGCTCTCTGCCAGGATGGCCTTGCCCCAGGCGGGCTTGCGCCCGGAGGCCGCCACGCGCGGCACGATGGAGGGCAGCAGGCGAGGTACAGCGGCCTGATAGGCACGATACCGCTGGCCGAGCTTGCCGGTGAGGAACGCCTCCTCGCCGCCGATCAGGCGCAGCTGAATGATGCCGATGGCGACGATCGCAAAGATGGCGCCGGTGGGCGGCATGATCATGGCCAGCGCAAAGGTGTGCAGCAAGGTGCCGAGGTAGAGCGGGTTACGCACATAGCGGTAGGGCCCGTCCGCCACCACCGCGTCTCCGTGCATCGCACCGGCGCTCATTACGTCGGCCCCTAGATAAGCCGTGCCCCAGGTGCGCAGGCAGGCTGCCAGCAGCGCGCACAGCAGCGCGGTGGAGGTAACGGCGATGCTGGCATTCTCAAACCCAAGGTGCAGCGTGTGCATCAGCCAGGCAGCAACCAGCTGGCGGGTACCAATCCCGCTCTCCCAGTGGAGCGGCACCGTCCAAGGAGCCCAGAAGCCCAGCGTGTAAACCAGGGCGTGGGTGAGCAGGCGGAGACGGAATTCAACGGCGGAGGCCTTCATGCTTTTCCTTACTAATCTGTTTAGATAGAGAGAAATGTGAGATGGAATCGACTTCTAGGCAGTCTGCTCGCCCAGCGCGGACAGGATGTGGTCAAAGTCCTCCAGGCCGGAGTACTCGATGATGACGCGCCCCTTGCCCTTCTTGTCTTCAATGCGGACGCGCAAACCCAGCACACGCTGCAGGTGGTTCTGCGCCTCCTTGACGTTGGGATCCACCTCGTCCTCAGCCTTATCTTCCTTCTTTTCTTTCACTTCCGGGTTCAGGATGCCCTTGACGTAGTTCTCCGTCTGGCGGACCGAAAAGCTGAGCGCCAGCACCTTTTGAGCGGCTGCGATGATGGCCTCGGGGGTCTCCAGGGCGAGCAGGGCGCGGGCGTGGCCAAAGCTCAGGTCGCCGGCCTCCACCCGTTGCTGCACGCCTTCAGGTAAACGCAACAAACGAAGGAAGTTAGCTACGGATGCGCGCTCTTTGCCGGTGCGCACGGCCATCTGCTCCTGCGTCATCTTGAACTCGGCAGAGAGGCGCTGATAGGCGCGCGCCTGCTCCATGGGGTTCAGGTCGGCGCGCTGCAGGTTCTCGACGATGGTCATCTCCATCGTCTGCTCGTCCGAGACCTGGCGCACGATGGCGGGCACGGTCGCCTTGCCGGCTTTGCGCGACGCCAGCCAGCGGCGCTCGCCGGTGATGAGCTGGAAGCGGCCGGCCGGGAGCGGACGCACCACAATAGGCTGCACGACGCCAGAGGCGGCGATGGACTGAGCCAGCTCGTTGAGCTGCGTCTCGTCAAAGTGCGAGCGGGTCTGGAAGGGGTTGCGGTCGATCAGGTCGAGCGCGATCTCCAGCGGCTTGCCCGTAGCCTCTGCCACAGGAGCAGGCGAGGCCGCCACCGCAGGCGGAGTAGCGGGGCGTTGCGGCAGCAGCGACTCCAGACCTTTGCCTAGAGCGCGACGTTTCGGATCGTGTACGGGTTGCGACATGGGGGCCATCCAAAGAGAGTGTGGTGAAGAAGCTGAGTTGTTGCGCTGTTTGGCGCAGCTTATCGACCGTAGGGCCAGAAGCGGACGCGGCGTTTTTCGTCCGAGCCGGCGGCCGACTCGGGCTGGGCGGCGGCCTCTGCCTGGCGGCGCAGCTGCTGCGGGCTGACGATCTGGTTGCGTTGCAGCAGCTCCAGCGCCAGCTCGTGGTAGGTCTCTGCACCGCGCGAGCGTGGGTCGTAGACGGCGACCGGTTTGCCATGGCTGGGCGCCTCGGCCAGGCGGATGTTGCGCGGAATGGTGGTCTTGAAGAGCTTGTCGCCAAAGAAGCCGCGCAGGTTCTCGGTCACCTGTTGGGACAGGTTGGTTCGGTCGTCGTACATCGTAAGCAGGACGCCTTCCAGCTGCAGGCTGGGGTTGAAGACATGAGCGACACGATCCAGGGTAGACATCAACTCTGAGATACCCTCCAGCGCAAAGTACTCCGCCTGCATGGGCACCAGCAGGCTGTCTGCGGCCACCAGGGCATTGAGGGTCAGCAGGTCGAGGGCAGGGGGGCAGTCCAGCAGGATGAACGGAAACTGGTTGCGAACCGGCTCCAGCGCGTCCCGCAGGCGGAATTCGCGGCGATCCTGGCTGACCAGCTCGATATTGGCGCCGATCAGGTTCTTGCTGCCCGGCACCAGCGAGAGGTTGGGCACCTCGGTCGGGAGCAGGATGCGGCTGGCGGGGGCATGACCGGAGAGCAGATCGTAGATGCTGAGGCGCGAGTCGTCGCGCGAGAAGCCCAGTCCGCCCGTGGTATTGGCCTGCGGGTCGCAGTCGAGCAGCAGGGTGGGCAGGCCCTCCAGCGCGAGCGCCGCGGCCAGGTTGATGGCGGTGGTGGTCTTGCCGACGCCGCCCTTCTGATTGACGACGGCGATCACCTTGCCGGGTTGGGTGGCGGGTGGCGTGGTCTCAGGCCCGGGCTCCGGCTGACGGTTCGCTTTATTCGCTGGATGGATGGTGATCATCGAAGTAAAAGCAGGGTAGCGGCCTGCAGGGGAGAAGGCAAACTGATAGGCCTTGTGGAGCGCCGTGGAAGCCTGTGGAGAAGTTGTGGACGGATGCAAATCGCCGCATTCTCAGACGCTTTCAGCGTGCGCGGTGTGGAAATGTTTTTTTGATCAGGGCAGGGCTCTCGAGTGTTCCACGTGGAACAGCAGGGCAAACCAGGCCCTCTCGCGGACCTCAGGCAACGTCGGGCGCTGGCCGACTCAATCCAGCCGGAGCAAAGCCAACACGCCTGCGTCTGAGAGGGGCAACGCGTGCAGGTCGCTGCCCGCAGGAGCCAGGGCCCGCGTGGTGAGCACGGCAAGCTGCCCCCCGGCGGCCACGCGCGCCCGTGCTGCCGCGAGAGCCGCAGCCATATCGTCCACGGCCCGCAGCGTGACCGTGTCAAAGCGCTGGGCAGGGGGCATCTGCTCCACACGAGCAGCCCAGACCTGCGTGGGTAGCTGCAGGGTGCGGACAGCCTCTCGCAGGAAGGCGGACTTCTTGTGCTGCGACTCCGCCAGCGTCACCTGCCGCGCAGGGTGCAGCAGCTGGATAGGTAGCCCGGGGAATCCCGCGCCGGAGCCGAAGTCCAGCAGCGTACCCGTAGGGGCAAGATGCTGTGCGGCGAAAAGGCTCTCGCCAAAGTGGCGCTGCACGATCTCCTGGGGTCCGCGGATGGCCGTCAGGTTGGTGCGCGCGTTCCACTTGAGCAGGATCTCGAGGTAGTCAGAGAGGCTCTGGAGCAACGGCTGGCCGAGAGCGGTGGCGGCATGCGGGCTGGCAGGCTGGGCTGGCACCAGGTAGGGCTGGAGCAGGGCAGCGATCTCGGATTGGCTCAGGGTTGGCATAGCAAGCAGCTTCGGCGGTACGGTGCGGAGTGTTCCACGTGGAACATCTAGGCCTGGGGCGTGGCAACCGACGTGTGGATCGCGCGGGGCCTCCAGTGCGCGGCCTCCTGCACCAGGCGGGCGAAGAGCGCCCGCGAGGTGGGGCTGGTGTCGTAGGTGCGCTCCGGGTGCCACTGCACGGCCAGCACGTAGTGGCCGGGCTCGCCCGAGCCAGCCGCAGAGGGCCCTTCGACGGCCTCCACCACGGCGTCCTGTGGGCAGCGGGCCACAACGCGCAGGTTGTCTCCGGCGATTCCGATGGCCTGGTGATGGCTGGAGTTGACGGGCAGCCGCAGGAACCCATCGACGAGCGGCGCCTCGCTCGCATCAACCAGGCTGGCCAGCAGGGAGCCAGGCACGATCGCCGCCGTGTGGGCCACGGCAACGCTGCGCCCGGCACGGTGGTTGACGGGCAATACCTGAAGGTCCTGCACCAGGGTGCCGCCACGCCACACATTCAGCGACTGCGAGCCGAAGCAGATGCAGAACAACGGCTTGTGCATGTTGTGCGCGTCCTGGATGAGGATCTCATCGATGGCCTCGCGCGCGGGGTCGGCGGCAGCGGTGGCGGGGTCGGCCTGCTGCCCATACTTCTGCGGACTCAGGTCGGCACAGCTGCCCGGAAGCAGAATCCCGGAGCAGCTGCTGACCAGCTGCGCGGCTGCGGATTGGGTGAGGCGAAGCGGGACGCGGACGACCTCGCCGCCGGCGCGTTCGACGGCCTGGGCGTAGAGCGGCCAGGATCGCTCGTTGTACTCCGTGTCTCGGCTGTGGGCTTCGGGGATGGCGATGCGAGGCTTCATGGGCGGTTGGCTACCATGATACGACGGGTGCAGGCCGGCATGTTCCACGTGGAACACTCAGGCCTGCTGGTCGTTGTGCTCGAAGTAGGTCGCGGTGATGACGTCCTGCAACCGCTGGGTCAGGGCATCGGCGTCCCTTGTCGTCAGCCCCTCCGTAGACAGGGCGTCGCCCACCACCAGCTTGAGCGGCCTTGGGCTCAGGTGGTAGGTGTGCATGGGCAGCAGCTCATAGGTGCCTACCAGGGTGACCGGCACCAGCGGCACTCCGGCTTTGATGGCCATAAAGGCGCAACCGGAGAGGTAGGCCTGCGGCTTGCCATCGAGCGTGCGGCCGCCCTCTGGAAACAGCACCAGCGGCATCCCCGCCCTCAACGCGGCCACACCACGGTTCAGGCTGGCAATGGCGGAGCGAGCGCTCGACTGATCCACCGGCACCTGCCCGGAGCGGTTCAGATACCAGCCAATAAACGGGATCTTCCACAGTCCCTGCTTGGCGATGATACGAAACTGAAACGGCAGCCGACCAAAGAGGAGTGGCGTGTCGTAGTAGCTCAGGTGGTTGGAGGCGTAGACCGCCACCGGGTAGCGACCCAGCTTCTCCGCGCCGATCACCTGCACCGGCGAGAGGCTGATGCGCAGCAGGCTCCTCGCCCAGATCTGGGCGATCGCGTGCTGTTGTCGGCCAGAGCGGTCCCACAGCGCGCAGGTAAGTGCCAGGCAGCCAAAGAAGGTCGTCGAAAGCCCAATCAGCGGTGTCAGAACCAGATAGGTGAGCCAGCGCATCGCCGGCGAAGCGGAGACCCTTTGCGTCATACCATGACCTGCAGTGCCTCGTGGATCTCCCCGATAAGGTACACCGAGCCAGTCGCGATGACGATACCGCCGGGCGGCGTGCTCTGACGGGCCCAGGCCAGCGCCGTGGCAACATCCGGAGCTGCCTGTGCAGGAATGGAGAGGGCCTGCGCGGTGGCCATCAGGTCCTCAATCGGGGCAGCGCGCGGACTACGGATGGGCGCGAAGAAGATGTGGTCCTGCGGCCGCGAGGGCGAGCCATCGGGCGAGGAGTCAAACAGCGGCAACAGAATGCGCGCCATCTCGGTCAGCGACTTGTCGCGCAGACAGCTGAAGATCAACGTGCGCGGCTGTGCCTCCGGCAGCTGGGCCAGCGCGGCACGCAGCGTCCAGGCACCGGCAGGGTTGTGCGCCACATCGACCAGAACGGGCGGCTCTGAGCCTGGAATGAGCTGCAGACGGCCGGGCCAGTGCGTGGCGCGGATACCAGCGGCGATCGAGGCGTTGCTTATCTTGTAACTAACTTGGTTGCGTATTTCGCCGGGTGCCTGCGGCGGCGCGGCGTGCGGCGTACGCAGCTCCACCGCAGCGGCGATGGCGAGTGCCAGGTTGCGCTGCTGGTGCTGGCCAGAGAGGGGCGAGTCGACCAGAAGCGGCTCGCCTGCTACCTGCACAGTGTAGTGGTTGCGCGCAGGCAGTCCGGCGGCGGCACCTGTCACGGAGGGCAGCTGGGTGGGGATGTAGTCTGCGGCCGAGACGGCGTGCAGGTCCAGAGTTGCGGCCACCTCGCCAATGGCCTGGTTGGCCTCAGGGTGCTGGGGCAGGGTGATGAGGGTTCCGCCTGGTCGCAGGATGCCCGCCTTCTCGCGGGTGATGGCGCCAATCGTGTCGCCGAGATACTCCATGTGGTCCAGCGCAATGTCGGTGATGATGGACAGGAGCGGCTCGACGATGTTGGTGGCGTCCAGGCGCCCGCCCATGCCCACCTCCAGGATGGCGATCTCTACCTGCTGCTCCGCAAAGTACAGAAAGGCCATCGCCGTCAGGGTCTCAAAGTAGCTGGGCGCGTGAGGCAGGGTGCCGGCCGCCACCAGCTGCTGCGCCGCGGCCTGCACCTGGAAGAACAGGCGGGCGAAGTCATCGTCTGCGATGGGCTGCAGCCGCGCAGCCCCATCGGGGATGGGGCGGGGCGAGATCTGGATGCGCTCGTTCACCCGCACCAGGTGGGGCGAGGTGTACAGGCCTGTTTTGTATCCTGCGGCGTTACAGATGCTGGCCAGCGTGGCGGCTGTGGAGCCTTTGCCGTTGGTGCCGGCGATCAGCACGGAGGCGAATCGCGTCTGGGGCTGGCCCAGAGCGGCCGCCAGCGTGCGCATGTGGGCCAGGTCAAACTTTCGCCGCGGCGCCGCAGCGGTAGAGGCACTTCCTGGCGCGAGCTCAGGACCAAGGGCTTTCAGGTGTTCGAGCGCCGCAGTGTACGACATGCTGCTATTTTAGGCGATTCCGTCGCCGCAATCCCGAATTGGCAAGCGTGATGCTGACGAGGAAGTGACGATGCCACCAAAGTGGTATGGCCGAGTCGGAAAGTGGGATAGAGAGACTGCCGCGAACGGGCGATAGTGAGGACAGAGCTGGACGAGGCATCTGTCTCACCCGGCAAGGCTTTTTGAATTTGGTCTCAACCAATCTGCCAGGGTTCAACACAGTAACTCTCGGGCGCAAGGAGAAGGTGTATGCACGTAGCGATGGGTCTGGCTTTCAGCTTGATTTTGGTGGCGCCGTTTTACGGGCGCTGGCGTGCCAACGTATGGCTGCGTCGGCATGTTCACGAGGAGATGCACGCTGGCCAGGTCGTGGAACAGGTTTAGCTCCTAAGACAGGGATTCGGCCTTGGGCCTCCTCTCCTGAGTAGACTTTTCTGGACCGTTAGCCGGGCTGGCGCGGTCCTTCTTTTTTTGCGGTGGGCAGGGTCTGGCTAGTTCAGGTGCACCAGCGCAAGGTTCAGCACGCCGGCAAAGGTAACCCACGCCAGGTAGGGCGCCAGCAGCAACGCTGCAACGCGACTGATGCGTGCGAAGAGTGCCATGGTGACGGCGATGGCCAGCCATAGAACCACCAGCACCATCGCGGCTGCCAGCAACTGGTGCAGCCGGAAGAAGACGGGCGTCCAGGCGAAGTTGAGCACCAGTTGCAGCCAGAAGGCTCGCAAGGCATCGCTACGCCGGGTCTCTCCAGGGTTAGCGTCCCAGGCCTCAGCCTGCTGCGGCACCTGCTGCCACACCAGCCAGGCGGCGACAGCCATCAGCAGGTAGAGCGTAGTCCACACCGGCGCAAACACCCAGTTGGGTGGATTGAACGACGGCTTGGTCAGGCCTGCGTACCAGGTGGGGATCTCGCGAATGCTGAACAGCGAGGCGGTAGCGCCGACCGCGAGACACAGCAGCACCATCCCGGCAAGCGCCAGCCCGCGTCGCGGACGTCGGGCGCCTGTGGCGATCAGCGGTGTGGCATGCTCGGGCATCGCGGCAACAACCTCCCTCGGCAACGTGCGCATCCAGAGTACACGCGACCCGTGAACCTGGGGGCAAAGCGACTGCGAATCGCGCCATCACATGAGAGGGCAGGGAGGGGAGCACGCCACAAGAAAGCGCGGCAAGGCGCGACGGGGAGGGTCGTCGGCCTTGCCGCAAGCGGTGGCAGTGCGGTGGAACGCAGGGCGAACCCATCCGGCGAGCGCCGGGGGCTCTGAACTTGGGTGCTACTTGATGGCGCCGGTCAGGTCCAGCTCGGCCGGGGCTGCGCGGCGAATGGTCGAGAGGCCACCCAGCAGGGCTGCGCCGGAGAACTGTGCCGGACCCTGCCACTCCGGCCAGGTGAAGGGACTGGCGGGGTGTGCTGCAGCGGTCTGATCCGTAGCGTGCTGGTGAGCCAGTTCACGGGCCACCTCAGCGCGCATGGAGGCCTGCTCCTCGAGCGATGTGCGCTCAAAGTACAGGCGGAAGCCCTGTCCGCAGACAGCGCACTGGATGTCCTGCTTCTCGTTCGATTTTCTGACTAGAACCTGCATGGCGACCTACTCTGGCTGTCGTGTGGGGAGTATCTTCACACGCTGGTGGAGATCACGACGTAACGCAACAGTAGCGCCCGCGTGTTTCAGATTGAATACAACCAATGGGTGAGGTGGGCGACCGACGGTGCGGAGCCTGACGGCGGAGGTGGGATGCTCGGAAAAAGGCGGTGAACCAGCTATGCTGTTAACTGTGAGCAACGCAACGATTTCGATTCAGCTTCCTGATGGCTCCGTACGCGAAGTGGCGCGCGGCACGACCCCGTATGACATTGCCCTGAGCATCTCGCCCCGGCTGGCTGCTGCCGTGGTGGTGGCCCGCATCCGGCCGCTGGCAACGACTGCCGTGACGGCTACTGCCGCAGACGAGCCCTCGGAAGAGGCGATGTATGGTGCCGCTGTGAGCGGCGAGCGCCTGGTGGACCTGGCGGCTCCGCTGACCGAGGATGTAGCCCTGGAGCTGCTGAAGGAGAACGACGAGGCGGCGCTGCGCGTGGTGCGTCACTCGGCGGCCCACGTCATGGCGACGGCCATTCTGGAGCTGTTTCCTGAGGCCAAGCTGGGCCACGGCCCCGCGACCGATTCGGGCTTCTTCTACGACATCTACCGCGAGACGCCGTTTACTGAGGCTGACCTGGCCGCGATTGAAACGCGCATGGCCGAGGTGGTGGCACGCGACGAGAAGTTTGTGCGCGAAGAAGAGTCGCGCGAGGCCGGGCTGGCCGAGTACCAGGCCAAGGGCGAGTTCATGAAGGTCCACTTCATCGAGCGCTTCACGCACGCGGGCGAGACCATCTCGCTGTACCGCAACGGCGGCTTTGTGGACTTCTGCCGCGGCCCGCACGTGCCGTCGACCGGACGCGTCAAGGCCTTCAAGCTGACCAGTGTGGCCGGTGCCTATTGGCTGGGCGACGAGAAGAACCAGCAGCTGCAGCGCGTGTATGGCACAGCCTTCTTCAACGGCAAGGACATGGAGGCGCACTTCAAGCGGCTGGAGGAGATCAAGGCCCGCGACCATCGCGTGCTGGGGCGGCAGCTTGACCTGTTCAGCATTCAGGAGGTGGCAGGCGCGGGCCTCATCTTCTGGCATCCGAAGGGCGGCCTGATCCGCAAGACCATGGAAGACTGGATGCGCGAAGAGTGTATCCGTCGTGGTTACGATATGGTGTTCACCCCCCACATCATGCGGCGCGAGCTTTGGAAGATCTCTGGCCACGACGGCTTCTACGGGCAGAATATGTATCCGCCGATGGAGCTGGACGATGCGGAGTACCGGCTGAAGCCGATGAACTGCCCGGGCCACATTCTGATCTACAAGAACTCGCCCAAGAGCTATCGCGACCTGCCCGCGCGCTATGCGGAGCTGGGCAACGTCTACCGGTTTGAGCGCTCGGGCACCATGCACGGCCTGCTGCGCGTGCGCGGCTTTACCCAGGATGACGCTCACATCTTCTGCACGCCGCAGCAGATTGAGGGCGAGGTGGCGGCCTGCATTGAGTTTGCTGAGAGCGTGCTGAAGACCTTCGGCTTTGAAGAGTTCAAGGTCGAGCTATCCACGTGGGACCCGAACGACCGCAAGAGCTACGTAGGCTCGGAGGAGAACTGGCTGTTCGCGTCGGGATCACTCAAAAAGGTGCTGGAGGCCAAGGGGATTCCGTATCGCGAGATTCCCGGCGAAGCAGCCTTCTACGGCCCCAAGATCGACATCAAGCTGGTGGACGTACTGGGCCGCATGTGGCAGCTCTCCACCGTGCAGTTTGACTTCAACCTGCCGCAGCGCTTTGAGCTGGAGTACAAGGGCGAGGACGGTGAGCTGCACCGGCCGGTGATGGTGCATCGCGCGCTGTTCGGCAGCGTGGAGCGGTTCTTCGGCGTGCTGATCGAGCACTACGCCGGGGCGTTTCCATTCTGGCTGGCACCGGTGCAGGTGGGCCTGGTCCCCATCAGCGAAAAGCACCTGGAGTATGCGCAGCGTGTGAAGGCCACGCTGGAGGCCGCAGGCGTGCGCGTGGAGCTGGATACGCGCAACGAGAAGATGAATGCCAAGATCCGGGACTTTACGCTGCAGAAGGTGCCGTTTGTGCTGATTCTGGGCGATAAGGAGTCTGGCAGCGGCAGCGTGAGTGTGCGCACGCGGGGCAAGGGCGACGAAGGCAGTGTCGCACTGGAGAGCTTCCTGGAGCGGACGCAGGCGCTGCAGGCGGCGAAGGGTGTGGCGCTGTAGCAACAGCACGGGCAGAGGCCGCACAGGCAGCGGCCGGGAAACGGACGGCAGGCATGGCAAGGAGCAAGCTGGTACGGCGACCGGGCGGCGGCAACCTCTACACGGTGAGCGACACGGTGCATGTGAATGCCCCGATCGAGCGCTGCTTCCTGCTCTCCACCAGCATTGATCTGGTGGCGCTCACGCTGCAGATGCGGCCCGTCGAGGGCAAAAAGACCGGCCTCATCACCATGGATGACCGCATCCTATGGACGGGATGGAAGTTTGGCCTGCCGCAGCGGCACGAAACCCTGATTACGGGCTACGACGCGCCCAACTTCTTTCAGGACACGATGGGCAAGGGGCGCTTCCAATGGTTTCAGCATGACCACTCCTTCACGCAGATTGGCAACCACACCCTGCTGCACGACAAGGTTCGCTTCTCCCTGCCCTTCGGCATCCTCGGCAGCATAGTGGCGCGGCAGCTTATGGTGCCGTATATTGCTGGTCTGGTTCGGCGGCGCTTCCTGCTGCTGAAGCGTATGGCCGAGAGCGAAGGCTGGCGGCAGTACCTGCCAGACCAGCAGTAGCAGCGGGCCAGGCAGGCCAGCAGGCGGCTAATTCCCTGAGCCGCTGCTGGAGTCACGCAGTAGAGGAGTTTGCCATGCTCACGATGCGCCGCACCACATGGATCGCAGCTCCGGTCGAGCGTGTCTTTCGTCTGGCCGCCTGTCTTGATCTCCAGTTGCTGGCCGGTGAGCGGCGTGGCCTGCGCATCCTGGCCGGGCGCGGGCAGGGTCTGCTAGCGGGTGGTGATCGCATCACCTGGCGGCAGCGCGTGCTGGGGCTGCCGATTCGCTACCAGACTGAGGTGAACGTCTGGCATCCGCATCACCACTTCCGCACCATGATGCTGCTGGGTCCACTGCGCTCCTACCATCACGATCGCTACTTTGCCGCGCAGAACGACGGCACGCGACTTCAGGATGAGGTGACTCTGCGCCCCGGCGGCGTGACCGCGTGGCTACCCACCGCCGTGTTGCGCAGTCAGCTGCAGAAGCGGCTGCTGGAGCGCAACGCACGGCTGAAGCAAGTAGCCGAGTCGAACGATTGGCATACGTACCTGGATCATGCCCCGGAGATCGCCGCAGAGGTCTACCTTGCGCAGGATGCCGGCGAGCGCTTTCTGGCCGGCTAGCCGACTAGCGCTGCGGTAGCGGACCCCGACTAGCGGCGACGAAACGCGTTGCGGATGGAGGCGGCGCGATCGGTTGCCGGTGCCCCTGCGGCAGAGCGCGGCTGCCCACTGCGGGCTGGCGCCGAGCCGCGGCCAAAGAGCTGGTAGTCCTGCGGGTACAGCACAACGTGGCGGCGCGGGCCTTCGCCATCGGAGGCGGTGGGCAGGCCGGAGGGTTCCAGCTCCAGATGCAGCATGCGCCGCTCGCGCGAGGTCATAGGCGGGAAGGCGAAGGGTCGCCCCGTGGATTGCACGGAGGCAACGGCCGCAGCGGCAGAGGCGCGCAGCTGCTGGTCGCGATTCGCCTTGAAGCCGGCGGCATCGATGCAGATGCGGTGATGCTCCTCGGGGTCCAGCTGCAGCAGCTTGGCGGCCAGGTGTTCCATGGCGTTGAGTAACTCGCCGTTGCGGTCGGTCAGCAGCGCCTCGTCGGGCCCGCTCAACAGCACACGCAGCGCCGGAGAGGCGGCGGGGTCAGCCGCGCTCTCCAGCTCATACGTAAACTCCAGCCCGGTGGCCGCGCGCAGCTGATCCAGAAAGCGCGAGACAGTGCCGGTATCTACCTTGGACCACAGACGGTTCGGGTCACGCATGGGGCAGGCTAGCGCCTCCCCTGGATGGTGGTGCCGGACTTGCGACGAGCACGCCGGGCCGCGATCTCGCGCATCTCCCGGCCCAGGCTGGTGCGGTTCATCACCGCCTGCTGGATGATGCCGATGAGGTTACCGACCGACCAGTACAGCGCCAGGCCCGAGGCGTAGTTCCAGGTGAGGTAGCCGGAGAAGGCGGGCATCATGAAGGCCATCATCTTCTGCTGCTGCGGATCGACACCCGGCGACGGCGTGTAGAACTGCACCAGAAACTGGCTGACGATCATGAGGATGGGCAGGATGTGGTAGGGGTCTGCTGCGGTCAGGTCCGGCAGCCAGAACCAGTGCGCCTGGCGCAGCTCCACCACCTTAGGCAGCATGGCGAAGAAGGCAAACAGCAGCGGCAGCTGGATGAGCGTGGGGATGCAGCCGCCGAACATGTTGACGCCATTGTCCTTCTGCAGCTGCATGATCTCGGCGTTCATCTCGTTGCGCTTCGGATCCGTGACCTTGTACTTCTTGTACTTCTCCTTGATGGCGTCCATCTGCGGCTGAATGCGCTGCATCTTCAGACCAGACTGCATGGTCTTGACGCGCAGCGGCAGCAGCAGCAGGTTGATGAAGATGGTCAACAGGATGATGGCCCAGCCCCACGAGCCAGCCCAGTTGAGCGTGACGTGCGCATGAATGAACTGCAGTGCCAGGAAGAGATACTTACCGATCCAGCCGAAGAAGCCGAACTCGAGAATCGGCTCCAGGGTCACCTTGGGGTTGGCGGCATGCACGGCGCGCAGCACGCTGATGGCCTTTGGACCCGCGAAGACGCGTACGTCGGTGGTTCCAGAGGTGTCGCCAATCGCAGCACCCAGAATATTGACCAGCACGGGACCCTTGCTGGAGGGAGCGCTCATGCCGGTGCGGCGAATGGTCTTGGCCACGTCCAGCTGGTTGTGCAACGTGGCCACGGTCGCGGTCTCAGAGTGGTCCGGCAGGAAGACAGCGGCAAAGTAGGGATCACTGACTCCGGCCCAGTCAAACGGGCCGCTCAGCGTGTCTCCGCCGGTCACCTTCTTGGCGGCCAGGTGGTCCACCTTACCATCGCTCATGGTGTCGATCTGGCCACCGTTGTAGGCCTGCACATTATCCTGGTCGCCCAGGCCTGCGGGCCAGCTCAGCAACGCGCGCAGCGGCGCGCCGTTGTGGGTCACGCTCAGCTCGGCGTGCAGCACATAGGTCTCGTCCAGGTGGAAGGTCTTGGTCACCTGGGTTGCGCCGTCAGAGTACTTAAAGCTGAGCGTCGCAGGCGCGGCCAGGCTGGCGGTGGCAGAGGCGACATACATCGCCTGGTTCAGCGCAGCGGTCTGCGTGGGGTCGTAGGTGTACACCGAGAGCGGGTAGCCGAAGTGCTCCGCAGCCTGCGCATGCACCAGGTCCAGCGGCTTGCCGTCGCTGCCCTGCACCTTCTTCAGCTGCCAGCTGGTGACCACGCCACCGCGATTGCTGAAGGTAATGCGAACCAGGTCGTTCTCCACCACGGTGGTGGTCGCGGCAGCCGCCTGCACCACGGGTGCGGCGCCGGCCGGTGCGCTGGCATTGCCTGTAGCGACTGGGGCCGGTGTGGCGGTCGAGCTGGCTGCGGCAGGTGCTGCAACATGCCCTGCCGGGGCTGCGTTACGGTTCCTGAAGTACTGCATGCCCAGGAAGACCATGACCATCACCAGCATCATGACGAGAAGCGAATTGTTGTCCTGGCCACCCTGCTGACCGGGATTTTTGAACTCTGCCAAGCGAAACGTCCTATCTGCGGCTGCGCTGTCGCAGGGCTCTTCGCTTCTGTTGGCGAAAGGCCGCGCAGCAGCCACGCTTCCATGATACCTGTTGCCTTGGCCAATGCACGCTGCACGGGCGAATCAGGTCACCGGTCGGGCACGGGATCCAGACCGCCCTTGCCCAGCGGATGGCAGCGGGAGAGCCGTCGCAGTGCCATCGCTCCTCCACGCAGCACGCCGAAGCGCTCCATGGCGACAAAGGCATACTCCGAGCAGGTGGGCAGAAAGATGCACTGCGAGCGTCCGAACTGGTGCAGCACGGGCGAGAGGAGGCCGCGGTAGAGCCCAAAGACGACACGCAACAGCAGGCTGCGCAGGCGGGCCAGCATTACCCTTCACTCCGGCGGGCCAGCGGTGCCTGCTGCTTAACCTGGCCCCGGTCCACGGCGAGTTGCACGGCGCGGAAGACCTGCGCCACCTCCTGATCCAGCACGGAGAACTCCAGCGTCAACACGGAGCGGCGCGGATGCAGGATGACATCGACCGGCGCCCGCAGCAGCGCAGCATGGCGGCGGACGCACTCGCGCAGGCGGCGCTTGATGCGGTTGCGGTCCACGGCCTTGCCCATCACTTTGCCGACGGTGAGCCCGATGCGCGGGCCGTCTGTCTCTGCCGCAGCGTCGCTGCGCAGCGCGCAGAAGTAGGCGATCTGCCGGGCAAACTGCTTGCGGCTGGCCGCGTACACGCGCTGGTAGTCCGCGTGCTTGCGCAGACGAAGAGCCGCATTGGGTGAGAGGGTCATGCGGAGAGACTCGAGCAGGCTCCACGCAAGACAGTGACTCGCGCGGCAGAGGCTGGGTAAGAGCGTGCCGCGCGAGTGCTGGATGCGAGGAGATTCATGGATGGTTGCGCACCGGCAGCGGCCGGGCACAGTAGCGGCAAGCTAGTCGCGGTAGCCAGCGCTGACGGCGATCTTGTGACGCCCCTTGGCGCGGCGGCGGCTGAGCACGGCGGCACCGGACTTGGACTTCATCCGCGAGAGGAAGCCGTGCACCTTGGCGCGGCGGCGGCGGTTGGGTTGAAATGTACGCTTCGGCATGGGATTGCACTCCTGAACATAATGCTGGCGGGCAGATTCCCTTACCAGTCTTGTGCGCTATGGCAACAATTCTTGATTGTACCCGAGGCTGTGGATAAGGGCAAAGAAATTCGCGCCGCGGCCACCCGGGTAACGCGAGGCGATCTGCCTTGCGGAATGCCCCGGCAGGTGACTTCACCGGGAATGGTGCAACTCGAGTTTTTGTCGTCTGCCGGGTTGAAAGAGGGCCTGTTTTCCGTGCTACTATCGAACCCGATTCGTAAGAAATTTTTCCGCTGTAGGCGCTGTCCCGCACACCTGTCACACCGATGCAACTTCCGCTCCACAGAATGGCCAAAGCGGTCTGGGCTCAAGCAAGTTGGCCTGTGGAGAGCTGCTAGCAACTGTCCTTTTTCCTCACCCGCGGCAACACGCGGGCGTGGAGAGTATTTGCTCTTGTATTGTTTCGTCGCAGAAATTTTTCTCTGCGTCCGTACGCCGTGCAAACAGCCTGGGCTCACCAAGGCAAGCGACAAGGAATTTAGAGAATGTCATTCGTCCCGACGGCAACTGCCGTACTGAACTACTGGGTTCGCATTCTGGCTGCGCTGGAGAAGAAGATTAACCGGCAGTCGTTTGAGACCTGGCTCAAGCCAACCCGTTTCTCCCATGTCTCCGGCAAGACGCTCTACGTGCGCATCCCGTCAGCGAGCTTCCAGCACATTGGCGATCGCTACGCCGACCTGATCCAGGAGGCCATTGACAACCTTGGCCTGGAGATTGAGTCGGTTGTCTTTACCACGCCGCAGCAGGACCCCAATGCACCCAAGGTGCGTGAAGATGGCGGCTTTGCCCCGCTGCCCAGCCACAGCCCCAACGCGCCCCGGCTGAATCGCACGCCCGGGCTGACCAACGGCAACGCCGCCGGCCCGCTGCCGGAGCAGTCTCGCTTTGACTGGAACGCTGCCTCGCAGCTGAACCCGCGCTACCAGTTTGACGCCTTCGTCATTGGCAGCGGCAACCAGTTTGCCATGGCGGCGGCACAGGCTGTGGCAGAGCGACCCTCCAAGGCGTACAACCCGTTGTTCCTGTACGGCGGCGTGGGCATGGGCAAGACCCACCTGATGCACGCCATCGGTCACGACGTGAAGCGTCGCCAGCCGCATGCCTCCATCTGCTATGTGAGCGGCGAGAAGTTCACGAACGAGATGATCAACTCCGTCCGCTACGACAAGATGACGTCGTTCCGTGACAAGTTCCGCAACGTGGATGTGCTGCTGATCGACGACATCCAGTTCCTGGCCGGCAAGGAGCGCACACAGGAGGAGTTCTTCCACACCTTCAACGCCCTGCACGAGAGCATGAAGCAGATCGTGATCGCCAGCGACCGGCCGCCCAAGGAGCTTGCAGACTTTGAGGATCGACTGCGCTCGCGGTTTGAGTGGGGCCTGATCGCCGACATCCAGCCGCCGGATCTTGAGACCAAGG
Source organism: Acidobacteriota bacterium (assembly GCA_028872955.1). GTDB lineage: Bacteria > Acidobacteriota > Terriglobia > Terriglobales > Acidobacteriaceae > Edaphobacter. The sequence goes on from JAGWNX010000024.1 coordinate 39,943, forward strand.
TGGCGATTCTGCAGAAGAAGGCCGAGAGCGAGCAGACCTCGCTGCCAACCGATGTTGCCCTGTTTATTGCCAGCAACGTGCGCACCAACGTGCGCGAGCTGGAGGGTGCGCTGGTGCGTCTGATCGCCTGGTGCAGCATGCACGGCGTGGAGATTACGCTGGCCGTCGCCCAGCAGTGCCTGAAGCAGTTTATTGACACGCAGGTGCGCAAGATCACCATTGAGACGATTCAGCGCACGGTGGCAGAGCAGTTTGGTATGCGCGTGGCCGAGCTGAAGCAGAAGAACAACTCGCGGCAGATCGTGGTGCCGCGCCAGATCGCCATGTACCTGGCCAAGCAATTGACGGAGGCCAGCCTGCCGGAGATCGGGCGGCAGTTCGGCGGCAAGCACCACACCACGGTGATGCACTCGATCGCCAAGATCGATGAGCAGCGCCGCTCGGACAAGGACCTGAACCGCACAGTGAACAAGCTGATGGAGACGCTCAGCTAGTCCGCCTGCCTTACCCGCCCCCAGCTACCCGCGCCGCCCTTGTGCCGCGCGGGTAGTTTTTTGCGCCGGGTGGAGCCAAGGCCCGGAGTGGCAGATATTCCTATTAAGCGATATAGTGATTGAAGGGGCGGCCTTTCCTGGCTGCCCCAACGAATGGAGAGTGCCATGGCAACCAACGCGCAGGAGTACTACCAGAACATCGCCGCCGAGATGCGGCCGGTCCGCACTGAGATGGCAGATATCGTCGCCGGCTTCCGGGCCATGCATCAGGCCGCCTTCAAGGCCGGAGCACTGAGCGTGGCGGAGAAAGAGCTGATCGCGCTCTCCATTGGCGTTGCGCTGCGCTGCGAGAACTGCATCTACTCGCATGTGCAGGCCAGCCTGAAGGCCGGCGCGACGCGTGAACAGGTGCTGGAGGCCGCGGGCGTTGCTGTGCTGATGCAGGGCGGTCCGAGCTACACCTACCTGCCTCAGGTCATTGAAGCGCTGGATGCCCTGGCTGCCCATGCGGCAGCAACCAAATGAGCGGGCTGCGGCAGGTAACCGTGACGGAGCTGGATGCCCGCATGCGGCAAGGCCTCATCCTGCGTCTGCTGGATGTGCGCTCGCAGCGGGAGTACCAGCGCGGCCATGCCACACCTGCGACGCTGCTGCCGCTGGACCAGTTAGACGCCGCCTCGGTGGATCAGCACCGGAGCAGCGATGGCAACCTCTATGTGATCTGCCAGGCAGGTACGCGCTCTGCGGAGGCCTGCCGCCGCCTTCAGACTGCGGGCGTACCGCGCGTGGTGAATGTTGCGGGTGGCACGACGGCGTGGCAGCGCGCCGGGCTGCCTGTGGCGCCGCAGCGCCGGGTGATCGCCATGGAGCGCCAGGTGCGCATCGGCGCGGGCATGCTGGTGGTGCTGGGCTGCGCGCTCAGCTGGCTGGTGAAGCCTGCCCTGCTGGTGCTAGCCGCGCTGGTGGGCTGTGGCCTGATCTTCGCTGGAGTTACAGACATCTGTGGCCTGGCCATGCTGCTGGCCCGGATGCCCTGGAACCGCGGCGCGACGACCACGTGCGCCACGACGACCCAGCCCGGCAACGGCCCGGTGGTGAACGCCTAGCGGTTGAGCCCTAATCGCTGATGTAGACGCCCTTGCGCACCCAGGTATCGCTGTGGATCTGGGCAAACATGAAGTCGGCCACATCGGCGCGGGAGATGGAGCTGCCGTTGCGCGGCAGGGCTCGCCCATCCACGCGATAGGTGCCGCGGGCCCGGCCGTTGGTCAGCATGGGCGGCATCACCATGGTCCAGTCCAGGTCAGAGGCTGCCAGCAGCTTGTACTGGGCCACCTGCGAGGCTACGGGCCACTTAAGGAAGGTCTTGTAGACGATATTCTTCACGATCCACCGGCGCCAGGCGGGCTGAAGATCCAGCGAATCCTCCAGCGCACCGGCCGAGCCTAGCGCGATGATCCGCCGCACCGGCCCATGCAAGGCGGAGTGGCGCTTCATCGCTGCCAGGATGTTGGGTATGCCATCCTCCAGCACGTCTTCCTTCCCCCAGGAGCGCGCACCCAGGGCACTTAAGACAACATCGGCGCCGGCGACGGTCTGCCGCACGGCAAAGTTGTCTCGAACATCGCCCCGTACCACTTGCACGCGGTGCGCCAACGAATACTCGCCGGGGTTGCGCACCAGAACCTGCACCAGGTAGCCCGCACTCAGGCACCGCTGGGTCAACAGAGTGCCCGTTGCACCCGATGCTCCGAAGATTGCGACAGTAAAGCTCATACTGGGGGTCTCTCCCGTACTGTCCTGATTATCCTCATGGCAGGCTCACCACCTGTGGATATGAGGTCTGTTACAAAAGCAATGTATCCAACACTTTGCCGCTATTCCCACTCCCGCAACCGGGCTTCTGAGCCGTGCTGCAGTCGTGCCTGTGCAGAATCTGGATATGTCAGGACAGAATCTGCGACTCGGCCTCGGTTCTCCGGAACGTGCTCTGCATCGATGCCAGGTTTTCTAAATGTGATGCACGTTCCAACCTATAGGAAGCAGGCAGGATGCACCCGATATCCACTTTTCAGCAGCCAACGAGTACTACGACGACAATCAGACTCCTTTGGACTCTCGTTTCTTTAGTAGTACTCGCACGGCAGCATTCTGTCCGTTGTTTTGCGAACACACAAATGCGACCGACTTTCCACAGCCAAATAGTTCCCGCTCAGGGGAGTTTGCCCCCTAGAATCAAGCAGGCCACTTCGTTACGGATGCGCAGCGCACAGGATTGCGATAGAGTTTTGCCAACGGCTCTGCCGGCGAAGTGATGGCGAAGAGATGGCCGAGAGCTTTGGGGGAGAGGCAACGGTGACGATGGCAACTCAGGAGTCTGGCATGACGGCAACACCCGCACCGGCGGGCAATCTTGAGATCACGGTGTCGCGCGCGGAGCTGCTGCGTGAACTGACGGCCGCACAGTCGGTGGTGGAGCGCAAGACGACCATCCCGATCCTCTCGAACTTTCTGTTTGAAGCCGTGGATGATCGCCTGACCATCACCGCGACGGACCTGGACCAGAGCCTGCGGACCAGCTGCGCGGCCAAGGTCAAGAAGCCCGGTGCCTGCACCATTCCGGCCCGCAAGCTGTACGACTACATCAAGCTGCTGCCCGAGGGCGAAATCTCCATCAAGCTGATGGATAACCATTGGGTGCAGATTCGCGCGGGCCGCTCCAACACCAAGATGGTTGGCATGGCGCGGGCGAACTATCCGCAGGTGCCGGAGTTCCCCAGCAGCGGCACCTTCCGCCTCGCGGTCGCTTCGCTGCGCAACCTGATCTCGAAGACGATCTTTGCCATCTCAAACGAGGAGAGCCGCTACACGCTGAACGGCGCGCTGCTGGTGCTGAAGGCCGAGAGCATGGCCATGGTGGCCACGGATGGCCATCGCCTGGCGCACATTGAGAAGCTGGGCGAGTCGCTGGAGGGAGTCTCGGGCGAGAAGAAGACGCTGATTCCGCGCAAGGCGCTGAGCGAGCTGAACAGCCTGCTGGGTGCCACCGATGCCGAGACGCTGGAGTTTGCCGATGACGAGCAGACGCTCTACTTCCGCGTGGGTGGGCGGGTGCTTACCAGCCGCAAGCTGACCGGCCAGTTCCCCAACTATGAGGCCGTGCTGCCGCGCGACAACAACAAGTTTGTGATCGTCCGCAGTGAGGATCTGATGGGCTCCATCCAGCGCGTGGCGCAGTTTGCCGACGAGCGCTCGGGCGCGATCAAGATCCGGCTGGAGCAGAACGAGCTGAAACTCTCGTCGTCGTCCAGCGAGGCGGGCGAGTCCGAGGACTCGATTGAGACGCCGTACAACTACGACCCGCTGGTGGTGGGCTTCAACAGCCAGTACCTCATCGACTTTC
>JAGWNX010000158.1 GCA_028872955.1 Acidobacteriota bacterium
GGTAGGCAACGCGTTCTCTGAGCTGAACGACCCGCAGGACCAGTACGAGCGCTTTCAGCAGCAGATGGCGCAGAAGCAACAGGGCGACGACGAAGCCAACGACATGGACGTGGACTATGTGCGCGCGCTCGGCTACGGCCTGCCGCCCACCGGCGGCGAGGGTATCGGCATCGACCGGCTGACCATGGTGCTGACCGGCGCGAAGTCGATCCGCGACGTGATTCTCTTCCCGCTGATGCGCCCCCGCGCGCACACCAGTGAAGCCAGGAAGGCAGACGAGCCCGCGCAGTAGCGGGCTTGTCTGCGGATGGAGTTCGTCTCTCCAGGATTGTTGCGGTCGTAAGGGCGACGTCGCTGCGCTACGCAGCCGATGCGGGCTCGGCCTTCCACCAGGCAGCCAGCAGCAGTGCGGCCATCACTAACTCCATTGCCATTGGCCCGGCGAAGAAGTAGCGGCCTGCGATGCACGCTGTGAGCACAAAGATGGCGGCCAGCGTGAGCAGCAGGGGGCGCAGCAACGCGGCGTGGGTGCGGGCGATGTTGCTCATCTGCCAAAGCAGCACCGTAACCAGCGCGAAGTACGCGCTGACGAACAGACCGTAGCCGAAGTAGTAGTCCCAGTAGGTTCGGGAGACACCCATCGCCACAAAGCGATTGCTCTGCATGGCTGCAACGGCGAGTTGCTGTGGCCCGGGCGCTGCGTGGCCAAAGACGCCGCCAATGGTGTGCATTACGCCATGAACACCGGCAACGACCGAGGTGAGGCGCAGCAGTCGGGTTGTGGTTGTCGTTGCCACTGGAATCTTGATTCCGTTCGCTTGCTGCGATGTCTCAGATGCCTGGTCTGCAGGCTAGCGGGTCTTCTTCATTCGCTTCACGACCTGGGCCAGCGAGTGCTCATTCATGGCTGCGATGGCGTCACTGCGGACCTTCTTCATCATCGGTGCCACCACCTTGTCCTCCAGCGTGAGCCAATCGCTCTCACTGGCGACAAAGACGTCACCCAGCCCAATCTGCTTGGCTGCAACCTTCAGCTTGGCACCGCCGTGCGGGCCCTTGCGCTGCACAATCAGTCCTGCCTTGTGCAGCAGCAGGAAGGCGCGTCGCACCATGACGGCGCTCTCCTGGAGCTGCTCTGCGATTGCTCCTGACGTGTGCATCGCCTCTGGCTCACTGGCCAGCACCGCCAAAACTTTGATTGATAGCTCGAAACGTCCGCTTTGTGCCATGCACAAAAAGCTACCACAACGAGGCTTGTCTTCTCACCGCAAGATGCCCCATTTCAGTCACAAATTGAGAAAAATAGTTGCCGCCTGATCTCGGCATCGTCGAACTGCGATGCCAGCGCAAACCGTCGTGCTACCCTCCAAAGAGCATGAATATCCTCTTTGTTGGCGATGTCTTCGGCTCGGCCGGACGCCGCATCGTAGCGGAACATCTCTCTCACGTGCTTGAGACTCACGCCGTCGATCTGCTGGTGATCAACGGCGAGAATGCTGCCGGCGGCTTCGGCATCACGCCCTCCATTGCAGAAGATCTCTTTGACCTGGGCGC
>JAGWNX010000159.1 GCA_028872955.1 Acidobacteriota bacterium
ATCTGCATGGCTATAGGCGGTGCGAACTCGGCCGGGAGATCGACTGGAGGGCGCAGATGCCATTCCGATCGAGATCACGGACTCGGAGGATGATGGCGATGAGATGAAGGACGCCAACAAGGTCGCTACACGTGCACCGCTGGCCTCTGTTCAGCGTATGACCAACACACAACAGAAGCGCAAGAATGAGGTACTGCAAAGCTTGTTCTAATGTTCCTGGTCTCTGAGATGTCTGATTTGCTATGCGTACGCGTGTGTCACAGAACGAGGAGATGGGTAGCGGGTCGAAGAAGCGCAAGACTGTGCGATTACTGCCCTGTTAGCCCTCAGTGTGTTGTGTCAGGATGCTCTTGGCACTGCGATGGCCGCATCACTGTCTAGCTACCAGCAGGAGCAGCAGGCGAGGATGCTGGAAGAGTATGAGGTGCTGCAGCAGGCAGAGCGGACGCGTGCGCGACGTGCATCCGGCGAGACGAAAGTGGAAGCGAAGCGTCAGACAACAGCCAGTCGTTACAGCACTCATTCCCACGAATACCAGTAAGGGCCTCCGATTGTTACGCACCTGTTCGCTGGCATTTGAAGATGCGCTGCACTGTAGAGCTGGCCGGCAGGCTCTGACCAGCATGGCACTGGGCCCGAAGGCACTGGAGGACTCTGCAGACCCGGACACCCGGCGCCACCACAGTCTGCCAAACTGTAAGCGTTCTGCGCTGTGTGTGGTTCAGCTTGCATGAACTGTGATGTTGTACAGCGAACGCAGCATCGGCAGACGTCGAGATGCCTCCCCTGGGTCTGTCAGAGTGTCGCTGAATCTGTAATGCACGTTCTGGATTGGCATTTGCAGAACGGGTGACGGCAAACTCTGCCTCCGGTGAAGCAGACTCGGCTGGTGTTTCGCAGCAGAGTATGCGCCTCACCCGCCTCACTGTAATTGAATCCAACTGTGCCTGCAGCTGCAGCTGAGTCTCGGTCAACGACCTCAAAGCAAGGTATTTACGTTGATGCAATGACGCTGCTCAGCATGTAACTCAACGCATTGTGCGCAGTTATTGATGGGCGTTCGCGCCAGGGGCGAACGCCCCGTGATCTTCCACGTGCGGCAGCGACGCCAGCGCAACTGGTGGCACCTGGTGCAGGGTCGCCGCCGGTGGTACATGGTGCACTGCAGGAGGGTCCGGATGCAGCCCCGATACCAGTCGCCAACCTGATTCCCAACATGAGTTCTAGTACGCAACAGCACAGTTGCTTCGCCCAAACTCCTTGCGTGCAGTGTTCCCTCCGCAGCTGTCTCCACGACCGCTGCCCTACATCGTGCAAGTGCCGGTGCAAGTCGCTCTACCTGCTGTTGCGCAGAACAACCAAACACCCCGCTCGGCCGGGCGTCCTGAGCATCCACGGCGCAGCAAGGGAACAAGTGGACCTTTTGCTCGTGCGGTTTCCCAGTTTTCCGTCTTGCAATGTGTTCGATTGTAGGCCCGGCCAAGAAGGTGGCCCCGGCGGAGTACTTCAGCAGACTTGATGCACAAGTCCCACTAG
>JAGWNX010000160.1 GCA_028872955.1 Acidobacteriota bacterium
CTCGAGACGAAGGTCCCGTTGGGCTGCTTGTAATATCCGGTCACCTGGGACACCTTGCCGTTGCCGTCGTAAGTGGTGACGACGTAGTTCCCGATGGGGTCGGTCACCTGGATCACCCGATCCATCGCATCGTACTGGTAGCTGGTGGTCAGCGACAACAGCGCCGCATTGGTCGCCGAGGTCGTCCGGGTCAGGGTGTCACTGGTCTTCCGGCCGAGTGGATCGTACTGATAGGTGTGGACGATGGAGCCACCGGCGGTGGCGCCAGTCACGGTCAGGGTCTGGACGTTGAGGTCGCTGGTGCCGGCCTGGTAGGTATAGCTGGTGGTGCGCTTGCGCGCGGCATTGGCCTGATCGATGTACTCGGTCCTGCTGGCAAGCGTCCCGTCAGTATTCCAGCAGTAGTCGATCAGCTTCACGTTGGCGGTGCCGGCCAGGGTGGAAATCGTCACGGTTTGCGGCTTGCCGATCACGGCGCAGGTGCCGGCCGCGCTGAAGTAGCTGGTCGTGGTGGTGATCCCGCGCTTGTCGGTCACGCTGGCCACCTGGTCAAAGATGCCATAGGTGGTGTCGACGTTCTGGCCGAGCGCGTTCTGCTCGCGAGTGACGTTCCCCGCGGTGTCGGAAGCCGAGTTGAAAGTCTTGCCGCTGTTGTAGGAATACTGGGTGACGTAACCCAGGCCATCGGTCTTGCTGTATCGCACGCCGTCCGGCCCGTTCAGGAATGCCAGCACACCGCCATCCGGCTCGTTCAGCTTGGTCATTCGGCCAGACGGGTCGTATTCGTACTCGCGGATGAAACCGCGCGGATCGGTCACGCGCGTGCTCTTGCGGAAGAGGTCGTAGTCCAGCGATTCGAGGTCCCCGAGGGCGTCCTGATAGTTGAAGGTCTTGCCATTGCGGTAATAGCTGAAGGTGGTCGTCACCGCCACGCCGTTGCGCGCCACGGGCTTGGTGATGGTCGTGAGATTGTGCGTGCCGGCCACGTAGCCATAGGTGGTCGTGAAGGTCAGCGGGTTCTTGACAGTGTTGAGGTTGTTGGCGGAATCATAGCCATAGGCCCACTGACGACCGGTCCAGTCGGTGAGCGTCGAGATCTGGGTGCTAGCCCCGGTATACCCGAAGGTGAGCCCCGTCCGGCCGGCGATCGCCAAGTTGTCCACAATCGTCGACAGCCGACCGCTGCTGTCGTAGCCAAAATTGAGCTGGTTTCCGTAGGGGTCGGCGATTTGCAGCAGACGGGCGATCACGCCCGGCGTCGTCTTGAGGGATCCCGCGCCAACTGTCTGGAAGATATAGCGCACGCCGTTGCGGAAAGTCAGGGTGTGCTGACCCGCCGCCGGGGTATCGAGGGCGAGGCTATCGAACTCGCCCTGGGGAGGAGTCGCCACAAACGTGGTGGTGTTCACCAGGTAGTTGTGGTCCCCGCCGCGCTCATCGGTATAGGTGACCGAGTTGGTAAGCGCGTAGTTGAGGCCTGCCTGGGCTGCAGTGCAGTTCGGGCACGATCCGTAGCCGTTGGACTTCAAGTGCA
>JAGWNX010000094.1 GCA_028872955.1 Acidobacteriota bacterium
TTGTTGGAAGGAAGGCTCTCAAATATTGGAACTCTCTGCAGATCGATTCTTTACCTTCTGTGCCGGAGAAGAACGGAACAGAAGTGCACTCTATTGCTGGGCGCAATCGGATAGTTGTCTATCTTGCTCACCCATCCGGCCCCGAACCCAAACTGTTTAGCTATTGGGTCTCACCAGCCGCTATGGATAGGATACGTATTGTTTTATCCGAAAATGCCTGAGCAGCCTCTGCCCTTCAGCGCAACTAACAGGGCCAATATTTCGAAATTGATCACCTGCGAAGTCGCACCCTCCTCACAAGCCAGCCGTACAGAAGCTCTCACCAGGCGCCGAGAAGGTCGCTTATCGAGACGCATGCTGTCTGAGGTGGAAATCTCGACACTGCAGCTGCTCATACATCCTTGCCCAATCATCGATGAGTGGAAGGGTTCCGCCATTTCCTATACGGAGCTCATTGAAGATACTGCAAAGGCATCGGGTTCGATCAGCACCGCCGCCTTCTGCGATAAAGCGGTCGCGGCACCCCTCGATACGGCTCAAAACAGAGCGTACTTCCTCGTCCGAATAAGTTGAAAATACTTCAGATACACGTTTCGATTCTCGAATCGTGTCGGACTCCTGCATGTGGGCGCGCAATCGGTCGTAATAGTCGGGCGCACCCTGAAGCAGCTCAAAAAGTGCTTTGAGACTAGCCAGAGCTTCTAGCCAAAGATGAGGTTCAGCCATGCTGTGATTTTAGCAAGGCCTCATGTGCCTGCTTATTGAGAGGCGCGAAATATTTATTGATTAAATGTGTTTCTCTCAGCCCGCTCATTTGGTTGACAGGCGCAGTACGTCGCACTAAGAGCTCACTAGCAGACCCAAGCTATGGCTTCTTCGCGCGATACCCCTGCCACACGTACTCCAGTGCCTCGGGCAGGGTCTGTTGCTTGGCGGCGCGGTCCACGTGGCCGGCGTTGCGGGCAAAGACGAACTGGTAGGCGTAGTGCTTCCTGGCCAGTACGCGGGCCATGTTCTCGTTGGCCAGCACCCAGTCGTGCAGGTTGTCGCGCATTATGTTAGGGTTCAGCAGGTCGCGGTCGCCAACCTCCAGCCAGATGCGGAGGGGCTTGCGTGGCGACTGCGGAATCAGATGCTCGTGGAACTCCCACGCGCCGTGCGGCGTCGCCGGGTCAAACGGCCACTGCTGGTTGACGTAGGTGCCGGAGTAGGTGAGCACGCGGTGGTACAGGTCTGGCCGGTACCACGCCATAATCAGCGCGCAGGAGCCGCCAGAGCTGCCGCCCATGGTGGCGCGGCCGTCGGGGTCGTGCGTCAGCTTCACGTGCGCCTCGGCCTCCACGCGTGGCAGCACCTCGGTCTCGACAAACTCCGCGTAGCGTGGCGACAGGGTGTCGTACTCCAGCCCGCGCTCGCTGCCCTGCGCGTCGCCGCCGCCGTTGGCGATGGAGATGGCGACCAGGGCGGGCACGCGGTGCGCGGCAATCAGAGAGTCCAGCGCCGGCGACAGGAGCTTGTCGGGCCCGTCCGCAGCGACGAGGAACGGTGCCGCAGTGCCCGGCACGTACTGCTGCGGCACGTACACGGTCACCCGCCGAGTCCACGGAGCGGGGTGGCTGGTGGGCACCAGCAGGGTCAACGGATTCGCCGGCTCGGGCGTGCCGAAGGTGCCCGGGTCGCGGGCAATGCCGGGGTAGATCTTGCTCTCGGCCGAGGTCATGGTGAACTCGTAGATCCTGCCGCGCGGCACGGAGTCGGCGGGCGACATCTCTGGCGCAGGGTTATGGGTCGGGCCCAGGATGTAGTTGCCGTTGGCGGTGGCCGGGGGCACGGCGCCGTCGGGTAGTTCGTGTGCCCGAACGTAGCCGGGGGAATGCGGATCGCGTGTGGGCGGCGTGGGCCGTGGCGTCTGGGCAGCGAGCGGAGTCAAGCTCAACAGGGCAGCGGCGGCGAGCGCGTGCATGCGGTGGTTCATGGCAATGGGTCTCCCTTGCAGCGCCCGGCAGTGCGGTTGCCGGTGTGGGAGACCAGCATACCGCAGCGCACGCCCAACGCCGCGCCGACCCATCAGCCAGCGCCGGGTGCCTGCGTTGTTTTATAACGGAGGGAGCATGGGCAACAGGCGCAAGGCCGCGATCGACGTGCAGGGCATCAACCGCGCCCTCGGCGACCCGCGCCGGTTTGAGATTCTGCAGCAGATCGCGCGCGGCTGCTCGGTCGCCTGCTCCGAGCTGCGCGAGCAGACACCCATCACTCCGGCGACGCTCTCGCATCACCTGAAGGAGCTGGAGGCCGTTGGCCTGGTCTCGCTGGCCAGGAACGGCAAGTTCGTCGACGTCACCTTTCGCCGCGAGATCTGGCAGCGATACCTGGAAGCGTTGCAATCGCTCTAGGGCTGCTCACTCCCGCCACAAAATTCCTGCATCCTTCTCCGGTCCCTCGCAATCAATTTGATGAACGTCGAATTGACTGACGTCGAATCGATGGCGATCTTAAGGAGAACATTATGAGCAGGCTTGCAGGAAAAGTAGCAGTGGTTACGGGCGCGTCCAAGGGCATTGGTGCCGCCATCGCACAGCAGTTAGCGGCAGAGGGTGCAGCCGTGGTGGTGAACTACGCCAGCAGCAAGGCCGGGGCCGATGCCGTGGTGGCCAGCATCACCGCCAAGGGTGGCAAGGCCATCGCAGTGCAGGGCGATGTCTCCAAGCCCGCCGAGATCGAAAAGCTGTTTGCGGAGACGCAGGCCGCCTACGGCAAGGTGGACGTGCTGGTAAACAACGCAGGCATCTACGAGTTTGGCCCGCTGGAGGCGATTACGCCCGAGCACTTCCACAAGCAGTTCAACCTCAACGTGCTGGGTCTGCTGCTCACCACGCAGGCTGCGGTGAAGCTGATGGGACCGGAGGGTGGATCGGTCATCAACATCAGCTCGCTGGTCGGGCCCATGCCTTCGCCCACGGCCTCTGTGTACAGCTCCACCAAGGCTGCGGTGGATGCGATTACGGTGTCGCTGGCGGGTGAGCTTGGGCCGCGCGGCATTCGCGTGAACTCGCTGAACCCCGGGCTGATTGAGACCGAAGGCGTGCACGCGGCAGGCTTCATCGGCAGCGACTTCCACAAGCACATTGAGAAGACCACGCCGCTGGGTCGTATCGGCCAGCCGGGCGATATCGCCACGGTTGCGGCCTTCCTGGCCTCCAGCGACGCGGGCTGGGTCACCGGGCAGACTCTGATCGCTGCCGGTGGCGCACGGCAGTAACTGTCCTGTACGCGCAGGCTCCGTGGCCCGGCAGGCGTCACGGAGCCTGCGCGTTCTTCGCCGGTACAATCGAGAGTGATGTCGCTCTCCTTCACAGTTCAGCGCACCGCCGCCTCCGGCGGCCGCCGTGGGCGTCTCCAACTGCCGCACGGGCCGGTGGAGACACCCGTCTTCATGCCGGTGGGCACCGCCGCCACGGTAAAGGCCGTGGAGCAGGGCGTGGTGGAGACGCTTGGCCCCAGTGGCACCGGCGCGCAGATCATCCTGGCCAACACCTACCACCTGTACCTGCGTCCCGGCCACCAGCTGGTGCGGAACATGGGCGGCGTCCACCGCTTCATGAGCTGGAACCGCGCCATGCTCACGGACTCCGGCGGCTTTCAGGTCTTCAGCCTCAGCAAGCTGCGTAAGATCTCCGACGAGGGCGTCGAGTTCCGCAGCCACCTGGACGGCAGCAAACACTTCTTCTCGCCCGAGCACAGCATGGACGTGCAGGTCGCGCTCGGTGCCGACATCATGATGGTCTTTGATGAGTGCGTGGAGACGCCGGCCACCTGGGAGCGCACCCGCCAGAGCATGGCCCTGACCCACGCCTGGGCCGCGCGCAGCAAGGCGAGGTTCCAGGCCACCTGCCAGTCCGTGCCCTGGTTTGCAGAGCGCGACGGCCAGACGCAGAGCCTCTTCGGCATCGTGCAGGGCGGCATGTATGCGGATCTGCGCCGCGAGAGCGCCGAGCGACTCGTCGAGATGGACTTCCCCGGCTACGCCATCGGCGGCCTGGCCGTCGGCGAGCCGCGCGACGTCACCCGCGAGATGATTGCGCGCTGTCTCGAGATTCTGCCGGCAGACAAGCCGCGCTACGTCATGGGCGTTGGCTACCCGGACGAGATTGAGGAGTACGCCAAGATGGGCGTGGACATGATGGACTGCGTGCTGCCCACCCGCGCGGGCCGCCACGGCCTGGTCTTCGCCCGCCAGGATGGCGAAGTGGTGCGGCTGAACATCAAGCGCAAGGAGTTTGCCGAGGACGCAGGCCCCATCGACCCGGCCTGCACCTGCCTCACCTGCCGACGCTACTCCCGCGCCTACCTGCGCCACCTCTTCGTCGCCGGCGAGGCCCTCAGCAACACGCTGCTGAGCGTGCACAACCTGCACTTCTACCTGGCCACCATGGAACGCGTGCGCGCGGAGCTGGCGGGGTAGGCGGCAGTGAGTGGCATCATACTGTTTCCACAGCTACTGGCCGGCCTTTTTGGGTGGCACACCTTCGGAGATCGTTAGAGTGACTTTCTCAGTGGCCGCAACACTCTTTGTTTGGGAGATAAGAGAGATGTTGAACGACACAGAGCTCTTTGAGGTATCAACCGTGGCTACTGGACTTGTCGAGGACAATTGAATTTGAAGTGTGGTGTCCGTTGCACTCGTAGGAGTGAATTCATCGTGGACCGTACCATCTGCGGAGGTGAGAATGACTGACGAGACGTCTCGAAGGTTAGTTCCTTCCATTGCCACCGGTTGCGGTGAAGCCATCTTCGTCGGGTCTAGCGTGCTTGGATTTATCCCCGTCACCGTAGCAGCATCGGCTACCTTCAGATCACCTGTAGATGTGCCTGATTCGATATCGGTCTTGTCGATGATCGATACAGAGTACGTTGCTCCTGCCGTTAGGCTCTTCTGATCGAAAGATGCTGTCCCGGAAGTTGGATCGCCGGGCGTCATTACGAACGAACTGTCAACTGTCTGGCTCGGGTCCGCGGAACTTCTGAGACGCACTTTTGCAACGGTCCCTAAGTTTGCTCCTTTAAGTTTGCAGGTTATCGCCGCCTTGCCGTTCAGTAGGACGTCTCCGGACGAATCAAGCGGGTCGCAATCCAAGGATGCCAGGCTGGTGCGAAGCAGCTGTTCGTCTGTAACGTGTGTTCCAGCAATCGCCACATGAGCCAGATCCCGGAATAGCGAAAGGGTAGTTCCAGACCATTTACTGAATGTAGTGACTGTAGGATTGGCGAAGATGTCACTTCCAACTGTTCTTGTTTTTGGAGGAATTGGTTGGATCTGATCATCTCCAGTAGCGGTCCCCGAAGAATCTTGACTGTCGGCAATTGCCTTGTTGTCTTCATCCGTGCGCTTATCCGTGCAGACCTCAAGTGCTCGATCAACGTCCAAACCAACAGACGATTGATCGGTATCGTCTGGAGTGACTCTTGTTTTGTTTATAGACCCAAGATAAGTGTTTTGAGCACAGGCCTGTGTCCACCACCCAGCATCAAAAGGGCGATGAGGAATAAACGTGACAAACACCGTCACGCCAGACTTTGGTACCACAGTTCTAGAACTGGAGGAGGAAGAAAACCCTGTATCGTTCAAGAGGTTGAGCTGATCAGTCGTGGAGTCCTTCCATACCTTATCGACTCCAGGAATTGCTCCGCCGGTAAAGACGCCGATTGCATCCGCATATGAGCCTCCAAAAATTGGGACGATTGCGTTTAGCATAGCCCCTAGCGCCTGCAGCGAATGCACGGTGAGGTTACGCGGGTCAAAGTTCTCTTGCGCGACACTAAAACTCCGTACAATCAGCTTGTCTCTTCCGGAATAAAAGCGCGGATGCCGTCCGCTCGGATCAATATCAACGGCGAACTCTACATCATGCAGTTGAAACTCCTGATCCCTATTAAGATTTCGGACCACAACCTGAACAGCCATATATTCATTAGCGACTAGTCTTCCATAGGCCCGTTTTGTTTCATTGTAATCGAGTATCGACATCGAACAGCCTACATCGAGAGGCCTGAGAAGATTCGCTACTCCACTTCTCGCTGTATCAACCAAAGCTGCTTTTTGAGCTGACAAGTTCGGCGCAGAGACAGTCAACGCACTTGCTACAGGCTTGGGGGCACCTTCGGCTGATGACGTTTTTGCATGAAAAAGACCCTGCGCGAACAAGTTTGTGTGGTTTATGTAGCTCTTACTTGCCTCATCATCAAAAGCCTGCGCTCGCTTGTCGTTAACAGCCCGATCTGTATCGGCTTTGTCTAAGTCGTTGAGAACTATTTGAATTACCTGACTTTGGGTTTTTCCATTGAAGCTCTGAACTTCAATCAATTCCAAAAATTTTTGTGTCGCAGGTTCGGTCAGGGCGTCCTTGTATTGGTCAGAGACAGCTGCCGCGATGATTCTTTGCTTGAGTTCCTCACTCTCATCTCCGGTGAGTTTCAAGGAATACGGAGAGAACTGGAGATCACGCAACTGTTCTCGAGTAAATTCGCAGGGCACGTAATCGCCGGATGCTTTCGACGTTGTGTCTAGACTGGCAGCAACAAGTCGAAGCTTCAGATTCGTCGGGTCGGGTTTGCTTGCTGGCGCCTGAGCGGATGGGGTGGTGACCTTCGGCGGCTTCGTCGTGCTCGCTGCTGCGCAGGTACTGGCAGCGGTCAAGGCAACAAGAATCGTGGGTGCGATGAATCTCTGCAGTAATCGCATATACGATCTCCGGAATTGTGAAGTTCGCAAACGCTAGCACTGGAGTCGTTCATTTACAAGTTGATTTTTATTGTTTGGCAAGACTCTTAAGGAAGGATGTAGGCTGTGCCGGCCAGGTGCGTGATGAACCAAGCGCATCGTGAAGTAGGTCGAGCGCGGTCAACTCTTGATGTTGAGAGTTTTACGGCACCCACTTCACTGCCTGCACGGCCTGGTAGTTCTCCAACTGGTTGTCGTCGCGGATGCGGTCGAGCATCTGCTGCTGGGTCAGGTGGGGGGCGTAGGGGTGGGGCAGGTCGGCGATGGCGTAGGCTGTGGCGGCGGTGGTGGCTACTCCCTGGGCCAGGTCCGCCGGCACCACGGAGTCGAAGGTGTCAGAGGCCTGGTGGTGCAGGCGGAAGTACTTGTCCGTGTCGTTCCACAGCACCAGCGTGGGAACGCCCAGCACGTCGAAGCCGGCGTGGTCTGTCTCAAACAGAAAGACGTTGTCTGCGGTCAGCTGGTTGGCACCCAGGCCAGCCAGCAGCGGCTCGACGGGGTCCAGGTAGGGTCGCTGGTCCTCGCGCGCCATCAGGTACCAGCCGCGCGCGGGCTGTGCGCCGGTGTCGGAGATCAGCACGGCGTCAATGGTTGCCATCTCGTTGCGGTGCTGCTGCACATAGCCGGCGGAGCCGAAGAGGCCCTGCTCCTCGCCGCCAAACAACACGAAGCGCAGGGTGCGTCGCGGCGGGCGGCCCAGTGCCATCACGCTGCGTGCCACGTCCAGCACGGTGGCCACGCCGGTGCCGTTGTCCTGCGCACCGGTGCCCGGATGCCATGAGTCGAGGTGCCCGCCCACCAGCACGGTGTGGCCGGGCAGCTCGCGTCCGGCGATCTCTGCCACCACGTTCTGCACCTCGGTGGCCGGGCGCGTCCGGTTCGTCATGCTGAAGTGGATGGTAACCGGGCCGCGCTGCAGCAGCCGACGCACCAGCAGGTCGTCCTCCTGGCCAATCTGCGCGCCGGGCACCGGGCTTATGTTGCCGTCGTAGAGCAGGCAGTCGGCGACCTCGGCTCCGTTGGTGGTGCCCACCATCAGCACGGCCAGCGGCTTCTGCTCCACCACGTGGGCTACGTCGCGCACCAACGCGGCAATGCCGGCGCCACGACCCAGCGTGTCGTTATCGATCAGCACGATGTGCCCGGCGATGCGGTCCTTGAAGGTGTCTGCCGCGCCGATCGTGGGCAGGTAAAAGACCTCGCCGGTCACGCCGCCGGGCGGTGTGGAGGGGCTCCAGCCCATGGAGTAGATGTGCAGGGTCTGCGTTCGCGGCGTGGTGATGCTGCCGGTGGCGGGCGTCTCCGGCTCCCACAGCGCAGGCATGGTGAAGCTCTCCGTATGTACGTTGCTGAGGCCCAGCCCGCGCAGGGTCTCCAGCGCCCAGGTGACAGCGTGGTTGTAGTTGGCGGAGCCGGTCAGGCGCGGGCCCACGTCATCGGTCAACTGGCGGTCATACTCCAGGGCCTTGCCATTTACCAGCACCTCGCCAATCAGGTCGCGAACGGCGGTGCGCGTCTCCGCAGGCAGCGGCGCGGAGGCCTCCGCAGGGGGTTGGGTCTGGGCAATCAGAGACGAAGCAGAGAGCAGAACGAGCCCGGCGGCA
>JAGWNX010000161.1 GCA_028872955.1 Acidobacteriota bacterium
GCACGCCATTGGTGGCGATGACTGGCACGTTGAGTGAGCGTGCGATGCGTATGGCTGCCTGGTTGCGCCACTCTTCCGCGCGTTCCTGGTGGCGCTGCAATTCGATGTAGACGTGTCCGTTGCCAAAAATGCGTGTGAGCCGTTCCACTGTCTCCCGGCCTGCGGCTTCTCCGCCGCGCGCGAGCGCTGCTGCCAGCGGCCCTTCATCACCTCCAGTCAGACAGACCAGGCCGGAGGCATACTCACTCAAATCGTCGAAGGTAGCTGCGCCATCCTTCTTGTTGGCATCGCGCATCTTGAACTGCGTGATGAGCTGGCACAGATTCTGGTATCCCTCGCGGGACTCGCAGAGCAGCGGGAGGCGCGCGGGTTCGCTCTGGTGCTGGTGCGGCAGCCATGCGGGAGGCGTCAATCGTGGCCCGAAGCTCGATACAGAGATCTCCGCTCCAACGTGCGCGCGGACGCTATTGCGCTGCGCGGTGGTATGGAAGCGTGCAGCGCCGTAAACGCCGTTGTAGTCGAGCAGTGCCATCGCCGGCATTTCGATCTCCACGGCGCGCTCGATAAGGCTCTCCGGCTGCGAGGCGGCCTGCAGGAAACTGAAGGCGCTGGCTGCGTGCAGCTCGACATATTGCTCAGTCATACAGCCCTGCCATCTGCCACCGGTTCTGTAATACATCGCGCATCAGGCAGCCGCAAAGCGTGTCGCCATCGGGAGAGCGGGCAACAAGGTCCCACTGCTCGCATCCCCACAGGGTTGCGTTCCACCACTCGCCATTGGTCAGCCAAGGGCCATATGCGCGTTCAACGGAATAGCGCCGCTGCCGAAAGAGGAAGGTCTCGGGACGCGCGCCCTGCATAGTCACGAATACTGACTCCGCCGGACGCAGCCGGCGCATGGCAGGCCGCAACGGAGCGGTTGGTGATTCCGCTGGTTGTGCTGAGGGAATCTCAAAGGGCT
Organism: Acidobacteriota bacterium; assembly: GCA_028872955.1. Taxonomy (GTDB): domain Bacteria; phylum Acidobacteriota; class Terriglobia; order Terriglobales; family Acidobacteriaceae; genus Edaphobacter. Next base: position 962 of record JAGWNX010000161.1, read on the forward strand.
CCACGCGGAACCCGTCGAGCTGGTGGGTATCTGTAAGCACCGCGCGACCGGCGTTCCCGTCGCCAACGATGGTGCGAATGCGTGCGAGGGTCACGTCGAGGCGCGATGGCTCTGGCAACTGCGGGGAGAATAATCCGAGTTGTATCTGGCTGGTGCTTCCAGGTTCGGCATCGAGAGTCACGGCGAGAACCGCTGCCTGCGGGGGATGAGCTTCGAGATCAAGATGCAGCAGCTTGATCCAGAGCTGCCGGTCGTTAGTCGGCAATGCAGGCCGGACGGTTCGGGTATGGATAGTGCCGCCTTCAAGAGTGAGCGTGATGCTGACAGAGGCGAGTGCGAACACACGCGCCGTTGCCCGAAGGATCAACTGCTCCAGCATCAGATTCGCAACGAACATCAGCGCATCGAGAACTTCGACGGGCGAGTCGAGTTCCATACGCTCGCGCAGCGTAAAGGCCGGCTCGACCGGATGGAACAGATGCAGCGCTTCGCCA
>JAGWNX010000162.1 GCA_028872955.1 Acidobacteriota bacterium
TTCCCGTTTCTCCGAGTAGGGAATCGCCCAACGCAGCCATCAGATGATGCCGCTGGCGCTCGGATTCAGTGGTGCCGGTCGGCCCCTAGGAGCCCGTCCGAGTAATGAACTCTGGCGGGGTTAAATTGGCGAGGGTGGCACGAGCGGTCATGAAATCGATGCCTGGTGTGTCGATGGGGTCTATTGCGATGGATTGGCCGGGTGAGGCCTCAGCCACCGCGCTGCGCTTTGGCCAGCTTCAGCAGGTTGTGGACCGTGCAGATCAAAGTCCATTCGCCTTTTACTTTGGACAGACCGCGCAGCAGGAACTGACGGAAGCCTCGGGCGTGTTTGATCTGTCCAAACACCGGCTCGGGCAGCTGCTTGCGCAGGCGGTAGCGACTGCGCCGTCCCGCTCGCGCAAGACGGGTGCGCATGGCGCTCACGCGCGGCCCGAGCTGGCGGTTGGTACGCGAAGTCGCGCTTGCCTGGCCGTGGCGCTGGCGACCGGTGGCAATGTAGGCTCGCACGCGGCGTCGGGCCAGCAGCGCCAGATTGCCCTCCGAGCAGTAGCCCGCATCGGCCGAGAGCTCGAGCGTCTGGCAACCCAGGTTGCTCTTGATCTGCCACACTATCGGATCGAGCTGTTGCGCATCGCTCGCGTTATTCGAGAGACCCTGAGCGACGATGATCTGTGCCTTCTCATCCACCGCGGCTTGCGCGTTGTAGGCTTGAACATAGTCGCTGCCGCTCTTCATGATGCGGCTGTCCGTGTCGGTGAAGTTGCGCTGTGCTTTGGGCTTGGGAGCCGCCTGCCCCTGTGCAGCGGCCTCGGCCTGCAGAGCGGCTCGGGCCTCACGAATCTTCTGGATGCGCCGCTGCTTGTCGGCCACCCAATCAGGCAGCTCATCCCCAGGCCGATCGGCGTGTTCGCGCTCCTCGGCCGCATCGAGCGCCGCCGCCTTATCAAACCAGTTGCGCACCTCTTGGCGCAGCCGCCGCTCGCTCTCGGACATGCGCCCATAGCTCATGGCCTTGTGCTTGCTGGCGTTGGCCTTGATCTTCGTGCCATCGAGCGCCACGTGCCCCAGACTGACCAGTCCGGCACCCCGGCACAGCTGCAGCACCTGCACGAACAGCCCGCCCAGGGCCTGCAGGTGGCGCTTGCGAAAGTCACTGACGGTGCGAAAGTCGGGTCGGTTCAGTCCCGTGACCGCCATGAAATCCACCCGCTCCTGGCAGGCTCGGGCGATGCGGCGCGAGGAATACACGCCCTGGCAGTACGCATACAGCAGCAGCGCGCTCATCATGACCGGGTGGTAGGGCGGGTAGCCGCGCTCTTCTTGCTCGTACGTGGCCAAAATCTCGGACAAATCGAGCTGCTCTCGCACCGTATCGCGGACAAAGTGCGCCAAGTGATCCGGCGGCACAAAATCCATCACCGAGGGTGGCAGCAGCCAAGCCTGC
>JAGWNX010000163.1 GCA_028872955.1 Acidobacteriota bacterium
TGATTTCGGTGAAGCTTTCGCAGCCGCAGTTTGAGGGGCAGACGAAGGGCAAGCTGAACTCGGACATTGCGGGAACGGTGCAAGCGTTTGTGAATGAGCGGCTGGGCGCGTTCCTGGAACAGAATCCTTCAGTTGCGAAGAATATCATCAACAAGGCGATTGATGCGGCCCGGGCGCGTGAGGCTGCGCGTAAGGCTCGCGATCTGACTCGGCGCAAGGGTGCGCTGGATGGCGGCGGTTTGCCGGGTAAGCTGGCGGACTGCAGCGAGCGGCAGCCGGATCGTTGCGAGCTGTACCTAGTCGAAGGAGAGAGCGCCGGTGGAACTGCCAAGCAGGGCCGCGACCGGCGGTTCCAGGCGATTCTGCCGCTGAAGGGCAAGATTCTGAACGTGGAGAAGGCCCGCTACGACAAGATGCTGGGGCACGAAGAAATTCGCGCCATGATTACGGCGCTGGGCTGCGGGATCGGCAAGGACGATTTTGACGCGAGCAAGCTGCGCTACGGCAAGCTGATTCTGATGACGGATGCCGACGTGGACGGATCGCACATTCGCACGCTGCTGCTGACGTTCTTCTTCCGGCACATGACGGAGTTGATCAAACGCGGGCATGTGTATATTGCGCAGCCACCGCTGTACCGCATCAAGAAGGGCAAGTTTGAGCAGTACATCAAGGACGACCGCGAGTATGTGAGCGTGATGGTGAAGCGTGCCTCCGATGGCATGGTGATCCGTTACGGTGAGGGCGGTGCGCGGCTGGAGGGTGCGGCGCTGACGAAGTTCATGGGGCAGTTGAACGACTACCTCGGGTTCTACGATAAGGTGCAGAAGCGGTTGCGAAATGAGAAGGTGGCGGACGACTTTATCGAGTTGTTTGCGCATGAAGGTGCTTTGCCGGCCAAGCGGGAAGACTTCCAGAGTGCGACCAAGCTGGTGGAGATGCAGACGCGGCTGAAGGCGCTGGTGAAGGAGTACCAGTTCCGTGCTGTCGGCGAGCCGGTGCTGGATGAAGAGCATCAGACCTGGTCGGTGAGCTTTACCGACTCGCAGGGTGCGGTGCGCAAGCTGGACTGGGCGCTGGCCAATGCAGCGGAGACGCGGCAGTTGCTGGGCAAGTATGCGCAGATCAAGGACTACCTGAAGGGACCGTTCTTTATCGAGTATGCGGCGAAGACGGCCAAGCAGGAGGCTGCGGAGGAAGCGGACGAGGCAGTGGCGGACGAGGGCGTGAACGCGGAAGCAGCCGCGACGGAAGCGGTGGTCGAAGCCAAGCCCGGCAAGCGAGCACGGGCAGCACAGGACCCGGTCGAGAAGAAGACGGCTCGTGAAGTATTCGAATACGTGATTGAGCAGGGACGCAAGGAGTACCAGGTGCAGCGATACAAGGGCCTGGGCGAGATGACGGCTCCGCAACTGTGGGAGACGACGATGGATCCGGAGC
>JAGWNX010000025.1 GCA_028872955.1 Acidobacteriota bacterium
GCAGGTGGGCACGGTGCTGGAGAGCACAAAGCTGTGGCCGTCCTGGTGCTGCAGTCCCTCGCCCAGCATGGTGGTGCGGCCAGCCGTGCCGCCCATCAGGAAGCCCTTGCCGCGTGAGTCCGCAAACGCCCACACCATATCGCCGATGCGCTGGAATCCGAACATGGAGTAGTACATGTAGAAGGGAACTGTCGGCACCTTGTAGTTGGAGTACGCCGTGCCCGCCGCGGTGAACGATGCCATGGAGCCGGCCTCAGTGATGCCTTCCTCCAGAATCTGACCGTCCTTCTCCTCGCGATAGCTCAACAGCATATCCGCATCGTGCGGGGTATAGCGCTGGCCCTCTGGCGCGTAGATGCCCACCTGCTTGATGGCAGACTCCAGGCCGAAGGTGCGGCCCTCGTCCGGAACAATGGGCACGATCAGCTTGCCGATAGCGGGGTCCTTCATCAGGTGGCGCAGGATGCTGACAAACCCCATGGTGGTGGAGACGGCGCGGCCGTTGGAGCCCTTCAGCCACTCGTCGTAGCTGGTAAGGGGTGGTGCCTGGAAGGCGGGCAGCTCTGTGTTGCGCTTGGGCAGGTATCCACCGAGCTGCTGGCGGCGCGACTGCAGATACTGGATCTCGGGTGAGTCAGGCTCCGGCCGATAGAACCGGCCTTCCTTGGCGGCACCCTCCGGCAGCGGAATGTCAAACTGCTGCACGAACTGCGTCAGGTTATCGTCCGTCAGCTTCTTCTCGTTGTGGGTGGCGTTGCGCGCCTGTGCGCTACCCAGGCCGTAACCCTTTACGGTCTTGGCCAGAATCACGGTCGGTCCGCCCTTGTGCTCGATGGCGCGCTTGTAGGCGTTATAGATCTTGGCCGGGTCATGGCCGCCGCGGTGCAGCCGCTGCAGATCCTCGTCCGAGTAATCCTTCACCAGCTCCAGCAACTCAGGGTACTTGCCGAAGAAGTGCTGCCGCAGATACGCGCCGTCCTTGGCCTTGTAGGTCTGGAAGTCGCCATCCACGCACTCTTCCATACGGCGCAGCAGCAGGCCAGTGTGGTCGCGCTCAAATAGCGCGTCCCAGTCCGTGCCCCAGATCACCTTGATGACGTTCCATCCGGCACCGCGGAAGACGCCTTCCAGTTCATCGATGATGCGCTTGTTGCCGCGCACGGGGCCATCCAGCCGCTGCAGGTTGCAGTTGACGACAAAGATCAGATTGTCCAGCTTCTCGCGTGCGCCCAGCGAGATGGCACCCAGCGTATCCACCTCGTCCGACTCGCCATCGCCGACGAACGCCCAGACCTTGCGATCCGTGGCGGGGATCAGACCGCGGTGCTCCAGATAGCGCATAAAGCGTGCCTGATAGATGGCATTCAGCGGCCCGATGCCCATGGATACGGTCGGGAACTGCCAGAAGTCTTTCATCAGCCAGGGGTGCGGATAGCTGGACAGGCCGGGGTGCTCGCGCAGCTCGTGGCGGAAGTTCTTCAGGTGCTCTTCCTGCAGGCGTCCTTCCAGAAAGGCGCGGGAGTAAACGCCCGGGGCAGCGTGGCCCTGGAAGTAGATGAAGTCGCCCGGCTGGTCGCCATACTGGCCGCGGAAGAAGTGGTTGAAGCCAACCTCCAACAGGGTGGCCAGCGAGGAGTAGGTGGAGATGTGGCCGCCGATGCCGGCATCCTTCTTGTTCTGGCCGTGCACCATCGCCATGGCGTTCCAGCGGATGAAGGACTCAACCCGCTTCTCCAGCTTGCGATCGCCCGGGTAGGGCACCTCGTCGTGCCGGGGGATGGTGTTGCGATACGGAGTCGTCATCTCGCTGGGGGTGGGCACTCCGGCCTCACGGGCCCGCTGGCGCAGCGCGCTCAGCAACTCTGCCCCCTGCTCCCAGTCCGAGGCAACTACCTCGTCAAACGCCTCAATCCACTCCGCAACCTCTGCCGCGAAGTCTACGCCAGCCGGTGTATCCGTCTTGATCGCCATTGCATCCCCTCTGCGCCTGCAAAAGCTGGGCTTATGCAGTCATAACCAGTAGTACAAACAAGATATATCGTTCCTCCGGCCGCCGTCATCTGGCGACGTCCGGTTACCGGACCGGCCTGCGTCTAGGTGGAGTAGTCGGCATTAATGTGGACATACTCGACCGTCAGGTCGCAGGTAATGTAGCGGCACTCGGCCTCGCCCATGCCCAGGTGCATGGTGATGGTGTACTCGCGCTGCTGCATCACCGCGTGGGTGGCAGCCTCGTCAAACTGCGGGGCGCGCATGCCGTACTCAAACACCGGTTGCTGGCCGATGCTGATGGTTACCTTCTCCGCGTCGATAGCCACACCGCTCCGTCCGGCAGCGGCCAGCAGACGTCCCCAGTTCGGGTCGGCACTGCTCCATGCGGTCTTGCACAGCGGCGAGGTGGCGATGGTGCTGGCGACGGCCTTCGCGTCGGCCTGGCTGGCGGCACCGCAGATATGCAGCGTGACCACATGGGTGACGCCCTCGCCATCGTCCACAATCTGATGGGCCAGCGAACCGCAGACCAGCGCCAGCGCGTTGGCAAAGGGGTCGCGCACGCGCGCGTCCAGCTTCACTCCGCTGGCTCCACTGGCCAGCAGCAGCACGGTGTCGTTGGTAGAGGTGTCGCCGTCGATGGAGATGGAGTTGAAGCTGTGATCGACTGCAGGCTCCAGCAGCGACTGCAACTCTGCGGGTTCGGCGGCCAGGTCGGTAAACAGGTACACCAGCATGGTGGCGTGCGGCGGACCTACCTGCGGATGAATCATGCCGGCACCCTTGGCCGCGCCAAACAGCCGCACCTCGACGCCATCCACATCCACCACAGCGCGTGCCACCTTCATGCGTGTGTCGGTCGTCAAAATCGCGTTGGCAAACAGCTCGGCGTGCTCCCGCGTGCTGCCCAGCGAGGCCTTCGCCGCCGGAAGCGCCGCAATCAGCTTCTCCGTGGGGAAGGGGACGCCGATGATGCCGGTCGACGACGGGAAGACCTCGTCGAAGATGCAGCCAAATGCCTCTGCCGCAGCCGTGCAGCTGCGCGCGCAGGCGTCCAGTCCGGCCTGGCCGGTGGCGCAGTTGGCGTTGCCCGCGTTCACCAGCAGGGCACTGACGCGTCCGCCGGTGGATTGTAGATGTCTGCGGCCCACCGTGACGGGTGCGGCCACTACGGTGTTGCGCGTATACATGGCGGCGGCGTGCCCACCCTTCGGCACCACGGCGATGGCGACATCCAGCTTGCCGCTGGCCTTGATTCCTGCTGCGGTTGCTCCCCAGGCAAAGCCCTTAGGCAGCCCCTGTCCACTTGTACTCTGTGCCTGTTCCATTGCCTCTACTTTACCAGTGGCAGGCCGCCCGTGGCGCGTTGCGGTAGCGCAGGTGGTGCGGCTGGCGCAATGGTTGGCGACAGGGTGGCGTGGCGGCGCTGGAGGGGGGAGGGAAGACTGGCCGGGAAAACGCTTCCCGCGTATTCTGTCAGTATCGCGTCCGTATCTCGATGGCAAGGTGTTCTTATGCTGCTTCCCGCTCTTCGCGCACAGGTTCTTGAAGCCAACCTCGAACTGGTCCATCGTGGCCTGGTGCTCTACACCTTTGGCAACGCCTCGGGAGTCGACCGGGAGCAGGGCCTGGTGGTCATCAAGCCCTCCGGGGTGGACTACGACAAGCTACGTCCGGAGCACATGGTGGTGACGGACCTGGACGGCAGGATCGTGGAGGGCGACCTGCGGCCGTCGTCTGACCTGGACACCCACACGCTGCTCTATCGCGAGTTCGCAAACATCGGCGCGGTGGTGCATACACACTCCGAGTTTGCCACCAGCTTTGCCCAGGCCGGGCTTGCGATTCCAGCGCTGGGCACCACTCACGCCGACTACTTCTACGGCCCTGTGCCCTGCACGCCGGAGCTGACCACGGAGGCCATCAACGGCCGTTATGTCCATGAGACCGGGGTAGCCATTGTGAACCACTTCCGCGAGCACAACATCGACCCTGACGCCGTGCCTGCCGTGCTGGTGGCCGGCCACGCTCCTTTCTGCTGGGGCAAGGACCCGCACGACGCCGCACACAACGCGGTGGTTCTGGAGGCGGTGGCGCGCATGGCCTACAAGACCCTTACCCTGATGCCCGGGCACCAGGGCGTGCCGCAGTCGCTGCTGGATCGCCACTACTTCCGCAAGCACGGCGCCAGCGCCACCTATGGCCAGTGCTAGTGTTGGTCGCAACAACGGAACGGGCCGCCTGTTGAGGGCGGCCCATTTTGTTTGGCGTGGCACGCTGTCGCCGGCCTGCGTGAGCCGGGCCGGTGCTAGAACTCCACCGGGAGGGTGCGGCCCTCAGCGGAGCTGACCCTGGCCATCTCCAGTAGCTTGATGACGCGGTAGCCGTCTTCTGCGGTCACGGCCTGGGCTGCGGTGCCCAGCACGGTGTCGCGCACGTTGGCGTAGAAGCCGCGATAGTCTCCGCGTGCGGTGGGCACCTCGCGCTTGATGAGCATCGCCGGGTCGGCCGGATCGGGTGCTGTGGTCAGCGTGCCCCAGTCGCTGGCGTTCTCCTCCAGCCAGGTATCGCCAGAGCCCATGGGCGGCACCTTTGCGCCGTGCACCAGTGCCGGTTCCTGCGGATCCAGCCCGTACTTTTTGAAGCTGCCGTGGGTGCCGTGCAGCAGAAACCGCGGCGAGGCGTCGCAGGCCAGCCAGGTGGTGCGACAGTGCGCAAGCAGTTGCCGCCCGGCGATGGTGTAGCCGAGCGTGATGTCAAAGCCATCCTCAATCGCCGTGGAATCGCGGTCACGGCGCACGCTGGCGGTGATGGTTGCCGGCGCGCCAAACAGGGCCAGGCACTGGTCCACCAGGTGCGGGCCCAGGTCAAACAACATGCCGTTGGCGTCGTCACCGGCCTCCTTCCACGTGCCTGCGCGCTGCACCGGGCGGAAGCGGTCGAAGTGGGACTCAAAGGTGACCAGGCGGCCCAGCTGGCCGGTGGCAAGCACCTGCTGCACGGTCAGGAAGTCACCATCCCAGCGGCGGTTGTGAAAGGGGAAGAGCTGCAGGCCGCGGGCTGTGGCCAGATCGATGAGTTCGCGTGCCTGCTGGCTGGTGGCGGTGATGGGCTTGTCGATGACGACGTGCTTGCCCGCCTCCAGCGCGGCCTTGGCCATGCGAAAGTGTGCCTCATTGGGCGTGGTGATGACGATGAGCTGCACGGCCGGATCCGCCAGCGCTTCCTCATACGAGCGCAGGATGCGCGTGTTGGGGTAGGCCTGCGCGGCCTCGTCCCCCTTGCGCTGCACAATTGCCTCCAGCCGCAACCCCGGCACTGCGGCGACAAATGGTGCGTGAAAGACCCGGCCACCCAGGCCAAAACCAACGACTGCGACGCCAATCTCTGCTGCCATGCGGATTACGCTCCCTGAATCTGTTTGAGAGCAGGATAAACCCTTCTGTAGTCAACGTATCCGGCGGCCATCTGCTCGGCGTGGCGCGGGGGTATCGTCTCGGCAACGCGGATGGTTGCCTCGCAAGCGGCTTCGACACTTGGCCAGATGCCGACGCCGGTACCGGCCAGCAGGGCCGCGCCAAAGGCACCGCCCTCCTCGGCCTCCAGCAGCTCCACGGGCTGGCCGTAGACGTCGGCCTGAATCTGCCGCCAGAGCGGGCCGCGTGCTCCGCCCCCGCCTAACCGGATGGAGTGGACGGGCACCTCCATCTCTTCCAGCAGGGTGACGGTGTCGCGCAGGCTGTAGGCCACACCCTCCAGCACCGCACGCACAAAGTGGCCGCGGGTGTGCGAGGCCGTGATGCCGACAAAGGCGGCGCGGGCCTTGGGATCCAGGTGCGGGGTACGTTCGCCGAAGAGGTAGGGCGTCCACAGCAGGCCATCGCTGCCGGCCGGCACCTGAGCCGCCTCGGCAGTCAGCACGTCGTACTCGGTACCAGGCGCGAAGGTGTCACGGAAGTAGCGCAGGCTAAGCCCCGCGCCGTTGGTTACGCCCATCACATGCCAGATGCCCGGTGCTGCGTGGCACATGGTGTGCAGTCGGCCCAGCTTGTCCTTCTTCGGGGCGTCCGTGGCGGCAAAGACCACTCCGCTGGTGCCGATGGTGGAGGAGACCGAGCCCGGCCGCAGAATGCCCATGCCGACAGCTCCCGCGCCCTGGTCGCCCGCACCGGCGGCGACCGGTGTGCCTGCGGCCAGGCCCGTGGCTGCGGCCCCCTCGGCGCTGATGCGGGCACAGATCTCCGGCCCTTCAAACAGGCGAGGCAGCCAGCTCATGGGAATGCCCGCGGCGGCGGCGACCTCGGCCGACCAGCGCCGGTGGGTGACGTCCAGCAGCAGCGTGCCGCTGGCCTCCTGCATGTCCATGGCAAACTCGCCGGTCAGGCGGTAGCGCACGTAGTCCTTCGGGCACAGCACGTGGGCGATGCGGGCGAAGATCTCCGGCTGGTGGGTGCGGACCCAGAGCAGCTTGGTCAGGGTGAAGTTGGGCAGGGCCGGGTTGCAGGTCAGCTCAATCAGACGGTCAAAGCCGATGGTGTCGGTCAGCCAGTCGCACTCCGGCTGGGTGCGCTGGTCGCACCAGATCAGCGCTGGCCGCAGCACGTTGCCGTCAGAGTCCAGCATGACGCAGCCGTGCATCTGGCCGGTCAGGCCGACCGCGTCGATGCTGGCGCCGGGGTTGGCCTGCAGCACCCCGGCGATGGCCTGCCGGGCGGCGCGCCACCAGTCGTCAGGGTGCTGCTCAGCCCAGCCGATGTGCTCGGAGTGGATGGGGGCGTGATCGGCCGCCTGCGAGGCGACGACACGGCCTGCCTCGTCCACCAGTACAGCGCGCGTACCACCCGTGCCAACGTCAATACCCAGAACCATTGCGATCTCCTGATAAAGTGCTTTAATTCAACTTCGGCATTCTACCCGCAGGGGTGGCTTTGCGTCACCGGGAGAGGCCGACGGGCTGGATTGCTTCCATTGTGGAAGAAAATTTGAAGACGGATTTGATCCTGCCGCATCCATTATGAGCATGACTGAGAACCACAGCACCGTACCTGCCCCGGCAGAAACCTGGCAAGCAAGCGGCCAGACCGCGAACGGTGCATTTACCATCAAAGGTATGCGTCCTTCACACATTGCGCCGACCGTAGCACGTTCGGCGGCGGTATCGCTGCTTCTGGTCGCCACGGCGGTCGCCAGCGCCCAGCAGGGTGCACCGGTCATTGCGCCGCAGGGCTCCAGTTCGCCGGCGCAGAGCTCCTCGACGCTGGGTGCGACCCAGCAGCTGTATGGGGCGACGGGCTCCAACGGCGCCCAGCCCACGGCCGATACCTTCCATGGCAGTGTGGTGACGGGCAAGGCCACAGACGCCACCCTGGATCTGTCGCTGGACGATGCGATCCAACGTGGTCTGCGCTCCAACCTGGGCGTGCTGCTGCAGGCGTCGTCGGTCGAGAATGCAAACGGCGAGCGGCTGAGTCAGCTGCAGGCGCTGCTGCCTACAGTAACGGCCAACGTCTCGGTTGAGGCAGAGCAGGTGAATCTGGCGGCCTTCGGTCTGAAGTTTCCGGGGTTGAACCCCATCATCGGACCGTTTCAGGTCGAGGACTTTCGCGGGTATCTGACGCAAAACGTGCTGAACCTGGCGGCGCTGCAGAACTATCTGGCCGCCAAGCATGACTTTCTAAGCGCGAAGCTCACCGCCGACGATGCTCGCGACATGGTGGTCCTGACCGTCGGCAACGCGTACCTGGTGTGTGTGGCAGACGCCGCTCGGATTGAGGCCGTGAAGGCCGAACTGGCCACGGCAAAGGTCTCGCTGGATCAGGCGAACGCGGCGCACGACGCCGGTACCAGTCCCCGGCTGGATGTGCTGCGCGCCCAGGTGGACTACCAGAATCAGCAGCAGAACCTGATTGCAACTACAAATCAGCTGGCGAAGGATAAGCTGGCGCTGGCCCGAACCATCGGCCTGCCCCTGGATCAGGCCTTCAACCTGACCGATACCGCACCTTACGCCGAGTTCGCGCAGCTGGATCCGCAGGCGGCGCTGGAGCAGGCGCTGAAGAACCGCAAGGATCTGCAGGCCGCAGCCGAGAGCGTCAAATCAGCCCAGGCGACCCGTGCCGCTGCCCGTGATGGTCAGCTGCCGGTGGCCAAGGTGAGCGGAGACTTTGGTGACCTGGGCACGACCTTCGGCCACTCGCACAGCACGTACACGGTAACCGGAGAGGTCTCCGTGCCGGTGCTGCAGATTGCCCGAACGCGCGGACAGGAGCAGACGGCCGATGCGCAGGTGGACAGCACCAGGGCGCGCCTGGCCGATCAGATTCAGCAAGTCAACGCCGACATCCGCAGCAGCCTGCTGGATATTCAGGCAGCCGCACGACTGGTGGAGGCAACGCGATCGAATCTGGAACTGGCGAACGAGGCTTTGAGCGAGGCGCAACAGCGCTTCCACGCCGGAGTCGCTGACAACCTTCCCGTCACCCAGGCGCAGGCGCAGGTGCAGCAGGCCAATGATCAGTACATCGCCGCGCTGTATCAGCACAATGTGGCCAAGCTCACGCTGGCTCGTGCGCTGGGTGTTGCGCAGACCAACTACAAAGATTACCTCGGAGGTAAGTAACCGTGTCCGAACAGACGACTCAGACCGCTCCTGAAACAGCGAACGGCGCCGACACAGCAGAGAAGAGTTCCAACCGCAAGTCCATCGTGCTGGGTGTGATTGTAGTGATTGCACTGCTGGCAGGGCTCTTCTACTGGCGCTCGACCTTTACCGAGGACACGGACGATGCCCAGGTGGATGGCAACCTGTACCAGGTGAGTGCGCGTGTCGCAGGCCAGGTGACCAAGGTGTACGTGAACGACAACCAGACCGTGCACGCCGGCGATCTGCTGGCAGAGATTGATCCGCGCGACTACCAGGTGGCGCTGGAACAGGCACAGGCTGTGCTGGCCCAGGCACAGGCCGCCTATGAGCAGGCAGAGGTGAATGTGCCGCTGACGGCTGTGAATGTGCACACGAACATCTCCACGTCGCAGTCTGACGTGCAGGGCAGTTCGGCGGGTGTGGTGCAGGCGCAGAAGCAGTTGCTGACCGCCGAGGCGCGTGTGGACGAGGCGAAGGCCAACGCCGTGAAGGCGCAGGCCGACGTGGATCGTTACACGCCGCTGGTCCAGAAGGACGTGATCTCCAAGCAGCAGTTTGATGCGGCGGTAGCGCAGGCTGCGGCGGCCAAGGCCAATGTGGTTGCTGCGGAGTCGCAGGTGCTGGCCGCGCAGGAGGCTGTGCGCCAGGCGCAGCAGCGCTCCAGTCAGGCACGGGACCAGGCATTGCAGGCCAGCAAGAACGCCTCCGGCCAGGTGCGCGCGCAGCAGGCTGCGGCCCAGGCGGCGCTGGCCAACGTCAAGCAGGCGCAGGCCCGGGTGGATCAGGCCCAGCTGAACGTCAGCTACACCAGGATTACGGCACCCGTCGATGGCATCGTGAACAAGAAGAGCGTGGAGGTTGGAACCAACCTCGGAGTGGGGCAGGACCTGCTGACCATTGTGCCGCTCACCAATCTCTGGGTGACGGCGAACTTCAAGGAGACGCAGATTGAGCACATGAAGCCCGGTGCCGAGGTGACCATCAAGGTGGATGCACTGGGCGGGCGCAAGTTCAGTGGCAAGGTCACCCAGGTGGGTGGTGCCACGGGGTCGCGGCTCTCGCTGTTTCCGCCCGAGAATGCGACCGGCAACTACGTGAAGGTGGTGCAGCGCATCCCGGTACGCATCGACTTTACAGACCTGAAGGATGAAGACAGTGACCTGGTTCTGCGGCCCGGTTACTCGGTCACCCCGATCGTCAAGGTGAAGTGACGATCGACGCAGCCAGGCAAGCCCAGACCGGGCGCTCGTCCCTGAGACGGGCGCCCGTTGCCTTTAGTCCACGGGCCTCGTGAGTCCTCCACCGCAACCAAAGCTCCGGGTTGCTCATCTATCCTCTAACTCAACGCTTTCGTTCAACGCATACCGTATGCCAGTCGCTTCGCTCATGTTCGTGCACTACGCCATGCTCATCCTGTTTGTATGGGTGCTGCTGGAGCAACTGGGGCTGCCGATTCCGAGCATCCCGGTGCTGGTGGCAGCGGGCACGCTCTCGGCCACGCACCAGGTAAGTGCGACGCTCGCGCTGGGGGTTGCGCTGGTCGCGTGTCTGCTGGCGGATAGCCTGTGGTACCTGCTGGGCCGCAGCTACGGTCATCGTGTGTTGCAGGTGTTGTGCCGGTTCTCGTTTGAGGCCTCCACCTGCGTGGCCCGTACCGAGGACTACTTCTCACGACGCGGGCCGGTCACACTGGTGATCGCTAAATTCGTGCCCGGACTCAGCACGGTGGCCGCGCCCATCGCCGGACAGACGGGCATGGAGTTTCCGCGCTTTCTGGTGTGGGACCTGGCAGGCTCCATTCTGTGGGCCGAGGTATGGATCGTAGCCGGGCGCTTCTTTGGCGATCTGGTGGAGCGCAGCGCTCCGCTGTTCCACATGCTCAGCCACTTTGCCCTGGCGCTGTTTGTGCTGGGCGTCGTGGTCATGCTGGGGTATCGCATCTGGAAGCAGCGCCGGTTTCTGCTGGAGGTGCAGCGGCTACGACTGGAGCCGGGCGAACTGATGCAGATGATGCAGCAGGCTGTGCAGAATGGAGAGCCTGCCCCGTACATCGTGGACCTTCGTCATCCGCTAGATTACCTGCCAGACCCGCGTGTGCTGCCCGGTGCCGTTCGCATCGGTCCGGCGGTGCTGACCGAGCATCACCAGAAGATTCCGCGCGACCGCGAGGTGATTCTGTATTGCACCTGCCCCAGCGAAGAGACCAGCGCGAAGGTCGCCATGCAGCTGCACAAACTCGGCATCTATCGTGTACGCCCGCTGCGGGGTGGTTTTGACGGCTGGAAGACTGCCGGCTATCCGCTGGAGGAGTATCAGGAGAGCCAGCCGGAGTAAGCCGGCCCGTGGTGCAGCAGCGCACATCCTGTAGCGTTCCTGCCTCGTCTTTCGAGCGATGAAAGTGATGCTGCTAGCGTGGCCCCTGTGCCGGGCCATAGCCGTTACCATACAAAGGTACGACGCATCAGGAGAGACCCTTGGCATATACCGACCTACGCGAGTGGATCAAGCAGCTTGAACGCGCCGGAGAACTGCGGCGCATCTCCCAGCAGGTAGACCCCATCCTGGAGATGGCCGAGATTGCAGATCGCGCAGCCAAGCTGGGCCGTGGAACACCACAGGCTGGCGGGCCGGCGCTGCTGTTTGAGAATGTGAAGGGCCACCCCGGCGCGCAGGTGCTGATGAATCAGTTCGGATCTTTGCGGCGGATGCAGATGGCGCTGGAGGTGGATTCGCTGGACGAGATCGCCGGTCGCATTCGTACCTTGTTGCATCCGCAGATGCCCACCGGCCTGATGGACAAGCTGAAGATGTTGCCCATGCTGGCCGAGGTCGGCAGCTTCTTTCCCAAGGTGATTGCGGCCAAGGACGCGCCCTGCAAGCAGGTGGTGCAACGCGGCGACGCAGTGAACCTGCTGGAGCTGCCGGTGCTGAAGACCTGGCCGCAGGATGGCGGCCGCTTCATCACGCTGCCGTGCGTGATTACGCGCGATCCGAAGTCCGGCAAGCGCAACGTGGGCATGTACCGGATGCAGGTGTATGACGAGCGCTCCACCGGAATGCACTGGCAGCGGCAGAAGGTGGCGGCAGAGCACATGCGCGATCGGCTGCGGACGGCCTCTGCCAGCAAGTCCGCAGCGGTGGACCTGATGGCGATCACCGCCGGGGGAACGGCGGCAGCCTCATCGCTGGACTCCGTGCCCTCGGCGACCATTACGAGGATTCGCGGCAGCCGCATGGAGGTTGCCGTGGCCATCGGTACGGACCCGGCCATCACCTTCTCGGCGATTGTGCCGGCTCCGCCTGAGGTGGAAGAGTATCTGATCGCCGGCTTCCTGCGGCAGAAGCCGGTAGAGCTGGTGAAGGCCGAGACGGTCGACCTGGAGGTGCCTGCGCACGCCGAGTACATTCTGGAGGGCTACGTCGAACTGGGCGAGCTGCGCACCGAGGGGCCCTTTGGCGATCACACCGGCTTCTACACCATGCAGGACGAGTATCCGGTCTTCCACCTGACCTGTATCACGCATCGGCGCAACCCGATCTACGCCGCCACGGTGGTGGGCAAGCCGCCCATGGAGGACGCGTGGATGGGGAAGGCCGTCGAACGCATCTTCCTGCCGCTGATGCAGCTGACATTGCCCGAGATCCGCGATGTGAACCTGCCGGCCGAGGGCGTCTTCCACAACCTGATGATTGTCAGCATCCGCAAAAGCTATGCCGGCCATGCGCGCAAGGTGATGAACGGCATCTGGGCGATGGGGCAGGCGATGTTCACCAAGTGCATCATCGTGGTGGACGAAGACTGCGACGTGCAGGACGTGGCCGAGGTGACGCTGCGTACGGCCAACAACATTGACCCGGAGCGTGACATCCAGTTCACGCTGGGGCCGGTAGACTCTCTGGACCATGCCTCGCGGCTGCCCAACTTCGGCAGCAAGATGGGCATCGACGCCACACGCAAGTGGCCGGCAGAGGGCTTTACCCGGCCCTGGCCACCGATGCTGGAGATGGATGCCGAGGTCAAGGCGCGGGTTGATGCTCTGTGGAGCAAGCTGGGCATTGCGTAGCCCCGACCCCGGCCGCGGCTAGGTCCTCATGGCGCCCATCGGCGAGATGAGAAAGAAGGTTACGCTGCTCTCGGTGCTGCGTTTGTGGGGCGTGTTGCGCGGAATCACCAGCATGTCGCCCTTGTGGAGCGTCATGCGGGTTGCGCCTTCGCTGGCGGGTGCCAGCCACTCACCGGGCTTGGTGTTGCGTCCGTTGGTCGGCGTGCCGCCCACCTCGTAGGTGGTGGAGCCTTCGATCACCAGCAGGATGTGGTCGCGGCCCTCGTGCCACTCAAACTCCTTGGCGCTCTTGGCCGTCTCGGTCGTCATGACCACGGCGACGGGCAGGCCCGCGGAGGCGTCGATGAGGTTCTTATTGCCCGGGCTGGCCTGCAGGGCCTTGGCGGCTTCGTCCAGCGACTGGGCGGAGAAGAGCTGGTAGGGGACTGCCGCTGGCTTGGCTTCTGCCTGTGCAGCGAGGCTGGACAGACTAAGCCCGGCGGCTGCGGCGACGGGTGCCGACTTCAGAAAGGTGCGTCGTGTGGTGGAACTGGTCATACCGGCAGTCAATCACACTCGCGCCGCTACTGCCAATGCTGCCGGGAGCGGTGCAGGGTGCAAGGCGATGGGTAGAGATCGTCTTCGATTGCGGGATGGGGTAGAGTGGTGGAGCCAGCACGCACGGCAGGGCGCGTAGGCGCCAGTCAGGAGCAAGGATGTCCCGATCTTCTCTTCGTTCTACCCTTCCTGCGAGCGTTCGTCGCAGTCTGCTGCGTATGGCGTGCCTGGCCCTGTCTCTGCCACTGTATGCGCAGGCCGGGCCGTCACCCAGCATTGCGGGCTGCCCGGTCTTTCCGGCCGATAACGTCTGGAACGTCCCGGTGGATAAGCTGCCAGTGGACGCCCACTCGGCAGACTACGTGCGCTCCATTGGCGAGGCGGCACCGGTACACCCGGACTTTGGCGCGGACCCCAACAACGGGATCCCGATCACCATCATTCGCGGCAACCAGCGCCGGGTGCGGGTGACCTTTGACTACCGCGACGACAGCGACCTGGGCAACTACCCGATTCCGCCGGACGCCGCCATTGAGGGTGGGCCCAACGCCAAGCAGGATGACGACCGCCACGTGATCGTCATCGACAAGGACCGTTGCGTGCTGATGGAGCTGTATAACGCATTCCCGCATCCGGACGGCTCGTGGAAGGCAGGTTCCGGCATCAAGATGGACCTGACCGGCAACGCGTTGCGGGCCCCGGACAAGACCTCGGCCGATGCGGCCGGGCTGCCGATTCTGCCTGGGCTGGTGCGCTACGACGAGGTCGCCAGCGGTGAGATTCGCCACGCGCTACGGTTTACGGTGCCGCACACCCGGCGGGAGTACGTTTGGCCGGCGCGGCACTTTGCCTCGCGCCTGACCGACCCGCATCTGCCGCCCATGGGCGAGCGCTTCCGGCTGAAGGCCAGCTTTGACATCAGCAGCTTCTCCCCCACCAACCAGGTGATTCTGAAGGCGCTGAAGCGGTATGGCATGATCCTGGCAGACAACGGCAGCCCGTGGTTTATCACCGGGACGCCGGACTCCCACTGGGACGACACGGACCTGCATCAGTTGACCACCCTGCACGGCAGCGACTTTGAGGCGGTGGATGAGTCGGACTGGCAGTACCTGGCAGACTCTGGCCGGGTGGATCCCATGGCACACCTGCCCTAGCCGAAGCTGTGCGTCCTGCGAAAGTCCACGGGATTGCCCGGCTTTCAGGGGAGTGCTGCGTCGTCGTATACTCATGACATGTCTATCGTTCGCGACGCCGCAGCCATTGCCAAGGGAATGAGCATCACCCTGAAGGAGATGTTCCAGCCAACCGAGGTAGAAAACTACCCCGACGGCAAAGGGCCGATGCGCGGGGCACAGTTCCAGGAGCGCTTCCGGGGCAAGCACCAGCTGCAGCGGGATGAAAATGGCCTGGAGAAGTGCGTCGCCTGTTTCCTGTGCGCGGCTGCCTGCCCTTCCAACTGCATCTACATTGAGGCAGCAGAGAACACCGCCGAGACGCGCATCTCGTCTGCGGAGCGCTACGCGAAGGTCTACAACATCGACTACAACCGGTGCATCTTCTGCGGTTACTGCGTGGAGGCCTGTCCGACCGACGCGATCACGCATGGCCACGGGTTTGAGCTGGCCAGCCTGAATGCAACCAGCCTGGTGATGCGCAAGGAAGATCTGCTGGTATCCATCAAGCCGCTTCCGGCTGCGGCCAACGGAATGGCCGAGAGCCACGTCTGACGCAATCCGCGTCTGCAGCCTTGTATGCCGTCCTGACAGCGAGCCGCTGAGGCTCGCTGTGCCGTAGTGGGCGGCAGCGGCAACAACGATCCGCCCGGCACGGTGCCAGCCAGGAAGGAACTGATCCACGATGACGACCGTCTCGCAGCATCCGCTGGTGCAACTGCTCAAGCGCAGAATTGCCATCATCGACGGCGCCATGGGCACCACGATACGCACGTATGGCATGGCGGAGGCAGACATTCGCGGCGAGCGCTTTCGCAACGCCGACAAGCACCTGCTGAACAACGGCGACCTCTTCTCCCTGACGCAGCCGGAGATGATCTGCGACATCCACCGGCGATTCCTGGAGGCCGGGGCAGACATCATCGAAACCAATACGTTTGGCGCGACGACGATCACGCAGAGCGAGTTCTTCGTGGACGATCCGCGGGAGCACGGCGGACGCAAGGACCCGGCCTTTTACCAGAAGATCATTGAAGACGGCATGCTGCGCGACCTGGCGTGGGAGATCAATGAGAAGTCCGCGCGGCAGTGTCGCGAGTGGGCTGATCGTGTGGCCAACGAGACTGGGCGGCAGCGCTTCGTCGCTGGTTCCATCGGGCCACTCACGGTCTCTCTCTCCAACTCGCCAGATGCGGACGATGCGGGCTTTCGCGTGGTGACCTTCGACCAGGTCAAGCAGGCCTACGCCGAGCAGGTGCGTGCGTTGATCGCCGGTGGTGTGGATGTCTTGCTGCTGGAGACGATCTTCGACTCGCTGAACGCCAAGGCTGCGCTGGTCGCCATTCGCGAGGTGTTTGACGAGGATGGCCTGGCTGCAGCGCATCGCGAGCTGCCCGTGATGATCTCTGCCGCTGTGGGTCGCGGTGGGGAGACGCTGATCTCTGCGCAGACGACGGAGGCCTTCTGGAATGCGGTGGAGCACGTCAAGCCGCTCTCGGTGGGGCTGAACTGTTCGCTTGGGCCGGATCTGATGTTCCCCTTCCTGGAGGAGCTCTCGAGCAAGGCCAACGTCGCCATCTCGTGCTATCCGAATGCGGGCCTGCCGAATCCGCTGGCCGCGACCGGCTTTGATCTGGGGCCGGAGGATATGGCGCGCTACCTCTCCAACTTTGCCGAGAACGGGCTGATCAACATTGCGGGCGGCTGCTGCGGCAACACGCCAGATCATATTGCTGCCATTGCGCAAGCGCTGGAGCACAAGGCACCACGCGAGTACGAGGTGCGGGCATGAGCCGTTCGCAAGCCGGTGTGGACCGCCCGCTGCGTCTCTCGGGTTCACAGCCCTTTACGCAGCAGCCGGGCATCTTCGTCATGATTGGCGAGCGAACCAACGTGGCCGGCTCGCCGCGGTTTGCCAAGCTCATCAAGCAGGGCAACTACGAGGAAGCCGTCAGCATTGCGCGCCAGCAGGTGGAGAACGGCGCCAACGTGCTGGATATCTGCATGGATGAGGGCATGATCGACGGCGTCGCCGCGATGACGCGCTTCCTGCAACTGCTGGGCAGCGAGCCCGAGGTCGCCAAGGTGCCGTTCATGGTGGACTCCTCCAAGTGGGAGGTCATCGAGGCTGGCTTGAAGTGCCTGCAAGGCAAAGGCATCGTTAACTCGATCTCGCTGAAGGAAGGCGAGCAGGTGTTTCGGCACCATGCCTCCACGGTGCTGAAGTACGGTGCTGCGGTGGTGGTGATGGCCTTTGACGAAGCTGGCCAGGCGGCGACCTATGCCGAGAAGATCCGCATCTGCGAGCGCGCCTACCGCATCCTCGTCGACGAAGTAGGCTTTCCGCCCGAAGACATCATCTTCGATCCAAACATCCTGACCGTGGCCACGGGCATGGAGGAGCACAACAACTACGCCGTGGACTTCATCAACGCCACGCGCTGGATCAAGGCCAATCTGCCGTATGCCAAGGTGAGCGGCGGAGTCTCCAACATCTCGTTCAGCTTTCGCGGCAACAACAAGGTTCGCGAAGCGATGCATGCCGCCTTTCTGTACCACGCCATCGCCGCCGGCATGGACATGGGGATTGTGAATGCGGGCATGCTGGAGGTGTACGAAGAGATTGAGCCCGAGCTGAAGGTGCTGGTGGAGGATGTGCTGCTGAACCGCAGGCCCGATGCCACGGAGCGCCTGGTGGAGCACGGCGAGTCGCTGAAGCAGGCAGGCTCGGCGGTGCGCGAGAAAGAGGCTGAGGCGTGGCGCAGCGGCACGGTGGAGGAGCGCCTGGCTCATGCGCTGGTGAAGGGCATCGACACCTACATTGATGAAGACACTGAGGAGGCGCGCGTCAAGCTGGGCCGTCCGCTGTTGGTGATCGAAGGGCCGCTGATGGCGGGCATGAGCGTAGTGGGCGACCTGTTTGGCGCAGGCAAGATGTTTCTGCCGCAGGTGGTGAAGTCTGCTCGCGTGATGAAGAAGGCCGTCGCCCACCTGACGCCCTACATGGAGGCGGAGAAGCAGGCGCTGCTGGCCGCCGGTCACGAGGTGAAGGCGCAGGGCAAGATTGTGCTGGCGACGGTCAAGGGCGACGTGCACGACATTGGCAAGAACATCGTTGGCGTGGTGCTGGCGTGCAACAACTTTGAAGTGATCGACATGGGCGTGATGGTCTCCTGCGAGAAGATTCTGGAGCGCGCAACGCAGGAGAAGGCAGACCTGATCGGCCTGAGCGGACTGATTACGCCCTCGCTGGACGAGATGGTGCACGTCGCGCGCGAGATGGAACGGCAGGGCTTCAAGGTGCCGCTGCTGATTGGCGGGGCCACCACCAGCCGCGCCCACACCGCCGTGAAGATTGCGCCGCACTACAGCCAGCCCGTGGTGCATGTGGCCGATGCCAGTCGCGCCGTGCCAGTGACCACCTCGCTGCTGAGTGAGGAAGGCCGCGACGAGTTTGTAGCGCAGCACCGCGCCGAGTACGAGGCGATTCGCCGCAACCTGGCGGCCCCGGTGCAGCAGGCCGTTTCGTTGTCTGTAGCCCGGCAACGGCGCAGCGCAATCCGCTGGAGCGCAGCGGATATCGCCACGCCCGAGTTTACCGGCGTGCGTGTGCTGCGGGAGTTTCCGCTGGAGACGTTGCGCCCCTACATCGACTGGTCTCCGTTCTTCCACGCCTGGGGGTTGAAGGGAATCTACCCACGCATTCTGGAGCACGAAGGTCACGGTGAGCAGGCGCGGCAGATCTTTCAGGATGGCAACGCGCTGCTGGACGAGCTGATTGCGGACAGGAAGCTCACGGCGCACGCCGTCTACGGACTGTTTCCTGCGAATGCGGTGGGCGATGACGTGGAGTTGTATACCGACTCCACGCGCAGCCATGTACTGGATCGTTTCCACTTTCTGCGGCAGCAGGTCAATCGTGAGGGCAACGAGCCTTGCCGTTCGCTGGCAGACTTTATTGCCCCGGGCGAGACTGGTTTGCCAGACCATATTGGCGCGTTTGCCGTGACCACCGGCATTGGCCTGCAGGAGTTGTGCGAGCGTTACCGCGCGGCCAACGACGACTACAACGCCATCATGGCCGAGGCGCTGGCCGATCGCCTGGCCGAGGCATTCGCCGAGTATCTGCATCAGCGCGTTCGCCAGGAGTGGGGGTATGGGCACGCCGAGCAGTTCACGCCCGAGGACCTGATCCACGAGCGCTATCGCGGCATTCGGCCCGCACCGGGATACCCGGCCTGCCCAGACCACACGGAGAAGGGCACAATCTGGCGGCTGCTGCAGGTCGAGGCCAACACGGGAATCCAGATCACGGAGTCGTTTGCCATGTGGCCGGGCTCGAGCATCAGTGGCCTGTACTTTGCCCATCCGGAGTCGCGTTACTTCAGCCTGGGCAAGATCGCCCGCGACCAGGTGGCGGACTACCACCTGCGCAAAGGGATGCCGCTGGCCGAGGTGGAGCGCTGGCTGGGGCCGTATCTGAACTACGACCCCGCAAGCGAAGGCTGACGCGCGACCGCTAGAGGCGGCGCACGTTCAACTGGCGCCAGGGCACCGGTGAGGCCACAGCCGCGGCATAGCCGGCACCCGCGTCGAACGCCGCCATCATCCATCCCGGATTACGGTTGCTGTCCAGACGCAACAGAGCGGCCGGCATGCCGGGGCCGAAGGCCACCTCAAAGCTGTCCAGGGGGCGGCTGACTCCCTCGCCGGTGGTCTTGATGACGGCCTCTTTTCGGCTCCAGCACTGGAAGAATGCGGGGATGCGATGTTCCTCCGGCAGTTGGAGAAGTCGCTGTTGCTCCGCCGGCGAGAAGAAGTCGGCTGCCACGGCGGCAAGGTCCTCAAACTCCCGCTCTCGTTCAATATCCACGCCCAGCGGCGCTTCGAGCGTGAAGGCGTAGGCAACCTGCGTTCCAGAGTGGCTGAGGTTGAACTGGAGAGTCGGCGCACCCACCACAAACGGCTTACCGACAGGCCCAAAGCCGAAGGCAATCTCGTCCGGCTCTACGGCAAGGTACCTGCCCAGCAGCCGGCGCAGCGTGCCCTGGCTGAAGGTGTAGAAGTCCTGCAACTCGGCGTAGCGGTAACGAGCACAGCGCTCGCGCTCCTCGGCAGAGAGCACGCGGCGATAGGCCTCCAGCGGCTCAATGCGTGCGCGTGCGTCTGCCAGCCAGACATCTACGATGCCCGCCTGCAGGGTCCACGGGTGGATGCTTTCCTCGTCTCTCGTCTGCATCATGCTGCCTGCCTGTGCTGCTGCACACCAGCTTACTGCCTAGCGTGTGCTCCAGCGGGAGTTGAGTGAGGCCAGCTTATCCTCAAGGCTCTGCACGCGCACCTGCACGGAGTCGCGTCCCTTGGCTGGCCGCGGTGACGCGCCCATCAGCGCTTTCATGCTCAGGGCAATACGCTTGGTCCGGGCATCGGCGCTCAGCACCTTCACCTTGACGATCTGCCCAGTCTTGACCACCTCGGCGGGGTCCTTGACGTAGCGGTTGGAGAGCTCGCTGATGTGGACCAGCCCATCCTGATGAACACCAATATCTACAAACGCGCCAAACTTAGTTACATTGGTCACTACGCCCTCCAGCACCATCTCTGGTCGCACGTCGTTGATCTCCGTAACGCCGTCGGCAAAACTGGGTGCGACAAAGCTGTCGCGCGGGTCGCGGCCTGGCTTCCTCAGCTCCTCCAGAATGTCCTCGAGGGTGAAGCTTCCGGCCTGGATCTGGCTGCGGTCCAGCTGCTGCAGCAGCTCCGGCTGGCGAATGAGTTCGCCAACGGGGAGCCGCAGCGTCGCGGCGATCTGCTCCACCACCGGGTAGGACTCCGGATGCACGGCCGTCCTGTCCAGAGGCTCGTCGCCACCGCGAATGCGCAGGAATCCTGCGGCCTGCTCAAAGGTCTTGGCGCCCACGCCGGTCACGTGCTTCAGGTCTTTGCGCGAGCGGAAGCTGCCGTGGGTGTCGCGATAGCTGACGATGTTCAGCGCCGTGCGCTCGGTGATACCTGCGACGTAGCGCAGCAGAGTCCACGAGGCTGTATTCAGATCGACGCCCACGCGATTCACGCAGCTCTCAATCGTCGCCTCCAGCGAGTGCATCAGCTGGCGCTGGTCCACATCGTGCTGGTACTGGCCAACGCCGATCGCCTTGGGATCGACCTTCACCAGCTCGGCAAGCGGATCCTGCAGGCGGCGGGCGATGGAGATGGCGCCACGCACCGTCAGGTCAAGCTCAGGGAACTCCTGTCGCGCGACATCAGAGGCGGAGTAGACGCTTGCGCCAGACTCGCTGACGACGACCTGGAAGACGTCCTTCCGTCCCGACTCGCGCAGCAGCTCGCGCACAAAGGCGTCTGTCTCGCGTGATGCGGTGCCATTTCCTATGGCGATGGCGCGCACACCATGAGACTGGATGAGTTGCAGCAGCGTGTGCTGCGCAGCCTCTGTGCGGCCGGTGTGCGGGTAGATCACGTCATGGGCCAGGAACTTGCCCGTCTCATCCACCACAGCCAGCTTGCAGCCTGTGCGCAGGCCGGGGTCGATGCCCAGCACGTTGATCTGTCCGGCGGGCGCGGCCAGCAGCAGGTGGTGCAGGTTCTCGCGGAAGACGGCGATCGCATCCTCGTCGGCGCGCTTCTTCAGCTCCATGCGAATCTCTGCCTGGATGGAGGAGGAGAGCAGCCGCTGCCAGCTGTCCTCCAGCGCCTGCTGCAGCTGCGCAGTCCAGTCGCCAGGCCGCTGGTGCAACATGGGGGCCAGCACCTGGAGTGCGCGTTCCGCCGCCAATTCAATAAGGAAGTAGAGCACGTTCTCACTCTCGCCGCGGCGAATGGCAAGCATGCGATGCGAGGGGATGGTCTTCACCGCCTCGCGGTACTCGTAGTACATCTTGAACTTTTCCTGCTCGTCCTTGGCGTCCATCGCCTTGCGGCTCACCACGACGCCTTCGTCGTACATCAGCTGGCGGACTGCCTTTCTCAGGTTGGCGTCTTCGCTGATGCGCTCTGCCACAATATGCCGCGCGCCCTCCAACGCCTCTTCGATGGTGGCGACGCCTCGCTCCTCACACACCAGCGACTGCGCAAGCTCCACCGCGCCCTGCGGGCCGGGCTGCTGCTGCCACAGGTACTCGGCCAGCGGCTCCAGGCCTTTCTCGCGGGCGATGGTGGCCTTGGTGCGGCGCTTGGGTTTGTAGGGCAGATAGAGGTCTTCCAACTCGCTGCGATCCAGCGTTGCCTCGATCTTTGCCTTCAACTCGTCGGTCAGCTTGCCTTGCTCTGCGATGGAGGCCAGCACGGTCTCGCGGCGCGACAACAGTTCACGGGCGTAGGCGAGCTGCTCCTCGATGGCACGAATCTGCACCTCGTCGAGGTTGCCCGTCTGCTCCTTACGATAGCGGGCGAGGAACGGCACGGTGCCGCCTTCATCCAGCAGCGAGATGACTGCCGAGATGGCCGGCTGCGGAAGGTTGAGTGTGGAGGCGATGTGGTGCAGCAGTTGCTGGGGGAGGATCTTCTGTTCAGCCATAACCAGCTTCGATGGTACCTGCACCGCACGAGGAAAACGCGTCTGCCGCGTGCGGTGCCCGGCGACCGCTAGCCCTTGACCCAGGCACCATCGATCTGTCGCCAAATCTCCGCGTGGGGCGCGTCATCGCGTAGCTCGGCCGGCAGCCGATGAGGACGAACATTGTCAAAGCACTGCAGCGCGGCAAAGCGCAGCAGCGAACGTGGAATGCCAACCGCAGTGAAACCGGGATGCCCGGTTGCAGGGTATGGACCGCCATGGTTCATGGCCGGACTAAGCGCAACGCCGGTGGGCATCTTGTCGTTCAGCAGGCGGCCGGCCTTGGTGCGCAGCACCTCGGCAACGTCGCGATAGAGAGCGTCATCCGTGCTGTCGCTGCTGGAGTAGACGCACGCGGTCAGGTTGCCTTCCAGGTGCTGTAGCACTTCAATCAGCTGGGCCGCGTCGGCAGCGGTCACCAGCGTGGTGGCATTGCCAAAGGCCTCAACCTGCAACGCCTCTGCGTTCTCCAGGAACTGAGCCCCTGTGACGCGCAGCAACGTGTTGCTGTAGCAGTAGCGCGGGCCATCCAGCGGCTTGCCGCCGGTCACCACCTCGGCACCGGCAGCCACCAGCGCGCGTACGTTTGCGTCCAGCCCGCTCAGGCCACCGGTAGAGAGCAGCGTGCCGCTGGGCCGCTTCTCCATCTGCTCGGCGTAGGCGCGGGCCAGCTGCTCCGCGTCTTCACCCGCCAACGTGAGGATGAGGTTGGGGCTGGTACAGAACTGACCGGCACCGGCCAGGCAGCTATCGGCCAGCTCCGTGGCCAACTGCGCGCCTTTTTCCTGCAGAGCGCCCGGCAGCAGCACGATCGGATTCAGGCTCGACATCTCCAGGTAGATCGGTTTGCCCACGCGCTCAGCTGCGGCCTTCAGATGCAGTCCGCCCTTGCGGCTCCCGGTAAAGGCGATGGCGGCGACGCGTGGGTCGCTGACCAGCCGCAGGCCGTCCTCGTTGTCCAGGTGGTAGAGCATCTGCACGGTCGCCATCGGCACTCCGCTCTGCTGCATGGCTGCGTAGGCGCACTCTGCCAGCAGGCGGCTGGTGGCCGGGTGCAGCGGATGGGCCTTGGCGATGACCGGATTGCCAGCCGCAACGGCTGCCACCATGTCGCCCCCTGCAACGCCGTTGAAGGCGAAGGGAAAGTTGTTTGGCCCAAACACCACCACCGGGCCAAGGCCCGCGTAGTACGAGCGGATGTTGGCCTTGCGATCAATCACGATCTGCCGCCACGAGCCCTCGCGCGCGGCCGCAGCCCCCTGCCGCAGCTGGGTTGTGGTGCGTGGCAGCTCAACATCCTTCAGCCGTGGCGAGACAGGCAGGCCCGTCTCGACATTCGCCGTTGCCAGCAACGCATCGGCGTGTGCCTCCAACTCGCTTGCGTACAGCTCCAGGAAGCGTGCGATCACCTCAGGCGGGGTGTGGCGCAGTTGTTGCGCGGCGGCAGTTGCAGCCTCCAGTGCAGCATCGCAGTCTGCCCATCCGCTTACAGGAAAGAGATCGTCCAGCTTCGTCCCCGTGACTGGGTTCTCGGCCTGAAAGCTCCTGTTGGAGTGGGATGCGCGCCACGAACCTGCTACCAGTACTGCTGCAACTGCCGTCATGCGTTGTTCTCCTTGAGTTACTGTTTCGCGATCACCAGCACGGCAAAGCTGCCCGGAACGATGGCCGGCCGTGGCCGCGGATTCTCAGTCGTAGCGGCTGGGCGCGGGCCCATCTGGGCCACGGTCACGAAGATGCGTCCCGTGGAGGCATCAAACGCCAGCGTGCGGCCACTGGTTTGCGTCTTCACGGTCTGCCTCACGGCCAGGTCCGTTGTGCTGATCACGGTGAGCGTTCCGTCCTCGCCGTTCGGGCTGAAGACCAGGTTATTTTTCGCATCGACCTCGGATGCATCCGGGCCGTTGCCAATGGGAATCTGCTTCACCAGTGTACCGGTGTCCGCGTCGGTTGCGATCATCACCTTGCTGTCGCACACCGAGTACACGCGGCGATGAACAGAGTCGACGGCCAGGCCGCTGGGGGATTCGCATCCCTTCAGTGGCCACTCCCCGGTCACAGCGCGGGTCTTGGCATCCACGCGGACAAGCTCGTTCTTGGTCTCAATGTTGATGTACACCGAGCCCTTGCCGTCCACTTCCGGTGCTTCCGGCTTGCCCGGCACCTTCACCGTCGCCACCACCTGCTGGGTTGTGGCGTCAATCACGGTGGCGTCCTGACTGCGGCCATTCAGCGCCCACACTGTTCGGGTGACCGGCTCGTAGGCGATGCCGTCCGGATTCGTGCCGGCAGCGATCGAGCTCACCTTGGCGTAGCTGTGCCGATCCAGCACGACCACCGCATTGGCCCCGCCATCGCTGATGTACGCATACTTGTTCTCGGGGTCCAGCGCGACGCCGTGCAGCCCCTTGAAGCCGGTGATGCGCTGCAGCACATTGCCGTTGTTCAGGTCCAACACATCCAGCTCCGTGCCGTGCGTGACGTACAGCACGTGGTTGACGCTGTCGGCCAGCAGGTAGTCCCAGCCGGTGGTGCCGCCGATCGTCCACTTGTCGACGACCTTGTACGTGTCTGCTGCCGAGGCTTGTACCGCAGGCAAAGCCACGCCGAGCAGGCACAGCGCCTGGAGCGGCAGGGAACGGACGGCCTTCTTCCACTGAATCATCATTCCTTCTCCTTGAATATCTTTCCCGGGCCGGCCCATCGATGCACCGCCTCGCCTGCTATTGCATCGCAGCAGCCTTAAGACTGTATGAAGCAGCCCATAGTACGCGAACAGCCCGGCGGCTTCCCCCCGGCACTTCTCCACAGCAAACGAGCGGAAGTAGCTGTCCGTTCATCGCGTTGTCAACACTTCTTAACGCAGGGCGGATAGGGTTGGGCGTGGCTGACCCGCGGCTTGATCGTAACGAGCGGGCCTGTCTCAATCCTTACGAGGTGATTCATGAAGCTGTCTCAGCTTACTTCCGTGGCCCTGGCTACGGCCGCCATCGCCAGCCCACTCTTTGCCCAGCAGGGTCCCGTTCCGCAGGGCGTTCCGCATCTGGACCACGTCTTCGTCATCATGATGGAGAATCACGGTTACAGCCAGATTCTGAACAACCCCAACGCACCCTTCACCAACAAGTACGCCGCAGCGGTGAACACCGGCACCAACTACTTTGCCGTGGCACACCCCAGCCTGACCAACTACCTGGAGGTCGTGGGCGGCTCCAACTTCGGCGTGCTCAACGATCATGATCCTGACTGGCACAACGCCAACTGCATGCCGAACCTCGCCACCGGCCAGACCTCGTTTGACAACTCCAACTTTGGCGCGACCTGCCCGATCGCCGGCATGGGTACTGACGCCGCGACGCCGAAGATTGACTACAGCAACGAGACCACCGGCCTGCCTGGCGACATCGAGATCGACGGCGTGCGTTCCATTCCGGCCTCCTCGCACATTCTGGGCATGTCGATTGCAGATCAGCTGGTGGCTGCAGGCCTGAGCTACAAGAGCTACCAGGAGAACCTGCCGCTCTCTGGCGCGGATCGCGTGAACACCAGCGACGGCTTCTTCTCCAACCTGACGGACTTTACCAAGCTGGTGCCGGCGCAGACCCCTGCACTCACCTACTCCAGCGTGGTGGCCCTGTACGCGGACAAGCACAACCCGTTTATCTACTTCCGCTCGACGCAGGAAGGCTATGACTCACGCAACACGCTGGCCAACAGCATGCCGTGGGATGGCCCGAACGGTCTGTACGCTGACCTGGCAACCGGCCACGTGCCCACCTACTCCTTCATCGCGCCCAACCAGTGCGACGACCAGCACGGTCGCGGCAACGCGGGTCCGTTCTGCAACTACGACCCCACCTCGGACGGCACGCAGGCTGGGCTGAACCCGGCGCTCATCAGCCGTGGCGACACCACGCTGCAGCGTGTCGTCTCGTCGATTCACCACTCGCCGGTCTGGCACGAGGGCCGCTCGGCCATCGTCGTCCTGTGGGATGAGAACGACTACTCCACCGCGCCCAACACCAACCAGGTGCTGCTGATTGTGGACACCAACTACGGCGTGCACGGCGTTCGCAGCAGCAACTACTACAACCACTTCTCGTTGCTGCGCACCATTGAGGGCGGCCTGCGCCTGCCCTGCCTGAACCACGCCTGCGACAACGACTCGCATGTCATGACGGATCTGTTTGCCGGCAAGGACGGCGACGATCGCAACTAGCTCCAGCACCACCACAGGAGCCGGGGACACTCTGTCTCCGGCTCCTGTTTTCTTTGCATAGTTCGCAATCCGAACAAAGATCGTTCCCAGGCATAGATCGACGATGGTAAGCTCGCTGCCTATGCGGATGCTCTCTCGAACCTGCCTTCTCTCCAGCGCTCTGCTGGCCGCCTCTTCTCTCCTCGCCCAGTCCCCGCTTCTGCTGGTTGCCAACCAGACCGATCACACTCTCTCGCTGATTGACCCTGCAACCAATCACCAGGTTGCCGCGATCGATGTGAAAGGCATCACCGGGCACGAGGTCGCCGTCTCGCCCGATGGTCGCACGGCCTACGTGCCAATCTACGGAGACTCCGGGGTAGGCAAGCCCGGAACGGATGGGCAAGTCATCGATGTGATCGATCTGCCCTCCCGCAGCATCCGCAGCACGATCGACTTCGGCCACGGGGTGCGTCCGCACATGCCGGCCTATGACTCCGCGACCAACCAGTTGCTCGTCACCACAGAGCTGGATCGCTCGATCGCCGTCATCGACCCGGCGACGCTCAAGGTGCAAGGCTCCATCCCCACCGGGCAGGAGCAGTCGCACATGTTTGTCTTCAGCCCGGACCAAAAGCGCATCTACACCGCAAACGTCGGCCCCGGCACGGTGTCGGTTCTTGATGTCGCCTCCCGCAAGGTGCTGGCCATCATTCCCATCTCCAGCAAGACGCAGCGCATCGCCATCTCGCCGGACGGCCGCTCGGTCTTTACCTCAGACCAGGCCCAGCCGCGTCTGGCCGTCATCGACACGGCGACCAATGCGGTGCGTGCCTGGGTCGCGCTGCCGGATCTCGGCTATGGCTCGGCCATCACGCAGGACGGCAGAACTCTGCTGATCGTGCACCGGGCCACCAGCCAGCTCTCGGTCGTTGATCTCAAGACGCTGCAGGTGGAGCGTACCCTGGCCGTGCCAAACGACCCGACCGAGGTGATTGTGCGGCCGGATGGACGCTTTGCCTATGTCTCCTGCGGTAAGGCGGGGCAGGTGGCCGTCGTAGATCTTGCCAGTTGGTCCGTAGTCGCCCGCATCGATGCCGGTCGCGGCGCGGATGGGTTGGCCTGGGCTCGGTAACCCGGCCGGCGTTTCCCCGTTGCGGCGGTGCAACTCAAACCGCTGCAACGGGATGCACCCGGTAACCTCAAGTGCCACGCCAGCGACTATGCTATGAAGATGGTTCAGCCGATGGTCCCATTCCTTGAGCTTCGCCACGTGAATGTTGCGCGTGGCGACAACGTTGTTCTGCACGACATCCACCTGGCGATTCACGCCGGGGAGCACATCGCCATCCTGGGGCCAAATGGCTGCGGCAAGTCCACGCTGATCAAGACGATCACCTGTGAGTGCTACCCCATCATCGCGGCCGACCCCACGGTGCCGCGCCCGCACGTCTCCATCTTTGGCCGCGAACGCTGGGATCTGACCGAGCTGAAGAAGCGCCTCGGCGTCGTCTCGCCGGAGCTGCCCGGGCGCCCCACGCTGCACACCACGGGGCGCGACGCCATCCTGACGGGCTTCTTCTCAAGCTCCACACTCTGGCCCAACCTGACCGTGACGCCCGAGATGCACGCGCGGGCCGACGAGGTGCTGCGGCAGATCGACGCCGTCAACCTGGCCGATAAGCCGGTGGGGCAGATGTCTGCCGGGCAGCAGCGACGCATTATGATCGGCCGGGCGCTGGCTGGCTCCGCCCATGCCGGCTCGGCGGCCATGCTGCTGCTGGATGAGCCCTCCAACGCGCTGGATCTGGCTGCGCAGCGCGACCTGCGCGGACTGCTTCGCGAGCTGGCGCAACAGGGCACCGGCATCCTGCTCATCACCCACCACATTGCGGACATCATTCCGGAGATCGACCGCATCCTGATGCTGCAGGATGGCCGCATCGTGGCCGATGGCCCGAAGCACGAGCTGCTGACGGCGCCTCAGCTCTCCAGCCTCTTCCACGCCAAAGTGAGCGTCACCGTGCAGGATGGCTACTACAACGCCTGGTAATCGGTTCTCAGCTAGGTACTGGGCAGGCAATCAGGCAGGACTCCAGATAATAACCTTGCCTTAAGGCGAAAGGTTAGGTTATCTGCC
Organism: Acidobacteriota bacterium; assembly: GCA_028872955.1. GTDB lineage: Bacteria > Acidobacteriota > Terriglobia > Terriglobales > Acidobacteriaceae > Edaphobacter. The sequence continues at coordinate 28,323 of JAGWNX010000025.1, forward strand.
TATCCATAAGAATAAAAAGATGATGTAGAGTATTGCGCTGGGTTGCTCGCCGTTGGACTTCCGGGGCGAAGCGAGCCACAAGCAGCACAAGGGTCGCCGGATTGGCCACCCTCGTGCTGTCGCTGTAGAAGTAAGCCTGGGTTAGTGTCCGGCGATGGAGCCTGCCTGCAGCTTGACCAGCTCCTGCTGAGGGAACTTGGTCGGGCCCAGCACAGCCATCTTGGGGAGCGGCCCATGCACCATTGCCACCTCATCGCAGGCGTACAGGCGCGGACAGCTCTGGCAGTCTTTGTAGATCTTGTCCGGCAGCACGGTGCGGTCCACGGTGCGGAAGGCAAAGTGGTAGAAGAAGTCCGGGATGCGGGTGAAGAGGCAGACGCTGGCCACGCCCTGCTCGTCGGCCTCCTGCAGCAAGGCCCGTAGGATTCTGCCGCCGGCACCCTGGCCCTTGGCCTCTGGCTTGACCACGATGGAGCGGACCTCTGCCAGGTGTGGCCCATAGAGGTGCAGTGCGCCACAGCCCAGAAAGACGCCGCTCTCCGACTCCGCGATGTGGAAGTCGCGCACGTTCTCGCAGATCTCCGAGTAGCTGCGACGCAGCAGGGTGCCATCGCCCGAGAGTGAGTTCACCAGCTCGAAGATGTTGACCGCATCCTGCAGCTTGGCCTTGCGAACCGTCGCCCCGCCTACCCTGGGGCGCGAGGTCGAGGTGGTGTCGCTGATCGGCTGCAATGCGCCCGTGACGGTCATGCCTGCTTCTCCACTCCATAGGATGCCACGGCGATGCGCTCCGGTGCATCCTGCAATGCGGTGCGGACCCGCCGGCGCGCGGTACCGCCGATCACGTCGTGGCAGTCCAGCGTGGCTTCCGTGGTGACTGCGGCGAAGAAGTCGGCGTCAAACTCCTCGCCAAACTGCTTCAGCTCGTCGAGACGCAGCTCGCCCAACTCGCGACCCGTCTCCAGGCCCAGTCGCACGGCATTGCCAATCTTCTCATGCGCCTTGCGGAAGGGAACGCCCTTGTGCACCAGATAGGTTGCGGCGGCCATGGCGTTCAGGTAGCCACTCTCGCAGGCTGCCTGCATGCGATCCAGTTTGAAGCGCAGCGCGGCGGTAAACCGGCCCAGCAGAGCGACCATCTGCAGGGTATCGCCGGATGCGGCAAAGACCGGCTCCTGGGTCTCCTGCATGTCCTTGTTGTAGGCCAGTGGCAGGCCCTTCAGCAGCAGCGTCACGGCCTCTGCCGCGCCGTGGATGCGGCCAACCTTGCCGCGCACCAGCTCCGTCAGGTCAGGGTTCTTCTTCTGCGGCATGGCGCTGGAACCGGTGGAGAAGGCCTCAGGCAACTCGACGAAGCCGAACTCGGCTGTGGCAAAGAGGGTGATCTCTTCCGCGAAGCGGCTGGCGTGCAGGCCCACCAGGGTAAGTGCCTGCAGATACTCCAGCACAAAGTCACGGTCGCTGGTGGCGTCCATGCTGTTGGCTGTTGGCGCGGCAAAGTGCAGGGCGCTGGCCGCAATGGTGCGATCCAGGGCCAGGGTGGCACCGGCCACGGCACCAGAGCCCAGCGGGCAACGATCCAGGCGCGCCGCACAGTCCTGCAGCCGCGAGATGTCGCGCAGCAGCATCTCCACATAGGCCAGTAGCCAATGGGCCACCAGCACGGGCTCGGCCCGTTGCAGGTGGGTGTAGGAGGGCATGACTGCCTCGCCCGCGTCTCTGGCCTGTTGCACCAGTGCCTGGCACCACTGGCCCAGCAGGCCGTTCAGGCTCTGGATGCGGTCGCGAATGAACAGGCGCAGGTCGGTAGCGATCTGTTCGTTGCGGCTGCGCCCGGTGTGCAGCTTCAGGCCCAGGTCGCCGATGCGCTCGACCAACTGGCGCTCGACAAAGTGGTGGATGTCCTCGGCCTGCGTGTCGCCGGTCACCCAGGCGCGTCCGCCGGTTGCGTCCTCAAACTGTGCCAGGGTTGCGGCCAGCGCTGCGTCAATACGGTTGCGCTCGTCAGACGTCAGCACACCGGCTGCCTCCAGGGCGCGCGCGTGGGCGCGGCTGGCGGCTACCTCCTGCGGCAGCAGTTGCCAGTCAAAGGGCAGGGAACGCTGCCAGTGATCGAAGGTCTCGTCCAGTGGCTCGCGAAAGCGGCCGGCCCACATCTTCACTTAGGCATCTCTCCTCGGCACAGGGCCGTGTTGGTGGTACGGGTTCGTGCGCCGCGGCACTAGCTCAGGTGCGGACGCTTCTTCGCCTGCAGGCCCTTGCCCTTGTTGTTGGAGATGCGCTTGGCACCGCCCAGCAGCATCAGCAGCAAAGCCTTCTGCACGTGCATACGATTCTCCGCCTGGTCGAAGACGATCGACTGGGGCCCATCGAGCACCGCGTCGGTCACCTCGGCGTTGCGGTGTGCCGGCAGGCAGTGCATAAACACGGCATCGGGCCGCGCATGCGCCATCAGTGTCTCGTTCACCTGGTAGGGCTTGAAGATGGGGGCGCGCTTGGTGGCCTCATGCTCAAAGCCCATACTGGTGCACACATCGGTGTACACCGCGTCAGCATCGGTGACGGCCTTCACGGGGTCGTGCAGCAGCGTGATGCTGCCGCCTGTGCTCTCGCTGATCTCGATGGCCTTATGGATGACGTCGAGCTTGGGGCCAAAGCCCTTAGGCGAGGCGACGCTGCAGTGTGCGCCCAGTTGTGCGGCCACCAGCATCAGCGAGTGACATACGTTGTTGCCATCGCCGACATAGGCAAAGCGCAGCCCCTCGGCAGAGCCGAAGCGCTCCTCGAGCGTGAAGAAGTCGGCCAGTGCCTGGCACGGGTGCTCATAGTCTGAGAGCGCGTTGATGATGGGCACGCGGGCACGCGCAGCCATCTCGGTGATGGTCTCGTGCGCATAGGTCCGCAGCACAATCACGTGCATCCAGCGCTCCAGGTTGCGCGCCATATCGGCCAGGGACTCGCGCTCGCCCAGCGGCGACTGCGTCTGGTCTACGAAGATGGCGTTGCCGCCCAGCGTATTGATGGCAGCCTCAAACGTGAGCCGCGTACGCAGCGAAGCCTTCTCGAAGAACATCACCATCTGGCGGGCATCCAGTGCATGGCGGAAGTCCTCCGGGTGGTTCTTCACCGCATGGGCCAGCTCCATGATGGCAGCCACCTCGTCCACCGCCAGATCCGCGATGGAACAGAGGTCACGGCCCTGCAGGCGCTTGCTGGCCTCGGCAAATGCGGTGTCAGACTGGATGCCGAGGGTTGCCGACGCGGTACGCGCCGGCACGATCTCCTCCGGAGCGGCCTCGGTCGTCTTGCTGCCGATGGATACAGTCTTGCTAGACATGCGAACGTCCTCCTGCTGAGAGCTGGGTTGCCGGGACCGAAGTCGCTTGGAAGATCTCGTCCAGAGCCTGCACGGCAAGGTCGACGTGCTCTCTCTGAAGAATGTAGGGAGGCAGGAAGCGAAGCACCGTCTCGCTGGTGCGGTTGAGGATGATGTGCCGCTGCATCATCTCGGCGGCGACGGTCTCGGCGAGCTTGGCCGAGTTGATCTCGATGCCCAGCATCAGGCCGATGCCACGTACTTCGGTGATGCAGTCGTGCTTTGCGGCCAGGCCCTGCAGCGCCTGGTGGAAGTACGCGCCGACCTGCTGCACGTGCTCCAGAATGCCCTCCTTGCGGATGGTATCGATCACGGCAATGGCCGCGGCGCAGGCCAGCGGTCCGCCGCCAAAGGTGGTGCCGTGCAGACCGGGCGACATGGCCTGGGCGACCTCCTCCGTGCACAGCATGGCCCCCATGGGGATGCCTCCGGCAATGGGCTTGGCCAGGGTGGTTACATCCGGCTGGATGCCGAAGTGCTGGTAGGCGAACCACTTACCGGTACGGCCGACACCGCTCTGGATCTCATCGGCCAGCAGCAGCGCGCCGGTGGAGTCACAGAGCTCGCGTGCGGCGGCATAGAACTCGCGCGTCACCGGATGGATGCCGCCCTCACCCTGCAGTACCTCGATGCAGATGCCGCAGACCTCGCTGGAGAACTTGGCCCGCAGGTCGTCAATGTCGTTGAAACGGACAAACTCCACGTCGGGCATCACCGGAGCGAAGGGCTCGCGGTACCGCTCCTTGTGGGTGGTGGCCACGGAGCCGATGGTGCGGCCGTGGAAGCCGTGCTCGAGCGCCAGAAACCGGGTGCCGATCTGTTTGCCCTGGCTGCGCAGGCGGCCGGCGTGGGCGCGCGCAATCTTCAGCGCAGCCTCCCAGGCCTCGGTGCCGCTGTTGCACAGAAAGACGCGATCCATGCCGCTGGCCTCAGTCAGCCGCATGGCCAGCTCGGCCGTGCCCTCGTGGTAGAAGAGGTTGGAGGTATGCAGCAGGCGCGTCGCCTGGCCCACAATGGCAGACTCGATGGCTGGATGGCGATAGCCCAGGGCCGAGACGCCGATCCCGCTTAACAGGTCAAGATAATCGGTTCCGTTCTCATCGGTCAGGTAGACGTCGTGTCCGCCGACAAAGAGCACCGGGTTGCGTGCGTAGGTCTGCAGCAGGAGCTTGCTCTCTGCGGCCTGAATCGATTCGAGCTTCATGCCACCATCACCTCAGTTCCGTCATTCACGCGTGTCGTGCACAGGTCCGGCAGCAGGTCCGCTGCCTCAGCAGGCAGGATGCGCACACGCTTCACGCCCCCCTGCAGCGCCGCCTTGCAGGCGTTAAGTTTGGGCAACATGCCACCGGAGATGACCTTCTCCTTCTCCAGCGCCGGAATCTGCCCCAGCGTCAGCCAGCGCATCACGCTGCCGTCTGCGCCCTTCACCCCCGGGACGTCGGTCAGAAACACCAGCGTGTCTGCCTTGGTGCTGACCGCGCAGGCTGAGGCCATCTCATCGGCGTTTACGTTGTAGTACTCGCCGTCGTAGCCCAGCGCGATGGAGGAGATGACCGGCACGGCACCCATGGCCCAGATGGCGTCCAGCCACTTGGGGTCCGCAGCCACGATCTCGCCGACAAAGCCGAGGTCCGGATTGGTCTTCTTCTTGCGTGCGCGGAAGACGTGCCCATCGCCGCCCGACAGTCCTACCGCCGCCTGGCCGTGAGCACCCAGCTCAGCAACCAGCGACTTGTTCACCCGTCCGGCCAGCACCATCAGCGCCGCGTCGCGGGTCTCGGCGTCGGTGATGCGGAGGCCGGAGACAAACTCGCTCTTCTTGCCCAGCTGGGCCAGGGTCTTGGTCAGCTGGACGCCGCCGCCATGTACCACGGCCACCTGATGGCCATCGGCCGCCAGCTCCGCAATGGCTTTGGCGCACTTATGTAGCAGGGTCTTGTTCTCAAGACCGGCACCGCCGAGTTTCACCACAAATTTCACTGCCAACCCTCCGTCTTGCTAAGCTGTGCGGCTGCGCCTGTTGGCTGCGCCATGGAGCCTGTGCTGCGCAGGCTGGTGTGGCTGCGGGCCACTGCCAGGCATCCACCGCGTCCTGCGGGCAGCCACTTCGGGAATTCCCCGGGGTCTACCATTTCCCCTCTAACCAATGTATTCTTCTATACGAGCCTTCACATCCTGTGCCCGGGCGTCGTCAGGGCAGATTAATAAAACTGTATCGTCGCCGGCGATGGTTCCCACAACATCCGGCCAGTCTTCGTAGTCGATTCCAGCAGCTACCGGCTGCGCACTTCCGGTAGCGGTAATCAGTACCAGGAGGTTCTTCGCTTGACGAATCTCCAACCCAAAACTTCGTAATACCTCGCGGATTCCTGGCAGCGAGTCGGCCCCGTCCTCACCACTCCCGGGCAGCGCATAGCCAGAGGGTCCCTTGGACAGCCGTAACTCATGTATATCGCGGGAGAGTGTCGCCTGCGTTACATGAAATCCACGTTCCGCGAGCTTGCGACGCAGGTCATCCTGGCTGGTGACCGGAGCCTTGGCAAGCAGATCGCGAATGGCAGCATGACGCTGTTGCTTCATATGCGGGACCGTCGTCTGGAGTAGCTTCTCTCGGGGCTGCTTCCTGGGGAGGAATCCCGAGTACTGGATAAATATACACCACAAAGTGTATATTTATACAAACGGATTCAAACTGTATCTTTTGCGCATCGCCGCAGGGAAGGGTCGTGTCTGAGGTACGTCCTCGTCCGACGTCTATACAAGCATGGACCAGTTGAAGAGCGCTGTTGGCACCCTAAATCAAGCTGCATCAATCTCTCCACGGAACTCGGGCGGTTCGCTGCTCGACTCCCGCTTTGACCACGACGCCTGCGGTGTTGGCTTTGTGGCGACGATTGATGCCGTTCCGGCCCACTCCATCCTGCAGCAGGCGCTGACGGCGTTGTCGCGCCTGGCTCACCGCGGTGCCACCGCCGCGGACGGCAAAAGCAGCGACGGCGTGGGTGTGATGACGGCGGTGCCTCGCGCTCTGTTGCTGCGCGAGACCGGCTTGACGCTGGCCGACGATCAACTGCTGGGCCTGGGCATGCTGTTGCTGCCGCCCGACGAGACCCGCGCCGAGCAGGTGCTGGAGCGCTGCCTGAGCTCGTATGACCTGAAGGTGCTGGTCTGGCGCGATGTGCCGGTGCACCCGGAGGTGCTGGGTGAGATTGCGCTGAGCACGATGCCGCGCATCCGCCAGGTGCTGGTGGCCAATGCGCTGCCCGGCGAGCAGGAGACTATGGAGCGCCGCCTGTATCTGTCGCGCAAGCGCTTTGAGCGCTTCCACGAGCGCGGCGAGGTGACTGGCTACGTCTGTTCGCTCTCCACCCAGACTGTGGTCTACAAGGCAATGTGCTCCGGCACGCTGCTGGCGGAGTTCTACAGCGACCTGCAGGGCACGGACTATGTGACGCCGTTCGCCATCTTCCACCAGCGTTACGCCACCAATACCCTGCCTACCTGGCACCGCGCCCAGCCCATCCGCACGCTCGCCCACAATGGCGAGATCAACACGGTGTGGGGCAACCGCGCCCGTATGGCTGCGCGCGACGCGACCCTGCCGGTGGAGTGCAAGCCGATTCTGACCAGCGGTGGCACGGACTCGACCAGCCTGGACGAGGCCGTCGAGTTGCTCTCGCACAACGGCCGCACCCTGGCGGAGTCGATCCGCATGCTGCTGCCGCCGGCGACCTCGGGACGCCACTCCTCCCCCTTCCTGCGCTACAACACGGACTGCGCCGAGCCCTGGGATGGTCCGGCCGCGATCGCCTTCAGCGATGGCCGAGTGGTGGGTGCAGCGCTGGACCGCAACGGTCTGCGTCCCTGCCGCTTTGCCATCACATCGGACGGCCTGGTCGTCGCCGGCTCTGAGGCTGGCCTGGTGGATCTGGACCCGGAGAAGGTGACCCACAGCGGACGTCTGGGCCCCGGTCAGATGATCGCCGTGGACCTGCAGAAGCACCAGGTGTACGAGGACGCCGAACTGCTGGAGATCTTTGACGCGGGGGCGACCTACGCCAAGCTGGTGGAGGAGACTCCGCTGGATGCCGTAGCTGCGCCGGAGTTGCCGGAGGCTGAGGCGGCCGCTGCCACCCAGCGGGGCTTTGGCTACACCCGCGAAGACGTCCGCATGATTCTGCAGCCGATGGCTGTGGACGGCAAGGATGCCGTGTGGTCGATGGGCGACGACACGCCGCTCGCCTTTCTCGCCCGTTCGCCGCGTCCTCTGTATGCCTACTTCCGCCAGCGCTTTGCGCAGGTGACCAATCCGGCGATTGATCCGCTGCGCGAGGCCTGCGTTGTGTCGCTGCACACACGGCTCGGCCCCTGGCCTCACCTGTTGGATAAAGATGCACCGCTGCCGGGCCTCTCGCTGCCGTCTCCGTTCGTCTCCCTGGGACAGATCGAGGCGTTGCGCCAGCGCAAGTATGCGCACGCCGAGCAGCTGCACCTGGCCGAGCTGCCTTGTCTCTTCCGGCCGGAGCTCTCGCTGGAGAAGGCGCTGGACGAGATCTGCGGCAAGGCGATCGAACTGGTTCGCAAGGGTGGCCGTCTGCTGCTGTTGACCGATCGCGGCGCCTCGCAGGAGCAGCTGCCGGTTCCCATGGCAATGGCGACCGGTGCGGTGCACCAGGCACTGGTGGCTGCGGGCCTGCGCAGCCTGACTGGCATTGTGGTCGAGGCGGGCGACTGCCGCGACATTCACCATGCGGCGGTGCTGATTGGCTACGGTGCCGGTGTGGTATGCCCGTGGCTGGCCCTGGAGACGGGAATCCGTCTGGCCCCGGCGGGCTCCGAGCCGGCGCTGGCCGAAAAGAAGATTTTGAAGGCGCTCGACGCCGGTCTGGCCAAGGTCATGTCCAAGATGGGCATCTCCGTGGTGGACAGCTACCGCGGCGCGCATCTGTTCGACATCCTTGGGCTGCACTCGACGGTGGTGGACCGCTGCTTTACCGGCACACCCGCGCCGCTCTCCGGCATCGGCTTTACCGAACTCGAGCGCCAGTTGCGCGCGAACTGGGGTGCCGCGCAGGCAGCCGAGGCTCCGGCATCGGTAGACCTGCCGGACTACGGCTGGGTGCGCTTCCGCAAGGCCGACATCTCGGAGCCGCACGCCTGGCAGCCGCCGACGGTCAAGGCACTGCAGTCCGTAGTCGGCAGCGCCCGCGGCGTGGCCCAGCCGACCGACCCGACCGCTGCGTTCGCCATCTTTACCAAGGACGTCGTCGCACGCGATCCGGCCGTTCTGCGTGACCTGCTGGAGGTTCGTCCGGCAGGCCCGGAGCTGGCCCTGGAGCAGGTGGAGGAGTCGCGCAGCATCTGCAAGCGATTCATTGCCAGCGCCATGTCGCTGGGTTCGCTCAGCCCGGAGGCGCACTCGACCATCACCATGGCGATGAACATGCTGGGTGGGCGTTCCAATACCGGCGAGGGCGGTGAGGATTCTTCCGTCTACAAGCTGCAGCCTGCCCATGGCCCGGAGTCACCCTCCGGTGCGCTGGTCGCGCAGTCCAGCAGTGCAACAGCGGTAGCTGAAGCTGTGGTCGCGGCACCTGCCGTGCACGTCTCGCTCAACAACAAGATCAAGCAGGTAGCCTCGGGCCGCTTCGGCGTCACGGCGGAGTATCTGGCGCACGCCGAGGAGATCGAGATCAAGGTAGCGCAGGGTGCCAAGCCCGGAGAGGGAGGTCAGCTGCCCGGTCACAAGGTGAGCGGTTTGATCGCCCGCCTGCGGCACGCGCAGCCGGGTGTCTCGCTCATCTCGCCGCCGCCGCACCATGACATCTACTCGATTGAGGACCTGGCGCAGCTGATCTATGACCTGAAGCGTGTGAACGCCAAGGCCGCTGTCGGAGTCAAGCTGGTCTCCGGCTGTGGTGTGGGCACGGTGGCGGCAGGCGTGGCCAAGGCCTATGCCGATTTCATCGTGATCGCCGGCAACACGGGTGGTACCGGCGCCGCAGCGCTCTCCAGCATCAAGTATGCGGGTAACCCGTGGGAGCTTGGCCTGGCCGAGGCGCAGCAGGTGCTGATGGAGAATGGCATGCGTGGCCGGGTGCGGCTGCGTACTGATGGCGGCCTGGCCACGGCGCGCGATGTGCTGGTGGCGGCGCTGCTGGGTGCGGATGAGTACGCCTTTGGCACCGCGGTGCTGGTGGTGCTGGGCTGCGACATGGCCCGTCAGTGCCACCTGAACAGCTGCCCGACGGGCATTGCAACCCAGCGGCCTGAGCTGCGGGCGAAGTTCCGCGGCAAGCCGGAGCATGTGGTGCGCTACTTTGAGGAGCTGGCTGCTGACCTGCGTCAACTGCTGGCCCGCTACGGCCTGCCCTCGCTGGAGGCTGCCGTCGGCCGCACCGACCTGCTGGAGCAGGTTCGCTTTGATGGCAACCTGGACCTGCAGCCGATGTTGGCCAAGGTGGCTGAGGGTCCTGTGCGCTGGATGGGAGTCCGTAACGACCAGCCCATGCCGGAGCCGCCGCTGGACGAGGCCTGGGTGGCTCCTGCGATGGAGGCAATTGCCGCCAGCAAGCCCTACGCCGTCACGGCAAACATCGCCAACTGCGACCGCTCGGTAGGTGCGCGGCTCTCGGGCGAGCTCTCGCTGCTGCGTGCGCAGCAGGAGACGCCGGCGGATGTGTCGATTCAGCTGAACGGCGTGGCCGGGCAATCGTTTGGCGCGTTTCTGGCGCAGGGCATCAAGCTCACGCTGGATGGCCAGGCCAATGACTTCGTCGGCAAGGGACTCTCCGGCGGCGAGATCGTCATTCGCGCGTGCGGTCAGGCGGCGAAGGACAGCGGTCGGCACGTCATCCTGGGCAACGTGGCGTTGTATGGTGCGACCTCTGGCACGCTGCTGGCGGCCGGGCGCGCCGGCGAGCGCTTCGCGGTTCGCAACTCCGGTGCAAAGGCGGTTGTGGAGGGAGTTGGCGATCACGGCTGCGAGTATATGACGGGTGGAATCGTCGTCGTACTGGGCGGTGCGGGCATCAACTTTGGTGCGGGCATGACGGGCGGTATCGCCTGGGTCTACGACCACGATGGCAGCTTCGTCACCGAGCAGCGCTATCACCCGGAGTTTGTGGAGCCGCAGACCTTTGCCACGGTGGATGCCGAGGCACAGTTGGAGCTGAAGGCACTGCTGGAGCAGCAGGTGAAGAGCGCAGACAGCGGCCTGGCCAGGCAGATGCTGAACGAATGGTCGAAGTATTCGGCCTCGTTTGTCCGGCTCTTCCCCAAGCCACAGGCCTAGGTTCGTCCATCATCAAGCAGCAAGCTGCGCGGCTGGGAGCAATCCCGGCCGCGCTTTTTGCTGGGTGCAAGGCCAAGCCTCCCGGCGCAGAAGCGATTGCTTGAGCCCCCGCCGCCGCCTTGCTTCGCGGTGGGGACGGCATCGGGCAAGGGGGCGGTAGATTTTCTGCCGAAGTTGGGCGAGTATGGTGTGGCCAGAGTGTTGGTCCAGCGCAGTGGGACGGGCCGCACAGGCGTTGGACAAGATCGGCAGGTAGAACCGAATGAAGAAGACAGAAAACGGCCGACCGGCCAGTGGCCCGGGCAGCGATAAGTACGAGCGCATTCTGGATGCAGCGGTCGCCGTCATCGCCGAGAACGGGTACTTCAACTCGCCGGTGAGCGCGATTGCTGCGCGCGCCGGTGTTGCCGATGGCACCATCTACCTTTACTTCAAGAGTAAGGACGACGTGCTGCGCACCGCCATTGACACCATGTTTGAGCGCTTTCATCAGCAGGTGACGGAGCGGTTCGAGACGCTGACCGGTGCGCGCGAGCAGTTGGAGTACATCGCGCAGGTGCACCTGGAGAGCCATACCGTGAACCGGAACCTGGCCATCGTGATGCAGACCGAGGTGCGGCAGAGCGCCAGGTTCATCTCAGAGTTCTCCTTGCATCATCTGGCGCGGTATATCAGCTTGGTGCGCGAGATTATCCGCCGAGGCCAGAGTGAGGGCATCTTCCGGCAGGATGTCTCCGACGGCGTGGTGGCGCATGTGCTGTTTGGAGCCATGGACGAGCTGCTGAGTTCTGCGCTGTTCACGGGAAGGGTCTATGATGCGAAGTCAACGGCAGCCCAGGTCGTGGATATGCTGCTGAACGGGATAACACCGCGATGAGGGCAGGGTGTTTGTGCGCTGCGCCAGCCCGGTGCCTCGTGGGGACGGGAGGATCATGGCAGATCTGAGGACCGTAAACGATGTGCTGTTGCAGGTGGCAGCGCGCAGTGACTATGCCGTATGGCAGATGCGCGATGCGGAGGGCGGCTGGCACCCCATTCGATCTGCCGCGGTCTACGGCCGGGTGCGTGCCCTGGCAGAGTCGCTGGCAGTCTGGGGCATCGGCAAGGGCGACCGTGTAGCGCTGCTGGCAGAGAATCGCTGGGAGTGGGCGGTGACGGACTTCGCCGTGCTCGCGCTGGGCGCGGTGGATGTGCCCCTGTACCCGACGCTGACGCCAGAGCAGATCGGCTACATGCTGCGCGACTCCGGCGCCAGGGTGGCCGTGGTCAGCTCTGCGGAGCAGTATGACAAGCTGAGCCAGGCCGGCGAACTGCCGGCGCTGCAGCATGTGGTGGTGATGGACGCCGGGGAACACGCCGGCGCGGCCAGCTTTGCCGAACTGGTGGCGCGTGCCCCTGAGCTGGAGCAGCGGGACGCGGCATTCGACGCCAGAGCGTCTGCCGTGCAGCCGGAGGACCTGGCAACCATCATCTATACGTCGGGCACTACAGGCGAGTCCAAGGGCGTGATGCTGACGCATGGCAACCTGGCCAGCAACCTGAACTACTCGACGGCACCGTTTGGCTTCAACGCAACGGATCGATGCGTGTCGTTCCTGCCGCTCTCACACGTGACGGCGCGGCACCTGGACTATGCGCTGATGCGTGACGGGGCGCAGCTGGCCTACTGCCCGAAGTTTGACCTGCTGGCCGAGGCGATGAAGGCGGTGAGGCCAACCATCTTTGTGGCGGTGCCGCGCGTGTATGAGAAGATTCGCCAGGCCGTGGAAGGCAAGTCTGCGGCGTCGCCCGTGAAGCGCACCATTCTGCAATGGGCGCTTGGGGTGGGTCGTCGGCATCGGGCGCAGACGCTGGCAGGTACGGTGCCCGGGGGGCTGGCCTGGAGTCTAGCCAACAAGCTGGTCTTCAGCAAGATTCGCGAGGCGTTTGGCGGCTGTGTCAAGGTCTTCGTCTCCGGTGGCGCGCCGCTGGGTATGGACACGGCTGGCTGGTTTGCCGATGCCGGCATTCGCATCTTTGAGGGCTATGGGCTAACCGAGACCTCACCCGTGATTGCCCTGAACAACCCTACGGCCCATCGCATTGGCACGGTGGGCCAGCGCCAGCCCAACGTGGAGGTGCGGCTGGCCGCAGACGGCGAGCTGGAGGTACATGGCCCAACCATCTTTACCGGCTACTGGAACAAGCCGCAGGAGTCGGCCGAGGTGTTTACCGCCGACGGATGGTTCAAGACAGGGGACATCGGCACCATCGATGCGGAGGGATACCTCTCCATCACGGACCG
>JAGWNX010000164.1 GCA_028872955.1 Acidobacteriota bacterium
CCAGCCCATGCGGCCGATGGTGCGCGCCGCATAGGCGCTGGTTCCCAGCAGCGTCAATCCGGCGGTTGCCCCGCCCGCGATGCCCAGATCGCGGGCCGCGGCAGCCAAATTGAAGCCGCCGAGGTCGTAACCGTGCGTGATGGTCAGCGTGACCCCCGACTTCGGCCCCGCACCATGTCCCTGCGGAGTCAGACGATAGATGATCGTGCCTTCGCGGGGCAGGTCCCAGATCATGGTCGTAGGGGAGTCGGGCTCCCGGCTGACGTTCATGTCACGACGATAACGGAAATGCCCCTGTCCTGGCTGTGGAAAGTTTGCGAACGCCAGCCCGCCCGCCGCGAGCAGGGGGTTCTGGGCCGCGTAATCCCCGTCCGAAGCAGCCAGTGCCGGGCTCGAGTTCGGCGGGATGCTGACCGGCATCTCGAACACCTCGAAAGCCCTCTCCGGGTTGTTGGCTGCAGCCACCGAGACGCTGATGGGGTTCGCGGTTCCATTGAGAAATCCGAGGTACAGGTCTGCCCCGGTGGTCGGCTTGGCATCGTTGAGCAATCGCGTACCGATGACCCCCTGGTAATCCTTGGCCCAACTGCTCAGCGGCACGGCCGCAACGAGAAGAGCGGCCAGGGTTCGACGAAATTTCATGAAAACCTCCTGCGTAGGACAGCCGGAGCTCCGGAGCGAGCAGCCGGCGGACGAGTGAATCCGGGTTGCGTGACGATGGGGCTCGATATCCGCGGCGTCGAACGTTTCGTGGCTGCGAATGAGTCATTCGTCGCGCTATTGATGTTGACAACTCAAGCTGTAATGGGCCTTCAGGTGGGTCCGTGCGGTGAACGAAATCGAGCCCGGCCTGCACATTTCCGGGTTCTGCAACATGGCCAGCTGGCGTGGAGGCTCGTCGTTCGAATAGACCTGCAGGACATGATGGGTGTAGACATAGGAGCCGCGCAGATTTCCGTCGTATTTTTGGAATTGCTGCTCGAACGGCCCGCTGAACCTCGACGCGCATTGCAGGCGCCCGTCGACGTTGGAGATATCCGTGTTCGGCATGCACAACTCCAGGTCCAGCGCCGTCGCATCCCGTGAGGGCGGCGTCCCGTGGGACAGGCATTCGCCCTTCAGCAGCGCGGGGTGGGCTCGATCGTTGGCGAATCCCAGTTTCGGGCAGGAGCGCTGCGCGCTCCATACACGGCGCACCCCGAGCATCACCAGGCCGTCGTCCGCCTTCGGGACGTTGAATATCCGGGCACCGGTCGCGTAGGGCAGGCTGTTCAGCGCCAGGGTGTACTCGAAGCGCCCGTCGGGGCTGCGAACCGTCTGCTGCAGCGTGGTCTGCAGCACCTGGGTCACCCCGGCGCCGCCGAGCAAGGCGAAGGCATGGGTGGTATGGAACATGTGCTTGCCGCCA
>JAGWNX010000165.1 GCA_028872955.1 Acidobacteriota bacterium
CCGTGGTCGCCGGGGCCGAAGGGAAGAGGGTGCAAATGCCGTTGGGGTTGCCTGAGGCGTTGAGCGCTGCCGGAGCACCGAGGCTGGCCAGGGCCAGGCGCCCTGGATGCGAGCAGCCGCAAGCCCACGGAGACCGTGTCCACGAGCACGTGGTCTATCGTCTGACAGCTTGCGGTACCAGGAGCGCACACGTTCACAGTGATGTAACTCTGGTTCGAAGCCCCTGCGCTGCCAACCCCTTGGTCGACGACCAGGGGAACCCTGTTGTCGAGCGCTGCTGGCGCGATCACGGACACCGTGATCGAGGCCGCTGGCGAACCTCCACAGGACACGGCGTAGGGGAACTGGCCCGGCGCAAACTGCGCCAGGGTCACCGAACCGGCAGCTGACAGGGAACCGTTGAAGGTCTGGCCCGCCTGCCACCGGCCGGCACGCCTCCCATTTCTGGAACGGTGTGCCGTCCACGGTCCGGTGTGCGAACTGGCCGAGATGGCCAGCGATCGACTTCGAATGCGAACGGCTCGCCGTTAATTGAGAGCGTTGACGTCGTGCGGCATCCGGATGTTGCTTCCTTCATTGATGACGGACTGCAGCAAGAGCCCCGTCGTCGGCAGCGCGCCGCCAGCAAGCGGGCTCAAGGGCTGCTTCAGCTTTAGTGCAGTCGCCAGCGCGGCCACGCTCGCCGCGAAAGACGCATCGACGCCATTCGCGACGACCACACTGCCCACCAAGACCTGTGCCCTGAAAGACGCCAGCGCCTGCGGGGGCAAGGCAATCGGCGGAGCGCTGGCCAAAGCGACCGGCAATAAAGGTGGCGCCGGCGGTTGGGTGAGGTCTTGGGTTGACGGCACAATAGTGATCGACGTGGTTACTCCGTTGACACTGGTGACAGGGATGCCTGCAAAATGGACTGCAGGCACAGCGCCAATCACGAAATTGCCGGAAGTGTCCACTGTCGTGATCTTGCCGCCTACTTGATAGACAGGCGACACGTTACCGGGCGTAAGGCGCAAGTGTTGCGCGACCAGGTTGCCGCTTGGGCTCACTGCCGCGACCACGTGTACGTCCGGAGGGGTTGTGAGCGCGGAAATGTACGTCTGAAAGCTTGTGATGTTGAACGGAGTTACCATCGCCGTGCCAGAAACGGGGTTGACTCCCGCATCCTCGAGACTCGTGTCGACGCCCACGGTCACCGGGATACCGAGCATGTTGATCGTGTAGACAGGCGTGCCGTCCACGGCCGCGGCCTGGCTTGAGATCGAATTGGGTTCGTATGTTTCGACCAGAGTGATCGGGTTTGCGCTGGCGAGATCAAGTTCGGTCAGGCTGCTCACCTGGATCCCTCCGTTGGCTTGAACGGTTCCTGTCACCCTGACTTTGTCTCCTACGCCAGGCAAC
>JAGWNX010000026.1 GCA_028872955.1 Acidobacteriota bacterium
CCTAGCGCGAAGAACACACCAGCCACCAAGTCCGCAAGTGTACTTGAGCGGTGAATCCCGGCCATCCCTAGCGAAATCCAGTCCACCTGGCGGGGGCCCAGGATCGCTACGGCTGGAAACTGATTCAGCATCTGAAAGACCACCGGCTGAATGTGGCGAGGGATATGCACCTTGTATTTATGCCAAAGGACTTCATAATTGCAAGGTTTGCGCGTCATCGCCAATCATCCACCCACAAACACCCATATTTCGACGGCGGTCCGAGGCGAAACTGGCTCAAAGACTCATCCCAGGGCGTTCCACCTCAATCTTGCTTTGGTCAGATCCGATTACGGTCGGACCCAGGATTGGAGATTGCTCGCCTAAGGCAGGTCCGCAGACCGAATCGAGTGCGGCAGTCTTCGTGACATCGGATTGCAGGCGTTCTCCGAGCGTTTGCGCCTCGTTCGTGTAAATGCGGGCATCGAGAGAAGCCCGGGAAACGGAGACATAGGCGAGCCGACTGTTGATGAGACTGCGCGAGGAATCAGTGTCTATATGAACGAGAACTCGGGAAGCGGTAATTCCCTGAGAGCTATGCGATGTGACGGCATAGCCGTGGTCAAATTGCCTAAAGTCCGTCGGGTTGAAAGTCACAATGCGTTGCACCTTGCCGTCCAAGCGTACCGTCATCTTCCCTTCGTCCACTCCGATGACTGTTCCTAGGTCGCGGTTCGCGACCTTGAGCTCTTTGTTTGGTGCAGTGAACTGAAGTCGGTCGCCAGCCGCGAACTCACGCTCCATCTCACGGAACACGTTCACGCCCTGCAAGCGGCGCGGGTCGTATGTGACCCTTGTCCCATTCTGCAGCTCAACGGTTAGGGCGTTGGCGCTTGCATCGACGGAGCGGACCGTCGCAAAGCTGTTGCGCTCGATGCCTTCGGTCTTGCTTCCGGTGTTGTACTGCAAGACGTCACCTTCGCTGTACCGCGCCGCCCATTTGCGATCAGCTCCGGTCATATCCGATCGGTGCGACAACGTCTGGAACACGTGGCCGTCTTCAGCAAGAGTTCCGTTTCGCCGCAGCTCTACCCTGACGGCTTCATTGATCTGCTGGCGGCTTCGATTGTCCGGAGAGACGATGATCGTGCTGGTCGGGTTCGCAGCGTAGTCCCGGGCAATCGCGGCGATGCGAGCCTGGGAATCTCGCACCTCGGTGACCCGGCCTTGATTCGTTAGCATGGCTATGCCCTCGACCGTCTCGTTGTTCGAAAGATGCTGGACGGCCTTAAGCAGTTCGGGGTCTTTCTGGCGCATGATCCTGTCTAACTGGGAGGTCTGCATCCCCGCTTCCTGCATCTGCTGGAAGGGGCGTCCGGCGTCTACGCCTTGATGCTGGCGAGTGTCCCCGATCACAAGAACTCGATCAGTGGGATTGAGTTTTTCCAGAAACGATCTCATCTGCCTGGTACTGGCGAGACTGGACTCATCGAGCATATAGAGATGGCGGTTGGCAGGATCGGCGCTCGGATGATTCTGGCCACGCGCGAGAAAGCTCTGGAGGGTCGTAGCATCGATGCCGGCCTCTCGAAGTTGGCCAGCCGCTTTGGAAGTTGGCGCGAATCCTTCGACGATGTAGCCGCTCGCTTCCGCTCCTTCGCGGATACTCTGGAGCGTCGTGGTTTTCCCGGTGCCGGCCAATCCCTGTAGCCCGTGAATGCGATCGGACGAGTTAAGAACTTCTTCGATGACTCGACGCTGCGATTCATTCAAAAAGGGTCGTGCCTTAGCCTGTTCTCGGGCCATCTCCGCAGACATGATCGGCGCAACGGCATTGCGTCCTTCGAGGACATAGCGGATGTTCGCCCGCTCGGCGGCGATGGTTTCAGGTGTAGTCAAGCTGCGCGCGGAACTGTGCTTCATCCCTTGGACGATGCGAAGTTCTCCAGCCTCTTGACGACGGTCAAACTCAAGTCGGATCTCACGATGGGACGCATGCCCCATACCGCGCCGGAGGGCATCGCGGAGAATCACCCGCTCATCGGCAACCGCCTCACGTTCGAAGATGCTGTCGCGTGCGAACGTCACGGCTTCTTTCGCGAGCGTCGTTCGGTTGGGCTCTCGATCGTGCTGCGCGGCGCGGTGGCGAGCAGCGGCGATCACCTTCTGCGGCTGATCTCCGAAGGCGGCGGCCATCTCTTTGTGCGCTCGAAGCACCTCCTCGGCAGAGAGCGTCTGCTTGCGGTCCCGGGTGGAGTGTGCCGCGATTTGAGCTGCCTCGGGACCCACGAATCCGCTCTTTTCAAGTTGCTCTCTGATCTGTCGCGACCGTGGACTGGAGGCATCCAGATACTCCTGCGAATACCCCTTGATCTCGGGTGCGCCGCTTCTCCCGGATTCAATTTCGTAGCCAAGCTGGCGGAGTTGATACATGAGAGCCGACTGATAAATAGCGGTCGCATACTGCTGGCTCTCGAACAGTGCCCGCTCCTGCAAGGCGCGGGTCGAGCCGTTCTCCCGCTCCGTGACATTGAAGATGACAGCGTGGGTGTGAAGCTGTGGCGCGGCGTAACCTGCGACCGGACGGGCCGTATCGTGCTCAAACTTCGCAGCGATGAACTTCCCGGTACTCTCGGCTGGATTGTTGCCGCCGATCCGAGCCTGGGTATAGCGTTCCAACTCGTCCAGAGCCGTTGTGACGGCTGCGCGGTGGGCTTCTCGAACACGATGATCGCCTCCGACCAGAGCTGTGAGCGAAACCGATTTTGGCGCGGAAAAGGTGGCGTCCCAACCCGCCCGATGCTCAACCGATTTCGTGGTTGTGCCATCGGCATTCTGGTATTCGGTTGCTACTCGGTGCCGTACCAGTGCTTCGCCTGATTGCGGATGGATGCCGTCCGCGAGCCGGGAGAATTCCAGCGGGGACACCTCCCCGGATAGTCCCAAGCAGCCGGAGAGCTTCCCTTGCCACTCTCCTTGGATCGATTCGCCCTGCTTGTAATAGTTCTGCGAATCGGAGGTGAACTCCAGCTTGTGGTAACTCTGCGCCTGGGCAGAATTGAGCGGTTTCGAGATCGTCAACATCGCTTAAAGAATTCCCTGTTCGATGACGTGCGCGCGTCTTCCAAGCTGATCGTGAATCTCATTCTGCCTTTCAGTTTCAGCCGCAGACGCATGCTCAGTGGACGCCGCGAGAGGCTCTCGCTCGACGGGTTGACGTGCTGTGGTTTGCTGCGATGTCGCCACTTCGAGCTCTCGATTGTGAGCAAGCGGCGCCCCATGTCCTGGCGGCTCATCTACATCAACTTTGGCTGTGCTGACCGCATCAAGATTGTCGCGAGGCAACAAGGTGTCGGGATCGAAGCTCATCTCGCCATCCGGGGAGCGTCGCGGCAGGAAGCCCGGAGTCGGAGTGGGCAGATCGAGGTAGTCGAAGTCGAAGCGAGCGACAAGATTCCCGAGCTTCAAATAGGCATGACGGTCATCGAGTCCGCTGATCTCGGAGCCCATGACGAGCGGTTCAATCTGACGATCCACGGTGAAGTTTCTTCCAGATCGAGAGCCATCGAACTTGGTCTCCTTCAGCCGTTCGATCTCAACCTTCCCGATGGCCTCGGAGATCCACTCTGATGCCTTCGGCTCCGCAGTCTTCATGAATATCTTCGTCGCTGGCTGCGAGAGCATGACCTCGGCAAGGTGGCCATAGATAACCTCAAGCTGCGCCTTCCCCTGGAAGCCGAGTACGAGCGGGTTCTTACTCTTCCGGTTCTCGGTGATGGCGGTGTGAAGCTGCGGGAGCTTTTGGAGACTCGCCAGTTCGTCGATCACAAACCAGACCGGCTTCTGGCCTGGCTGAGGCGCTGTGAGCAGCCGCATCACGAGCAGATCGATCCACAGCGAGTGCAAGGGGCGAAGCGTCTCCCTCTCGGCTGGACGCGAGGTAATGAAGACCCATCCCTTCCGCTCCTTGGCCCAGGTGCGTGCGTTCCACGTGCGCTTTGTCTCCTCCCTCTCGGGCAAGATACGAAAGCACTTCGCGACCAATCCAAGCGATGCAAGGACGCCTGCGCGTTGCGGGCCAGCCTTCCGGTCGATGTAGAAGGACATCTCCGTTCCGGCCACCAAGGTCTCCAGAGTGTCGCTGTTTGCCATCCACTCGGCGAGTTGGTGGGCGGTCGGCCCCTTTCTAAGTAGGTGGGCGAATATCTGCGCAGGCGTTTGGTGAAAGAACTCATCTTTCACGTCCGTCGCAGGCTGGTAGAGCGACGCCGCAATGGCATCGGCCTCTGCATTCGAGGCCATCTCCTGGGCCGGTCCCCAATAAGGGCAACGTTCGTCGAGCGGGTTCAAGACAACATCTCCGCGCTCACCATCGTAGAAGCGTTGCAGATATTCGCAGGCCGGATCATAGATGACGGCTGAGTCACCTCGCTCCCGAATCTGGCGGAGGATTTGCATGATGAGCTGAGTCTTCCCGACACCGGTATCGCCCATGATCTGGAAGTGTTGCGACTCCTTACGGAGCGGAATCCGCATCATCTTTCCCAACTCCGTCGTCTTGAATCCGATGCCATCGCCCTTCTGCTGCCGGTTGAATTCTTCGGGCGTGAGCATCTGGGGTCCACGCAACACCCGCCCATACTTCATCTGCTTGAAGCGCCGGATGTCCTGCGGAATTGCGAACCAAAGTAGCGCGACGGAGACAACACCTCCCTCGATCAGGCTCACGGCAAAGAGCCTCGACAGGCTCTCCTCGCCGAACACGAAGGTGCGAAGCCAGCGGTGCATTGCCGCGTCCGCGAACTTCTCTGAAGGGCCGCGAAAGAACCAGCGATAGCCCTGAAGTCGGGCAACATCCCCGAGTCCCACCGGGAAGATCTGCCCGTTGGGCAGCGAAGTTGTCCCGTCTACCAAGTCGGCAGGAAGTGCGACGCGGGCCTTCGCCTTGCCGCCGCCGAGGTAGATGAGCCGATAGCTCTGACGGGCCTTGAAGACTGCGCCTACGTCCGACCGGACGTAGGCGGTGAGGTAGCTTTTCTGCAGAGGCTCAAGCGAGAAGTTGATCCGTTGCCAGACGAAAAGGCAGGTGCAGAGGATCGCCGAAGAAATGGCGCAGTAGCTCAGGATCGGAACGTGCGGCGGCCAGATGATGGTTTCCCGGCGTCCCCATTGACTCGCCATCTCAGGCCTCCTTCGGCGCTGCGGGCAGGTATTGTTGCTGGATTTCTTGAGCCACTTTCCGCTTCTCGTTCCGCACGGAAGCGGTAATTCGCGCGAAATCCTCCGCCGTAACTGGCTGGCCCATTGCAAGAGGCTTCAGAAGATTCAGAAGGACCATGCGCGTTGCGATGAGCTCCGTGAACAGCATGTCTTCCTGCGCCCGCCTGGCTTCGCGTAGCAGAACATCGCGCGACCAAGCCCGGATCGTTTTCCCGGCTGCCGCGGCGGCATTGCCGAGCGTGCTCACTTCTGCTTCCGTGAAGCGGGTCGCCAGACTCTCGGTTCTCGACAGTGACGTTTCGTCCGTCCGGGCATGATTTGGATTGGCTCCTCGGGTCGCCATCACGGTTCCTTTCTGGCCGGTTCCAATTGCAACCGCACTGGTTGCAACTGGAACCGCCGTGCCATGTAAGTTGTTCCTCATCTGCGCGTTTCCAAACGGAACCTTTTCGCCACTTTGCACGACCCTCGGAGGGATGGAGTGTCAACATTCTTCCGGTGCGCAGCACCGCGGTGGTGCAGCTACCCCATCCTGACGGGGCTAGACCTTCTTTGCGGACCCATGCTGCGGACCGGAGAGGCTTGCATCCGGCAAAGGCGAAGGCTTCTTCGAAGCCGTCTCCGCTGCGTCAGCAGGTGACGGCCTGCGGACTCGCAACGTGGACGGTACAGCCCGAGCTTCGTCGGTCTTCAAGAAGTCCTGGAAGTCGCGGTCTTTCGAGAAGACGTAGACGAGGGCTTGCTCGACGACATCATCCCCACTGGCTCGGATGAAAGCAGCATATTGATCGACTTGATTGGCGGTCGTCTCGGTAAGGCGGATGAAGGCGCTGATCTGGCGGACTTGAACAACTTCAAGCAGTGGCATCGGGGTTCTCCTGAGTGGGTAGGTGGGTGGTGGATTCGGGGTGGGCGAGCATGCGTTGCGCGGTAGCCGCAATCTCTCTGGCGCGCGACGCGCAACGCTGTGGGGCAAGCTCCTGCAAACGACGCTGATAGAGCTGCGCGATCACCTCGTCAAGCGCAGCTCCGGCACGCAGCGCAAGCCGTGCCGAGGCGAGATCGACGGTCCTCGCGGCGTAGTACGTGGGGTTGGGTTTGTCGGGGCGTCGGAGGGAGAGTTCGTGCGTGAGTTGCCGGGCGTCTACGCCAAGCCGCAGGCGCTCGAAGGTCCATGCCCAGTCTTCTTCGGAAGGAGTCCGTGGTCCCTTGGGTTTTGCGGATGTAGGTCGCAGCGATGCGGCCGTGGACAGTGACTCAATTCCACTCAGCCGGAAGTCCTGCGGCGAGTAGATTGTCGTGCTTGGATACTCCGCCGTGACGACGTGTGCGAGCGCGTACTTGCAGTTTCGGAATCCAGGGAGCCGGAGCACCCGGTTGCGATCGGTGCAAGCAGGGTCTCCGCCGAAGGCTTGGGCCAACACTTTGAGGGTCGCTTCCTGCTGGTCGAAGTCGAAGCCAGCGACCCTCCAGAGCACCTGGTACTTGGCCGGTGAGGTCTGGAGGATCACACTCGGCGTGGGCACATGCTGCGATGCTCGCAATGCGGCCAAACGTGCTTCGCCATCCGTGTCGAGATCGAGGTAGAGGTGCCGGACCTGCTCAATGCTGTCCTTGGTGCGTCTGCGACTTCCGGAGAGCAGCGGATTGGCGGAGACGTAGATGTTGGCGCCCTTGGCATTCTCGTAGGCCAGCCAGGCGAGATAGCGTGGCATCCGTAGCTGCTGGAGCGTCACGATGCGTTGCTGCATCGCCCGAGGACTCTCGCGGAGAAGAAGCAGGGCGAGCGTCTCCTCCGGGTTGAAGCAACGGGATAGGAACTCTTGGACGAGCTTCGTAGACATGGCGGGTCTCACAGGGTTGGAAGCCCGGCGTTGGCCGGGCTTCCGGGTGGTTACGAGAAGCGGGGCTTAGGCCGCTGCTTCGAGCGGAAGCTGCGCTTCGGCTTCCTGCTCTTCCGGGCTAGCCTTCTCGGCCCGGTCCAGCTTGAGAATCGAGTTCACCCGGATCTCCCAGATGGTCTTCTTCTCCGGCTGCTTCTTGCCGGTCTTCTTCGGCTCGTAGACCCGGCTGCGCAGCTCGCCTTCGATCTGCAGATGGGCTCCCTTGCGGAGCGTGCCAGCGAACTCAGCCAGCTTGCCGAAGACCACGCAACGATGCCACTCCGTGTGCGCGACGTACTGGCCGTCCTTCTTGTAGGAGGACTTGGTTGCCACCGAGAGGGTGGTAAAGCTGCGGCTGTCGTTGGTGCGAACCTCGGCGTCGTTGCCGAGGAAGCCGATGAGGGTGACTTTGTTCTGGTACATGGTGATGTTCTCCGTTTCGTTGAAGTTCCCGTTCGCTGACCGGGTCACACCTGGCGAAGCCCAGCAAGTGGGCACGGCTCCCAAGCGCCAAGCTCTGCATTTGCGGAGGGTCCGGCGAAGCTGGAAACCGTAACCCAACGGGCGTGGAACACGAAGCAGAAGAGCGCCGAGCCGCAGGGCGCCGGTTGTAGCCCCGCAGCGTGATCCCAGGGCAGAGGACGGGATACGGGACGGTAGACTCCTCCTGAACCAGCGTCACCCCATCTCTTCCTCAGGCATGCCAGTCGCTCCCAACACCGCGCCCCTCGACGGTTCAACCTGGCCTGCTCGGGATGGCCTTCGCAGCACTGGTTGCGTGAGGTACGACGGCTGGCAGGCACATACGCAATGGGCGCTTGCAGATCAGTCTGTGCTGCCGGATTGGCGAGAAGAAGATGCATGGAAGACTCCATCGATTCGGGTTGGTTTGTCAGTCGGTTCAGGCGGCAGCCCGGTAGAGGATGTTGGTTGTGAAGCTCTGCTCGTGGTGGCTATAGCCCTCGACCGTAATTAACTCGCGCACGCGCCGCCGGCCTCTCTGGTCTCGCTCGCAATAGACGACGAAGTCGATGGCTTGTGCGGCCTCGGACCGCACAAAGCCATGATTGAGGTTGGGGCGGGCACTCAAGGCCAGGTTCGACAGACGATCGAGTGCGTCCCACGCCGACCGTGCATGGATGGTCGAGAGTGTGCCGCCATGCCCGGTGTTCATGGCCTGCAACAGGTCATACGCACACTCGTTGCGAATCTCCCCGAGGATGATCCGGTCGGGACGGTGACGGAGTGCTGCCGCGACCAGCTCGCTGGGAGTGATCTCCGCCTGCCCCGGGATCGCCTCGACCGCCTCCCACCGGAGGGCATTGGCGTGCAGCACCTGAAGCTCCGCAGGCTGCTCGATGATGCACAGCCGTTCGTGGTTTGGAATGTGGTCGAGCAGTGCTTTCAGGAGCGTCGTCTTCCCTGCTCCGGTGCCTCCGCCGATCAGGCCGTTCTTCTTCTCGTTCATCATCTGGACAACCGTGTCGCGTACGCGCTCCGGCATCGCCCCAGCGGCGATGAGATCGTCCGTGCTGTACCACTGGTTGAACTTGCGGATGGTCATGGTGATGCCATGGATCGAGGCCGGTGGACCCACCACGGCGACGCGCGAGCCATCCGGAAGGCGGGTGTTGAGGATCGGGTTCTGCTCGGAGAGGTTCTGGCCGAGCTTGCGGGCGATCTGCTGGGTCGCCGCCAGCAGAGTCTCGGTCGAGAGCTGCGCGCGCAGCGCTACCGGTTCAACGACGCCGTTCCGGTCTGCAAAGACCCCCGTCGTCCCGTTGATCATCAGGTCCGAGATAGTCTCGTCCAGGATGAGGCGCTGCATCTCCTCGGGGAAGAAGCCCAGTATCAGGTCCCAGCTCATCGGCTCACCTCCGCCGTTGCAGCGAGTGCGGCGGTGTTTGCCGGAGCCGTTGCGGCTGGATTCATCGGCTCGACCGCGACGCGGTTCTCGTGGAACTCGGTGATCGTCAGTCCCAGAGGATTGATGGTCTCGAACTGCGGAAAGGTCTGGGCTGCGGTGCTGACCTGCGCGGGGTTCAGGTAGTAGGTCACGGAGATCACCCAGCGCTCCCGGCGCGGCTGATGGGAGTCGCGTGGCGCAAAGACCTTGGTCAGGTTGATGAGCGCCGTTCCCCGCGCGATCGTCACGCCCTTCACCGTCTCCTGCCCCATCGACGTGATGGTGACGCTCTCGACCTCAGCCTCGCTCGACTCAACCTGGTTGTTGAGAACCTGAGTCGCAAGATGGGCCGCGTTGTCCTCGGCCATGTACTGGCTGGCGAGCGAGGCCGAGAGGAAGTAGTAGCTCATCGGGTACTGCTTCGACATGGTCGCGCGGTTGAGGGTGTAGCGATCGTTCGCCCAATCGGTCAGATAGGTGCGGACTTCGCCCTCGCGCGGCGAGTAGGCGAGATCGGAGTACTGAATGGCCGTCGCCCGGCCCACCTCGTCGATCCGGACATAGCGTGATGGAACAGGCCGGCGCGCGAGCGTTACGATCACGCCAAACGCGGCCAGCAACAGGACACTCTCGGCCAGGATGACCAGACGGCTCATCCTGCGTTCGGCGTAGAAGCCGACATACTTCTCGTGTGCAATCTCATCGGTGCGCAGGATCTGGCTGGGTGTAAGGACTTCGTGGTTCACAGGGCCTCCGTTAGGTGCTTCATGGACTGGTTAGGAACAGCTACGAGACCAGCGCGGCGCGGACCAGCAGGCTCTCAACCATCTGGGCGACCTTGCCAGCGGTTCCGGAGCCACCACCGAAGAGTGTCTGCGTGATGGCGGGGACCATCGCCATGTTCAGGATGAAGGCGATGAAGACTGCTATCACCCCATAGAGGTTTGCGATCCACATCGGCAGCGAGTAGTCGCCGTTGAAGGTCTGCTGCAGAAACGTGATCAGGAACCCCGACCACACGAAGATGAAGGCCGCTGCAACCGCACGGATCATGGCAAAGCTGAGCAAGACATCCACAAAGTGGAAGAACTTGCCGCGAAAGGTGCGTGTCATGAGCAACGGCACGAAGACCGGCCCGAACAACGCCGCAACGCCGTAGAAGATGAACGACGAACAGTTGATGAGGAAGAGGACACCCCCGGCAAGGCCGACAAAGACGTAGACCAGCAGATAGGCAAGAATCTCGAGCGGCGCTAGATAGTTCGGTTGCGGGGTGTTGTTGAGAGCTGTGCTCAGCGCGCTCTGCAACTGCGTCAGCGAGTTCTGATCCAGCGCCGCAACGATTACCTGGGCGCAGTAGGAGAAGAGGTGGTTGAACCCAAAGCCAGCACCTGGAATCGGTGTGACCCAGTAGTTCAGGATCAGCAGGCATAGAATCAGCTGCAACATGAACTCAACAAGATCGCCGATCCGCACCGGTTGCGCACGCAGGCTGATGGTCATGGTGGCGATATTCCAGTCGATCACCATGCGGACCAGCTTGAAGAGACTGATGAAGGCCAGCAGCGTGAGGCCGATTGCGGAGAGCGCGCCACCGTTCTGGGTCGTCAGGTTGGTCAGGTTGTTGGTGAACTGATACAGCCAGTCCACACCCGGGGCGGTGACCGCTTGCTGAAAGTACGCCAGCGGCAGGATCCAGTGATCGAGCATGACAGAGACTCCTCGCGTAGCAGAGGTGGTTGGTCGACGTGCAGGGCGTCGTTCCGCGTTAAGGGAGGTATGACTGCCAGGTTGCGGAGCTATTGGCGGGTGCGGAGTTATTCGTGGCCCGTTGTTGCTGCACAAACGCCGCGTTGTTGATCTCATTGGCTGCAGCGGTTCGCTGGGCCATGTTCTGGATGGCTGCCTGCGCGGCCTGACAGGCGTGCAGCGCGCCCTGGGCCTGCGCCTCGTTGAGATGGTGCGCGTTCGCCATGTTGAGCAGATTCATCTGCTCAAGCTCGCTGCTGGTTGCGCTGGTGCTATCAAACTGCGATTGCATGAGGGCGCCTAAGGGTGAGGTATTGGCGGAGCGTACCGCGTTGTAGTCGCCCACCGCGTTGAGACACTGCGTCGAGACGCCGTCGAGCGCCTCCATGCGCGAGAGCGTGACCAAGGCAGAACTCGTTCCCAGCACTTGACTACTCAGATACGACGACGAGGTAGCGTTCAGGCCCAGATTCATCAACCGCCACACCTGATTTGCCGTACCCGGTGCCTGCCCGCTGGTCACGGACTGGAGTCCGGTTGTCTCACCAAACTGATTTGCGAAGCTCGCCATGCTCAGCCGCGCCTGGATGGTCTGCCAGAGCGCCTTGGTGCTGAAGGTGCGCAGGTTGTTGTAGATGGTGTTATAGGTCGTCACCGCTTGCTGGTAGTCCTTGCCGAGTGTCGCCACCATCTGGATCTCATTGAAGAGCTGCTGCTGCCACGTGATGCTGTTCTGGACGTTCTGTGCGATCTGCTGGAGCGCGTGCACGGACTGCGTAGGGTCGAAGACGATGCCGCCGAACTGAGCCTGTCCGGGCAGCGTGGACAGCGCCAGAAACGTTGCGGTGAGGACGATATTGCGGAGCGTGTGAGAACGGAGCTGCATACGGGACTCCTTCGTTTAGAGTGCGGGTTCGACGCGATGCTCTGCGTAGGATGGGACCAACAGGTCGCGGCCGATGTAGATGCGCGCACGCGAGCCTTCCTTGAGCGTGATGATGGGAAGCCGGTTGAGGAAGTGATTGAGCATCTGCTCAGCTTCCTGGCTGGTCTGGGATGCGATCCCTGTACGTATCTCCACCGAAGGCGTCAGGATGCTGGCGTCGTTGCCAATCTGAGCCAGACCACCCAATCCACCCAACACCGCAGCGACCGCGAAGCTTTGCAGGTAACGGTTGTCGACCTTCGTCGCAAGCCCGGTCGTTCCAATCGGGTCGAGCCCTGCAAAGTTCGCAAGATCGACCGAGAAGCCATCCGGACAGATAGCCCGATGGAACGTGACCACCATGCGCCGTGCCTGGCTGTTGTTGACCGCCTGCACCGTGCCAATCAGCCGCGTACCCTGCGGCAGAAGAAGCTGCTGGTGATCGTGTGAGTAGTAGTCGGTCGTCAGCATGATCAGAATCGGACCGGCCAACCCGCCATCGATATGGTTGGTGACGACTCCTTCAAAGAAGCTTCCCTCAAAGATCCGGAAGAGCTTGCCGTCGTAGCGGTCGAAGTCATACGAATGGATCGCGGCATCGCTGGCCTCGGCGGGCTCTGAAGCTGGAGCGACAGATTCGGTCTTGCTGGGCATCGAAGGTGTGGCTGGTGGGGGCTCGCTTGCGTGATCGGCATGTACAGCAGTGCCTGTTGGCTGCTGCGCAAAGTCCACCACCACGGTGTCGCTGTCGCGTGCCTCCTGGCGCTGCCGCTCACGCGCCAGAGCAGCCTCTTTGGCCTCGGCCTGCCGCTCGGAGTAGGGTGATGTACTGCGCGGGGCATCGGGGTTCTCCACGCCATACATCGCAGCGCGCTGGGCAGGCGTCAGGGGAGGAGCACTTGCTGCCTCCGGGCCGGGAGCCTCTTCAGCCTGGAGCTGCACCAGTAAGGCTGCGGCAGCAGCGCGTTGTACCTGCTCCTCCTGATCCTTCTTCGCCGATTCCTGCTGTTGCGCCTCAAACGCATGCACCTGTTGCGGGTTGGCCGTGGCCGGGCTTGCCGTCAACTGGCTCTTGAGCGGGGCGGCCTTCCGGCTGGCGTTCACGACAGTCGAGACGACGAGGACCAGCAGGATGAGGAACAACAGGATAAGGAGGGGCTGCTTGCGGCCGAGGGGCGTTGATGCCTCGGGCTGTTCGGGAACAGTGGCGTGCGGAGTCTCGGCCATGGTTAGCTCCCTGCCTTGATCTGCTTGAAGTCCACGCGTTGCTTGCCGATCGCGAGATACCCCTGCTCGATGGTCTTCGGCACCGTGTACAGGCCGTTCGCGAAGTCGTAGTTGATTAGCGAGCCTTTCCCGTCCTTCAGTTCGTAGAGCGCTGGCGTCTCCTCAAAGTGGCCACGCAAGTAGGTGAACTTGTCGTCGCGCCAAATCTGCTGTATCCCCAGTGCCCCGCCCTTCTTCTGGTCCCAGCTGTAGTCGAAGTGCAGGGTTCCGGGATACCGGGCCTGAAACGACTCGGTCTGGGCTGCAGCGGCCTGATGATCGGCGGCAGCCGCCTTGGCCGCTGTGTCGGCTTCCTTACGGAGCTGCGCTTCCCTGGCCTCTGCCTCCGCCGCCGGAACAAACACCGGAGCCTTGGCGAGATTGTCGCGTGCTGCCGCATCGCTCGATGTGACGTAGACCTTCGAGTCGAAGTGCGGATTGCTCTTGTCGCTCGAGATCTCGCGCAACTCCAGCGTGTACTCGTTGCCGTGGTCGGAGACGATGTGCAGGTCTGTCGCGGCGTCGGCCATCTTGGGCTTGACCGAGAGGTACCGGCTGGCAACGTGTCCCGCATCAAAGACCCAGCTCACGGTATCGCCACCAAAGACCGTCGCGACCTTCTCTTCCGCTGGCAGCTCGATGAGTGTCGATTGCAACAGCCCGGCGCGGATGACAGGTGGCGTCGCGGCATCGGCGATCACGACGGTGCGCGGTGCACTGGGTTCGAGGTGCGGGGTTTGAGCGGACACCGCAGAGGTAATTCCTGCGACAGCGACGGCGAGACACAAACGTAGAACCATCGTGAACCTTCTTTCGTGGGTTGGTGGTGCGTTACGGCTCGACCGTCTCGCCTTGCGCGAAACGTTCGATGCCTTCTTCGAGTCCATATCGTTCGATCAGCCGGCTGCGGCGCACCTTGTCGCGTGGCCGGGTCGAGAACTTGGCGTAACTGCGCGCGTCCAGGTTGAGCGTCACCACCTTGGTGATGCCGTCCCGCCGCACGTACAGCGCTTCACGTGGCCGCAGACTCTCCATCAGGTCCAGTTGTTGTTCGCTGAGCTTGAACAATTCGCCATACGCCTTGCGGTTGAAGGTCGCGTCCGGCAGAAACAAAAATGAGGTGCAGGAGTTCACAATCGTCTCGGCGTTCTCGCCGAGGTCCTGCGCCGACTGGCCGATGAGCGTCACGCCACCGAGGTTCTTCCGAACCGTCTTGATCGACGCGAGCGCACTTGCAAGCAGCTGCTGGTTCTTCATGTTCGAGAAGATTTCCTCGATGAGCACGTGCTTCGGCACTCCGAGGTTCTTCGGGTCGTACACCACCGCGTCTATGCGGTGCAGAATCCACACCATCAGCGGCTCAATCAGGTCGGCGTACTGCTGGTTGTTCACCCCCTGAAAGTCGAAGCATTGCAGCCGTGCGAGCGACAGAGTGTCTTCCACGTTGTCGAAGACCGCGTGATAGACCCCTTGGTCTCTCCACTTGCCCAGATAGAGATCCAGGTGCCTGGGCAGAGTCAGATTCGCCAGCCGCCGCATCGCCGGCGGCAGATTGTAGATACCTTTGACCGAGCGAAAGACATCGTCTTCGTCTTCCGGGGCCAGCACGGCACCGGAGTTCGTGAGCAGTAGCTTCACAAATGAATGGAGGAAGGCCAGATTCGCCTCGGTCGGCTCAAGCGCAAAGGGATTGATGCGTGGTCCGTCTTTACCGACCCGGTCGATACGCCCGCCGTAGAGTTCAACCACACTCTCATAACTGCCGCCGATGTCGAAGATGAAGGTGAAGCCGCCATACTTCTGTTCCAGACTCAGCATCTGGTTGGCATGCACGCTCTTGCCCGTCCCGGTCGGTCCAAGAATCAACTGCACACGCACACCCTGCACGTAGACATCCTGGAAGTACGGTGTCCGGGTGCGGGTCTCGAAGACGTTGAGGTACTCCTGGCCGAGGTCTTCCGAGACCACGTGGCCTGTGTGCGGAGCGAAGAGGCTCGACAGGCGTGCATGATGGTCTTCCCGCAACCACAGCGGATAGACATTGAACTGCCGGTTGCCCGGGAACATGGCGTAGAAGGCGGAGAGGTTGCCGTAAGTCTCCTCCACAATGGGCGAGCGTGCTTCCACAAAGAGCCGATGCACGGCAGGTGTCGCCGCGCGTAACTCTGCTTCGGAGTCTGCAGCCAGCAGCAGCCGCAGCGCGTACTCACCCTGCGCCAGCTTGTCGAGCGAGGCAACGACCTCTGAGAGACTGTCTACGTTGCCAGCGACGGCCTTGGCGGTTGCAGTACCGTCGACTGCTGCGGCATCTCTGCCACGCATCAGCCGTTCGAAGGGGGAGAGCTTGAAGAACTCCAGAAACTTCTCCTGGCTCGACACCTCCTTGCGCGTCGCGCCATCAGACTGCGCACGCCACACCGAGCACACGATGCTGTCGCACTCCAACTCCATCAGGTTCGTAAACAGACATGGGCGCGCGATCTCCGGTGTATTGGTGAGCTGAAACATCTGCACGAAACGGCGGCCCACGCGGAGATGGTCGCGCTTCCACTCGACCGGTGTCTGCACCATCTGCCGGTCCACACCGAGGTCCGAGCGCAGTGGCTTCTCCACCGCCCACGCCTCCAGGTTGAAGAGATAGCTGAAGAACCGGAAGGTCTCTTGCTTACCCAGCAAACGCAGACCCAGTGCTTCACCAAGATGCGCTTCAAGAGCTGTCGCCGCCTTTTCGAGGTCGTAGAGCAGCCGGTCCGTGGCGCGCTTCTGCTCTTCGGGCCTCTTGCCGAAAGGGCTTCGGACCTCCGGCTCGATCGTCAGACACCAGAAGAGATCGATTCGGCGGAACCGGGCCGTCTGGGCAAGATGTTCCAGACGGTCCCGCACAAAGGACTCGGTAACAGGATTGCCGTAGCGCGTCTGCCTTGGTAGCTCACAACCGGCCATGACCCGCGTGTACTGATAGAGGCAGGCACCCTGCGGCAGACCGCGCAAGGCACCCTCCACACGACGTATCTGGACCTCAAGGTCCACATCCGTGCAACTCTCCGGATCGACTCCATCGAGCGCGAAGAGACACCCGTAGCCTCCGCCCTTGAGCGCGAAGCTGTGCATCCCGGTGAAGTACGCGATCGGAAGGATACCGCTCGCGGCTCCAGCCTTCGTAAACCATGGGGCACTACTTGCGTGGGTCATAGTAGCTCCTCTGTCGCAGACTCAAGAACCACAGCTCGAACATGCGGGGGTGTTTGCGGGTAACGCTCCAGGCTCCGAGCACCTGGACCGCGAAGGCGGCCAAGGCAAGGATGCGAAAGCCTGCGAGAAAGACCGTGGCAGTCAGGAAGACGATCGCCATCCACACCGGAAGCTCCAGGCCCAGCTTGGTGCGGGGCCGGTTCAAAGCGCCGTTGATCGGAATCGGTTTCCCTCGCTGGATCGTTCGCATGGCAGCCTCTAGACCGACTGCCCGGTCAGCGAATCAATCCAGCCCACACCCCAGCCCAGAATGGCCGCACCGAAGAGTGCACCAAACAACCCCGGAATCGCGTCCTGAAAACGACCGCTCATCATCCGGATGCCGGCGAAGATCAGTCCGCCGAAACAGATGATCGCGCCCGCAAAAACCGCGAAGGTCTTGAAGGTCTCAAGCAGGGTGGACGCGCCCGAGAAATCAATGGTCGCCTGCGCGTGGGCCAGACCGGTGAAGGTCACCGAGACCAGCGCAGGTGCGAGGACACGTACCGCGCGGGCCAGAGTGCTCCGCATCCGTGAGGCCGGACGTGCGGAGCACAGAGGGTTGGAGGAAGCTCGATTCGAGCGCAGAGAAGTAGGGGTGGTGGTGGGCATCGGCGTCTCCAGCGACTGAGTTGCAGTCGTGATATGCGCCGACACTAAGGGCACGAACGCCCGCCGTCCAATAGTTTGTGGAGATGGCTTGGCCATCTCTCAGAGAGATGGATCAGCCGATCTGACTCATCGCAGAGGAAGTGCCCCTGCTGCTCCCTCGAAGGGCAGCTGCCCCGAGCGAACCGGCTGCGGTGGCTTACGCGGCACGGTCTTCTCCTCTACCGGAAGTCTCCCTGCAAGCGTGCGCAGCAGAAATGCAATCGCGCCTCGCCGGTCGATGGGACGGAAGACAACGACCGATTCAGTGGCCCAGTCAGCGCCGCGTACGGGACGTGTGGTCAGGCTCTCCGGGAGTGCCTTTTGCTCCCGGATGAGCGCCAGACACACGTGCTCGCTTACCATCCACTGCACATGCTCGAGGTTGAGCGTGGGACTATAGAGCATCGGCTCGATCTGGCTCTGCGCTAACAGACCCAGCAACGCCGCGTGCGCGCGGGGATGATGCCGGGCATCGCTAAAGACCGCGAGCCTCCCAGTCAATTCAGACGCGGCCAGCTCGGCTTGGCTGGCGAGTGGATCGTCCTTGCAGAGCAGTACCACCAGACGTTCGCGCAAGACTGGTTGTACCGCGAGTCCTTCGAGATTGAGCGGAAGCGTCAGGATCGCTGCATCCAGCTCTCCTGCGCGAACGCGTTGCGACAACGCATCCGTGTCGCCGCCCTCCGGGCGGATCTGGCCTCGCGGAAACAGCTCGTGGTAGGAGTCGCAGATCTTCTGCAAAAGCATCGAGTCGACAAACGGGGAGAAGCCCAACCGTAACGGACGTGTCGCGGTCTGCTGCACGGCCTGCAGCGAGTTGATCGCTTCTTCGCGCAACTCCATCATCTGCCGCGCAAAGTGGTAGAGCGCCATACCCGCTTCTGTCAGCGTAGAACCTTCCCGTGTTCGATCAAAGATCGCGGCACCGAAGAGCTCTTCGAGCTCCAGAATTTGCTTGCTCAATGCGGATTGTGAAACGTGAATGCGCTCCGCAGCCTTGGTAAACGTTCCTGCTTCGGCTACGGCAATAATGTACTTCAGATGACGAAACTCCAGAACATCGTAGACACTCATCCCTTGCTCCCGGAACTCAACAATGCGGGCAACAAACGGGGCCTGGCTTTGGTGCTACTCACACGAGCAACCCAAGCTGAACAACTGCCAAGCACGCAAGATGCCAATGCAACAAAGTGCAATTTCCGGCCTTTTTGGCCATCTCTCCGAGAGATGGAAGTGCCATCTCTACAATGCATTGGACAAAATTTCTCTTTCCAGTGACTCTTTTTGCAAGGATCGCTTGAGGGGAGACTGCCGAACCATGGAGCCAAGTCAGAAGAAACCACCAACACGTGTCGCCTTGCCGACAGACCAGAGACTGCTCGTTGATCGCCGTCGAGCCGCAGAGTATCTCTCCATCAGTCAGCGCAGCCTCGATTACCTGCTCGCCAACCGCGCGCTGAACTATCGCAGGATCGGTACCAGGGTCTTAATACCCCTGGTGGAACTCCAGCGGTATGCGAGACAAGACCATCCGGCACGCCTTGCGGTGTAACACCTCGATGGATGGCCGTGTAGAGCTCTGGCGCATCAGGAACAGACCCGGTGTGTTCTACCGGGCAAAATGGACCTAATTTACCAGCCCCAAATACGAAGGCAACGGAAGATGCAGGATTCGTCGCATCCGAGTCTTGCTATCGATGGGTGCATATCTCTATCTCGGCTCGAAAACTGCAGGCTCGGGTCGGATGGCACTGCGGGGCTCCGATCGTTAGGGTACTTTCTATGCTCTGCTGATCCGTGGCGACTCGACGACGGTGGCTAGACCACAAGTACTACATCCGCGACTCCTCTCCTTTTCACGTTTGATCTTTTTCCTGCTCCGCGTGACCGGGCCCAAGATCAAAGACAATCTTCGACGACCGCAACTAACAGCCACCAAAACAATCTTCGCCCCATAAACACTGATAGTATTCCTGATGTAAATCAGATTGATCAGACAAGTTGGGGCTTGCCATGCCAAGAGGTGTTTGGGAAAAGGTTCCCGGAAGCGGAATCTGGTGGATTCACTATGTAGACGCCGAAGGTAAGCGGCGACGTGAGAAAGTTGGACGGAAAGGCGATGCGATCAAGCTCTACCACAAGCGCAAAGCCGATGCACAAGCGGGTCGCAAGCTCGAAAAGCCGCTTCGGCAAAGGGAGCGCACATTTGAGGAGTTCGCCACCGAAGCGCTATCGTACGCCAAAAAGCACAAAGCGAATCCGGCTGACGATGAGCAAAAAATCGGCGTCCTAGTCAACGAGTTCGGTGATCGCATCGCATCGTCTCTGACCCAGCAAGAGCTTGCGGCTTTTTTGGATTCTCGAAAAACAAGTCCGGCTACATTCAACAGGTATAGGGCTACCCTGAGCATGATCTACAGAGAAGCTATACGCAACGGATGGACTGAACGCAATCCCGCGCGGCTGATACGTGCCAAAAAGGAGCAAAACGGCCGCATCCGATTTCTCTCCGATGAAGAAGAGGCCAGGATTAGAGCAGTGATCCTGAAGCACTATTCGGATCGCAACCTCAACGAATTTGAGATCGCTCTTCATACCGGTATGCGCCGATCCGAACAATTCTCGCTGGAATGGAAGCAGACAGACCTGAAGGCGAGACGCATTCACCTTTTAAAGACGAAGAATGGATCGGATCGAGCAATCCCACTCAACTCTATCGCTCTTGCCGCGCTGCAGCGCCAACACGCTATTTCAGGAAGCGCCGAGAGGGTATTTTTGACTGAAAATGGGAATCCATTTATCCGCAAAGCCATACGTCGCTGGTTCGAAGAGGCACTGACGATAGCCGGAATCGCAGATTTCAGCTGGCATTGCTTGAGGCACACTTTTTGCAGCCGTTTGGTAATGGCAGGGGTGCCCTTGAAAACCGCTCAAGAGCTGATGGGGCATAAGACGATTCAAATGACTGCCCGATACGCGCATCTTTCGCCAAGCTATCTTCAAAACGCAGTGGAGATGATCGCAGGCGAAAACAGCCACCCGACAGCCACCAAGCTTACATCGACGACAACAGCCACCAAAACAGCCACCGGCCGGTAAACACCATGCCGGGCAAGGCATTGACTGACTCACTCAATACTGCAATAAAGTATTCATTTACAGGGAGTTATGTGGCGGAGAGGGAGGGATTCGAACCCCCGGTACCCTTGCGAGTACGTCTGATTTCGAGTCAGGTGCATTCAACCGGGCTCTGCCACCTCTCCGCTGGGAGAAAACGCCGCGCGCACGGGGCAGGAGCTACGAAAGGTCCTGTTCGGGCTGGGCGTACGTGAGCCAGGATGGCAAGCGTCACGTACCTACCCAGTTTACCGGGAGAGCCTGAGAAGTGCAACGGCCAGGCGCAGCCCGCGGTGGGCCTGCCGAGATGCCGCATGCTTCATACTGGTTCCAGCGCGCTTGCGCCTATTCCACCAGAACGACGAGACGGGTCATGATGCTTCCTCCACCACCTGCCGGGTATCCACACTGGATGCTGGCCGAGATCTACGAGCAGCCGACGACACTGCAGGCGACGCTGGATGCGTATCTCTCCGGCGGCAACTTCCGTGCCGACACCACAGGTGCCGTGCGCGAGTGGCTGCGCAGCCAGCACCAGCTCGTGATCAGCGCCAGCGGGTCCAGCCGTCACGCCGGGCTGCTGGCAGAGACGAATCTGGAGGCCGTGACGAATCTGCCCGTCGACGTGGAGTACGCCAGCGAGTACGCCTACAAACACTTCCATACCCCGGCGCAGTCGGGCGTGCTGGTGATCTCGCAATCTGGAGAGACGGCAGACACGCTCGGTGCCCTGCGCCGTGCCCGCGATCAGCGGCAGCCCACGTTGGCGGTAACCAACGTCATCGGTTCCACCATGGACCTCGAAGCCGATGTCAGCATGCCAACCCATGCGGGCAAGGAGCGCGCGATTCCGGCGACCAAGAGCTTTACTGCGCAGCTGATGGTGCTCGAGCTGATTACGACCCTGGCCGCTGAGGTACGGGGCACTCTAGGTGCTGGCCAGGTCGCCAAACGACTCGCGAACGTGCTGGAACTACCCGCACAGGTACAGGCACAACTGGACCGCTGGCGCGACGAAGCAGCCGCCATGGCGCAGCGGGCCAAGGCTGCCAACAGCTTTCTCTACCTGGGCCGGGACCTCCACTTCCCTGTTGCCCGGGAGGGCGCGCTGAAGCTGAAAGAGAGTGCCTATGTGCATGCGGAGGGGTATCCGGCAGGCGAGTTGAAGCATGGTCCGAACGCGCTGGTAAGCGAGGGCACGCCGCTGGTCATGATCGCCACCGTTGACCCCGACCGCGAAGACTCCGTGCGGCGTCACGGCAAGATGGTGCAGTTGATGACTGAGATGCGGCAGCAGGGCGCAACCATCTTTGCCCTGGCTAACGAGGGCGATGCCAAGGTTGCGGACCTGGCCGATGCAGTGCTGACCGTAGCCCCGGCGCCCGAGCCGGTGCTGGCAATCAGTGAGGTGGTGCCGCTGCAGATGCTGGCCTATTACGTGGCAACGCAGCGCGGAGTCGACGTGGACCGGCCTCGCAACCTGGTGAAGGCCGTGGTGGCAGAGTGAACACCGCGCTGTACCGGAGCACCGGCAGCGACGCCAGGCGCAAGGAGAGCATCTAACCGCTATGAGCAGTGCTTCCCTCCACAATGTTCTTGGCCTGGCCTGGGACAATAGTTATGCGCGGCTTCCGCAACGCTTCTTCGCGCCGGCGCGACCGGCGATCGTTGCCGCACCGCGCCTGCTGGCGATCAACGACCCGTTGGCCAGAGAGCTTGGCATGGAGCCCGCAGCGCTCCACACACCGGACGCGATAGCCATCTTCGCGGGCAACCAGATTGCCCCGGGCTCTGAGCCGATTGCGCTGGCTTACGCTGGCCACCAGTTTGGGCACTTTGTGCCGCAGTTAGGAGACGGGCGAGCGATTTTGCTGGGCGAGCTGATCACGCGGTCTGGCGCGCGTGTGGACCTGCAGCTGAAGGGCTCGGGGCGCACAGCGTTCTCGCGCCGAGGCGACGGGCGCGCCGCGATTGGGCCGGTGCTGCGGGAGTTCCTGGTAAGCGAGGCGATGCATGCCCTGGGTGTGCCGACGACGCGTGCCCTGGCTGCAGTCGCCACGGGAGAGACGGTGCTGCGCGAGCGTCCCGTACCGGGTGCTGTGCTCACCCGCGTTGCCGCCAGCCACATCCGCGTGGGCACCTTTGAGTACTTTGCTGCGCATCAGGATGTGGAGGCGCTGCAATTGCTGGCCAGCTACGCGATGGCGCGCCATTACCCGCAGGCACGTGAGGCAGAGCAACCGATCCGCACCTTTCTGGAGCTGGTTCTGCAGCGCCAGGCCAGATTGATCGCGCAGTGGCTGCATGTTGGCTTCATCCATGGCGTCATGAATACGGACAACATGGCAATCTCCGGAGAGACGATTGACTATGGCCCATGTGCGTTTCTTGATGCCTACCACCCGGAGACAGTCTTCAGTTTTATTGACCAACAGGGACGGTATGCCTACCTGCAGCAACCGGAGATTGCGCTGTGGAACCTGGCGCGCTTTGCCGAGACACTGCTGCCGCTGCTGGAGCGCGAGACCGGGTCGCAGGCCGCAGCAGTCGATGCAGCGAGCCGCGTGCTGGAGGGCTTTGCCACGGCCTTTGCGGCAGCGCACCTGGAAGGACTGCGAGCGAAGCTGGGCCTGACCACGGCGCAAGAGGAAGATGCTGCGCTGGCCCAGGATCTGCTGCAGGCGATGGCCGCAAACCAGGCAGACTACACCAGCACCTTTCGCCTGCTGGCGGAGGCAGCACTGGGGCCACAGCACGAGGGTGCGTTGAGCGCTCTGTTCAGGAATCCTGCCGAATTTAGCGCATGGGCCACACGCTGGCGCACGCGGCTGCAACAGGAGCCAGCAGACCCCACTGGCCGCGCTCAGGCGATGCGCTGTGTCAATCCGGCCTACATCCCGCGTAACCACCTGGTGGAGGCGGCACTGGCAGCTGCAGAGCACGACAATATGGCACCGTTTGAGGCACTGCTTCAGGTCATCCGCCATCCGTTTGCTGAGCAGCCCGGGCGCGAGCACTATGCGCTGCCGGCGCGTCCAGAGCAACGCGTACGCCATACCTTCTGCGGCACTTGACGTATCAGTCCGTATTCCTGCAGCACGGCTTCGGTTGGAGGAGGCGCCGCAGGGCTCTACCATGGTGGGGATCTGCCCCGTGGAGCCCACTCCTTGCCGACACCGACCGCACCTACCCAATCCAGCCTGCTGCGCGAGCATGCGAGCCTGTTGCTGGTGCTGTGCGCCATCACGCTGCTCTTCCGTGTCGTTCTGGATCTCGGCGTCTATCACCATCGGCCGGCCGAGTTCTGGGCTCACTCCTTTGAGCCGGAGCACATTGCAGCGGCACTGGTGCAGGGCGAAGGCTACAGTTCGCCACTCTCGCCGCACACTGGCCCCACGGCCTGGAACCCACCGGTTTACCCGCTGCTGATTGCGCTGGTCTTCAAGCTCTTTGGCTTGTACTCCAACCGCGCCGTATGGGTATTGCTGGGCGTAAACGCCCTGAGTGCGATGCTGACGAGCGTGCTGTTGTTCCGCATTGGGGTGGAGGTCTTCAACGCGCAGACAGCGTTTCTGGGCACGTTGGCCTGGGCCATCTCTCCGGATACTGCCGCATGGGCAGCACGCAACTGGGAGAGCAGTCTGGGCGCACTGGTAAGCACCTTGACGGTGGTCTGCTTCCTGAAGCTGATGCAGGCAAAGCAGCCCGATTGGCGAGCCTACGCGGCATATGGCGCCCTGTGGGGCATCTGTGGCCTGACGACAGCCACGCTGCTGGCGCTGATGCCGCTGCCTCTGCTCGCACTGGCATTGCGGGATCGTTGGTCGCGGCTGAGGGCTGTGCTGCTGAGTGTGGTCGTCGCGACGCTGGTGCTTGTGCCTTGGACTGCTCGCAACTACCTGGTGTTCCACAAACTGATTCCCGTGCGTGGCAACTTTGGTGCCGAGCTATGGTCCGGCAATCATCCGGGCGTCACTGGTCCGCTCGCAGTCTCGCGTCATCCGCTTACGGACCCCGCCGAGCAACACGAGTATGCCGTCATGGGCGAGGCCGCGTACATGGCCTCTCGCCAGCAGATGGCCACTGCATTCATCCGCCAGCATCCGCGCCTGTTTGTTCACCTCTGCCTGCTGCGGGTGGTCAGCTTCTGGACCTCCGCACGTATTGTGCCTGCCGTGTGGCCAGCACTCACGACGTTGCTAGCGGCCATCGCTTTCCTGCTCCTGCTTGGCAGCTCCAAGCGCATGTTTGCCGCGCCATTTGCCTCGGCGCTGCTGGTGTTTCCGCTGCCGTACTACATCAGTCATGCGGAAAACTACTTTCGCTTCCCCATTGAGCCGCTTGTCCTGTTGCTGGCAGCACACACCGTGGCTACGGCCCTTGAGCAGATCACAGGTCGTGGCCGTCGCCAGACGGTGACACCCGCATGACGACCTCTGCGTCAGCGCGCACAGCGACCACGACGCTCTCGCGAGAACCTGCGCTGCTGCTCATCATCGTTGCCATATTCAACTGGGTTGCGCTGATGCTGTACGCACGCTCTGTCACGCTCGACTTCACCGGGCTCTACACAGGTGGCATGCTGCTCTTGCACGGCCAACACCACCAGCTCTATAACCTCGCTACGCAGGCCACGGAGCAGGCCAGGCTCTTTCACTTCCAGAGTCCCTTGCCCTACAACCACCTTGCCTATGAAGCGCTGCTCTTTGCTCCGCTTGCGGCGCTCTCGTTCCACACCGCGCTATGGGTGTGGAGGGTGCTCAACGTGGCCGTCCTGCTCATGAGCGTGCACGGACTCTCCGCACTCTTCGCCTTGCCGCGGCCAATGGTGGCGCTGTTGCTCCTTGCATTTCTACCTGTCAGCCTGGCGGTGGTGCAGGGGCAGGATTCCCTGTTGTTGCTCGCAGCCATTACGGGTTGCCTCTGCATGCTGCAGCAGCGTCGCGGCTTCGCAGCGGGTCTGCTGCTCTCCT
The DNA here is from genome assembly GCA_028872955.1 of Acidobacteriota bacterium. Taxonomy (GTDB): domain Bacteria; phylum Acidobacteriota; class Terriglobia; order Terriglobales; family Acidobacteriaceae; genus Edaphobacter. The sequence goes on from JAGWNX010000026.1 coordinate 24,901, forward strand.
GCGCCTGCTTCAAGCCGCATCTGGTGCTGCCACTGGCCATCGTGCTTCTGCTGCGGCGAGAGATTCGGTTTGCGTTTGGCTTTGCCTGTGGTGCCATCGCCTGGGTGGCGCTAAGCATCGCAGTCACCGGGCTGGACGGCTGGTGGCAGATGATCGCGCTGCTGCGGTACGAGGCATCCGGCACCAGCGGGTTGGCCGCCGACGGCGCATGGTCGCACCCCAACCTGATCGGGGCTCTCCTGTCACTGCACCTGGCACCTCCGCTCACTCAAATGCTCTACGTGCTGCTGGCTGCATCGTTACTGGCTGCGACAGCATGGAAGATGCGAGCCGTGCCATCACTGCAGCAGGTAGCAGCAGTCACGCTCGCACTTACCGTGCTGGTAGCCCCTCACATTACGCTGCATGACTTTACGCTGCTTGTAGTGCCCATCTTCACCCTCAGCCTGCGTGTTGTTCGCGCGCCGTCTCTGCTTTACGCCATTGGCCTGGCTCTTTGTTATGCCATGTTCCCCCTCATGGTGTTAGGCCCACTCAGCTTCTTCCTGCTGGCGGCCTACGTCATGTGGAGTGCCATGGGTGTGGCCACGCAGAGCACAGCAGAAACGAGTCATTCGTGACGCGACGCCCCTTCTATCTCGGCTGGCTCCTCTACAGCGTCCTTCTGCTGGGACTGTGCTTCACGCTTGCCAGGCTTCATACTGCAGAGTCGTTCGACTTCCGCTCGTTTTACGCAGCCGGGCATATTCTGCGAACTCATCCAGCGCAGCTCTACGACCCCGCAACCGAACTGACCACACAAAATCAGTACGTCTCTCCTTTGCAGGAGCCGCTGCCTTTCTATCACCTGAGCTACGAGGCGCTGCTTTATCTTCCGTTCTCGTTGCTGCCCTTTCGCGTTGCCTACCTGGCCTATGCTGGCTTCAACTTGCTCCTGCTGCCGCTCCTCATGCGCTGCAGCGCCTCAGCGTTCGACGGCACGATACCAATCTGGCAACCACGTCCAGGCTGGATGCTGTTCCCGTACTTCCCGCTGATGATTGCTCTGTGGCAAGGGCAGAACTCTCTGCTGTTTCTCGTCCTGCTGGGCCTTACCTGGCACATCCTGCAGCGGGGCAGACTCACCTTGGCCGGCGCTCTGCTGGGGCTCGGACTCTTCAAGCCACAACTCGCACTGCCGATTGCTCTGCTGCTTGCACTCCGCTACCGGAGGGACTTCATCGTCGGCTTCATCGCAAGCAGTGCTGCGGTGCTGGCACTGTGCGGCACCGTGCTACGAGCAGCAGGTATGCGCGCCCAGTGGCACCTGCTTCTGCTCGGCAGTCTTTTGTCAGACCAGTCCAGTCGCGCGCAACAGGCCATGGCGGTCAAGCCAGCGGCCATGCCTAATCTGCTGGGCCTGTTGTATGTATGCGGAACGCGACACCTGCCACCCACAACCGCCGTAGTGGTGGTTCTGCTCACTTCGCTCGTGGCTCTGGTAGCAACAGGTCGAGCGTTGCGGAACATTGAGGACTGCAGCGTCGTCTTCTCCGTCGCAGTCCTGGTTGCCGTGCTGCTTAGCTACCATCTCTACATTCACGACCTTACCGTGCTGCTGCTGCCAATGGCATTGCTGGGCAAGCGTACCAGCCCATACTCGCTTGGCGCACTCTACCTGTTGCCCGTTTTACTGCTGCTCTATGGCGGACGCAACCAGATCTGGTTGCTTGCTGTGCCCACGCTGTCTCTTGTCGTTGAAGCATTGCGCAGCGGGAATGCGACACTGTCGGCCAACACGGCCCTGCCTACTGACCACTCGCACCCGTAGCCATGTTGCGCACAATCGGAATGCCGAGCAGGACTTTCACACGAACCGAGTCCTTGCCGATGCTGGCCGGCTGAAACTTCCACTGCGCCAGACATTGCAGCACCTGGGCTGAGACTCTGGAGTCGGGGCTCTGCAGCACTCGCATCGACTCAAGCACGCCATCGGTGGTTATCTCGCCCTGCACCACAATCATCCTGCCCAGGTTGCTGCTTACGACAGTGGGCTGCAGCGAGGGCAGCATCTTGAGCAGCGCATAGGGTGGGGCAAACGCTCCAGGCGAATGCATCGCCCGGTCGCTATTGGAGATGCCGTACTGCAGAATCCACCGCCCGCCAACGACGCCCAGCGACGTCATATCCATGTAGTTTGTGTACGAGGTACCGTCGCGGAAGACTCCGTAGTCGCGCAGTCCGCCGCCACTGCCAGCACCACCGACAATCGTCATGCCGTAGCTCTCGCGCTCTACAATACGTGCCTGCGCCGGAGTCCCCACCGAGGGTACATTTGCAGCCTCGACGGTTACATTAGGGAAAGCCCCGTGCTGATCTCCTGCGCTGGCACCATTGCCCGTAGAGCTGCCCTGCCTGCCTACGCCCGGCCCGTTGCCCGCCGTCGTACTGTTTCCACCAGACGCGCTGGCCTTTAGCTTGCCGCTGCCGGCGGCACTGCTTGCATCGCCGGAAGCGTTGGCTGTGCCGTCGGTGCTGCGCTTAGACTCCTTCGCACTACCGCTGCCATGCGTGACGGCCTCTGCGCTGGAAGCTCCCGCTGCTTGACGGGTTCGTTGTGCATCCAGTGACGGCACTACCTCAAACGCGCCTCGAAGCTCTCCTTTAGGAAGCTCCTTCGGTGGCGCTTGACTGGGCTGTTTGACGGCATTGATGACGAGAAGATTACGGTCGTCATGGCCTGCGCCCTGCACCGTCGGCCCCACCTGCTGTGCTGTCTGTACAGGCTTCGCGACAGGCTTCTCCTCAGTCGGCTTGGTCGGGACTGGCGGCGCTCCGGCAGGGTGCGGGGTCTCCACCTTGGGCTCCGGGGCCTTTGCTCGTAGAGGCTCTGGCGCCACCGTCGCATGCACCGGAACCGGCAACTTCGGAGCGTCACGCTGCGGCAGTGCAGGCATCACCGGCGTGGGGGCAGCCGACAGCAAGGTATTGGCAGATACCTCTTGCGTCGCCACCTCACCGGTTGGCACGGCCATCCGTGTCTGCGTCTGCCTGGGTACAGGTGGCAGCACCAGTGACTTGGGCATCGCCACCTTCACCATATTCGGCACGGGGAGCGGTGCAGCAATCTTGGCTGCCTGCAGATCTGGCTGCAGAATTGTCTGCAAAGTGTTGTCAGGCTTTTCGGGGTTCGAGACGATGTGCTGCGGCCCAAAGTAAGTCTGGTTCCGCGCATTGCTTTGCGGATGAAACCGCCCCGCGCGAGTCGCTCGATGCGCCTGGCCGCTGGTGCCCTCCGCACCTGCGCGCGTCAACTCGGGCAGGATCGCCGCCTCAGAGATCTGCGGCAACTCGTTCGCCACACGCATACGCTCCACGCGCACCGGCACGTAGCGAAGTAACAGCAGCGCCACGAACGCCGCTGCATGCAGGCCCGCAGAAGTCGACATCCCGCGCCAGGGCAACAGACCTGAACGCAGAAGCGGCGGGGAAAGCACTGGTCGATGGTCGGGCAACGGCATAGTTGGCACGCTACAGTATGGCTTGTCTAGGTCCATGCTAGGGCACGCTAGCACGGCAACAATCCCTCGCTGGTTGCAGTGCTCATCCATAGGTGCCACGTGGGCCACCCTGCGTCAGGTACCGTTTGGCACCAGGCGCGCCGTGGAGAGCGAACCTGCAATCTCCGAAAAGATCGTGTTCAGGTTGGATGCCGGCAGTGCGCCCGACGGCGTATTGCACTGCCCTGCGTTCTGCGAGGCACCGACATCGGTAAAGAAGTCTAGATTCACGTTGGACGCCATATCCTGCATCGCCTGGCACGGACTAATCCCTTTGAGCGGGCCGGTCACGTCGGTCGAACAGCCGGAACTGGAAGCCCCATAGGCAACCGTGATGACACGTGTACCTGCTGCCGTGGCGGCCTGCGCCTGCGAGATTGCCTGCTGGCACTGGTCATAGCTGGAGGGGTAGGTTGCCGCAACCCCTGCAGCGGGTTTGACGTTGGAGGCCCCAGAGAAGCGGGACGAGCTGGCGTCACCGTCGCTCAGGATAATCATCACGTTGTACGTCTCCACGCCAGCGGCCGTGGATGCAGTCTGCGCGGCAACCAGGTCTGACTGCGCCTGGGCGATGACACCAGCATAGTAGGTGCCAGAGCCTCCAATATCCTGCAGGCCCGAGCAACCACTGCCAGACGTACCGGCCGATTTAGCGAGTGTCGATGACGTATTCAGCGTAGTGGAGCCACTCCCCGACTTGTAGTCTCCCGCAAAGTTGATCACCTGGTAGATGGTGGACGAAACGCCATTCGTAAAGGAGTACGGTGCAATCGCAGAATTGCCAAGGCGACCGCTGCAGTTCGAGTCCTGGGTGGCGTAGCTGGTAGAGGTAAAGCCGGGAAAGGTATACAGCGCCACCCGATCCACTGCATTCGTTGCCGTCACTGTGCCACAGCTTGCGGCGGTTCCCGTGCAGGGCGTCAGCCCCTTCATCAGGGTCTGAAAGCCCAACAGAGCGCAGGCAATGCGCGTGGAGCAGCCCGTCTCACCGCTCTCGCTGGAGCTCATGGAACCTGTGGTGTCAATCACAACTGCGACGTTGTATTTCTTGGCCGCAGCCCCAGCAATCTCGGCTGTGGCCGTGTAGCTCAACGTGGTGGAATGAATTCCCAGCATCGCGGTAAAGTAGAGCGGCACGCTCACCTGCTGCTGCACAATCACCTCATTTGCCGTGGCCGCGCCGCCGCCGGTATAGGTAATGCAGCCCGTTCCGGAGTTTTGCAGCGTTGTCGAACACTGGTACTTCGGGTAGCCACTGGCGATGCTCACACCGGGGATGGTTACGTTGTAGTTGCCAGCCACGCCACTGTAGCTGGTCGCCACCGTAGTTGGATTCGTCCCTGCGGTCATCGCCTCTGCACCCGCCATGGCTGCAGCTTCCGTCGAGGCGCGCAGATCGCTGTAGTAGAAGTAGATCTGCCCGAAGTCCACGACAAAAGCCAACATCGCCAGGAAGAAGAGCCATATCCACACGGCAACAATAGGCAGCACCTGCCCACGTTCATCCCGATGCAGACTTATCTCTTCAGGCTGTCGAGTGTTTCGCGTTCTCATTGGATCATCTCGGCAGTTTGCGCCGTGAGCGTACAACCCGAGGGGTCATAGTTCACCACACTGCCCAAAACGCCATAGACCACCATGCTGCACGGGTAGGTGGCCTTCATCTGAAATGTCTTGCCCTGCAGCATATTGCTCAAGGCACTGGTGCAGGTGGTTCCAGTGTAGGTCGAACCATTGATCGTAAAGCTGTAGGTAATGCTCGTCTTCGTCAAAGAAGACAAGGCCGCGTCTGACGCGGTTGTCGCGGTAGAACAGGGGTCCGTCGTCGTTCCGCGCGCGATGGCAGCAGCCTCTGCCCCAATCCGTACCGAGTCAGTAAGTTGAAGATACTGATTGAGAGCAATGCCAAACGTCATCATCCCGGTAAGGAAGAGCAGCAACACCGGCATGACGACCGCAAACTCCACCAGTGAGCTGCCGTCTTCGCTATGTCCGGCCTGGGGTAAGACGCGGCAACACCGGTAATTGAGGCCCTGGACTGCCTGGCTGACGACGCATGGCCGGGTTAGACCGCGAGATGGTTCGGACGTACGTGGTTGATCCATGGCAGGCATCATGATCCACTCCTCTGTCTCGTCAGACTAGACGAAGGGGCGCGTCTTGCAACTAGGCCGAAAGTGTTAGCGACCTCTACCACGTTTGCAGAGGATCTCTGCACATGCGCCACGATGCCTGCTCCCTGGTATTAGGCTACAGACGCGAAAGACCTCGGCCCCGCGCAGCAACTCGAACGCAAAAAGCATTTGCAACCAATCGTGATACTTGTCGCGGTGTCTACGGCTTCGGTAACACACCTGCAGTTACCTGATCGCGGATCAAGGCACCGCCCCTGCCCCATCTTCGCCATATCGCAAGCTCGGATCGCTTTGCTACTCTCCTGACAACAGCCAATGAGGTGGCGGCAGGCGAAAGCCCCCGCAGCCGGGCTACCAACCCTGAGGCATGCATGAGCACGCAACCAATTGCATCGCAACCAAGAACTGAGACTGCACCTCGACGCGTCTGGTGTAACTTTCATGCGGCGCTGGGTGCGCTGGTTGCCACTATTGCGTTTCTCTTTTGCGGCCGAAATATCTCCGACCCAGACATCTGGTGGCACCTGCGCAATGCGCAGCTCACGCTGCAGCAGCATCATTTCATCCGCTCCGACAGCTACGCATGGACCACGCACGGCATGCCCTGGATCAACTCCGAGTGGCTTGCCGAGATGGCTTATTACGCCATCTATCGCGTGGCAGGCTATCGCGGCATCTTTGGCCTGTTCTTTGTGCTTGCGGAGGCCGCGATGCTTGGCGTGCTGGTGATCGCGACCCAGGTGAGCGGCAAGGTGAAGTCCGCATTCCTGATCAGCCCGCTGGCTGTGCTGATGTCTGTCGTCAATTTTGGCCCACGCACTATCCTCTTCGGCTGGCTGTGTATGGCTGCGGTGATGCTTATCCTTTGGCGATTCACGCTTCGCGGCTCCGCACCACTCTACCTGATTCCGGTCATCTTTCTCCTCTGGGTCAACCTGCATGGCTCCTGGCTGGTTGGCCTGGTTGTGTGTGGAATCTTTGTGGCAGGCAGGCTGGTTCAAGGCAGTTGGGGCAGCATTGACGCGCAGCGCTGGACACCTGCGCAGCTGCGTCAACTGACGCTCACTGCCGTGTCAACCTTGGCAGTTCTGTTTATCAATCCCTACGGGTATCGGCTCGTCTTCTACCCATTTGACCTTGCCTACCGGCAAAAGCTCAACATCGCGCACATTGAAGAGTGGGCATCTGTCAACTTCCACGAGCCGCGTGGCAAGATTGTTTACCTCCTGTTGATGCTCGTCATCCTCCTTGCGATGCTGGGGCGTAAGCGCTGGATTCTGACCGAGGTGTTGCTCGTTCTGTTTGCCTTCTACACGAGTCTGACCTACATTCGCTTTCTATTTCTAGGTGCACTGCTGCTAGGCCCCGTGCTGGCACGGCACCTCGACTTTCTGCCACCCTACAAGCGCGAGATCGATAAACCATGGGTTAACGCTGTCTTTGTAGCCGCAGCAGCCGCCATTATCTTCTTCAGATTCCCCACCACGGCGGGCATTGTGCAGGACATGAAGGAGAAGTACCCCACGGCTGCGCTCCACTACGTGCAGACGCACGGCGGAGGCAAGGTGATGAACGCCTATGCCTGGGGAGGCTATATGATCTGGACGACACCGGACCTGCCCACCTTCATTGACAGTCGGACCGATATCTTTGAGTACAAGGGTGTTCTGAAGGACTACCTCGACATCACCGGGCTGAAAGACACCTTAGCCGTCATCGACCGCTACCAGCCACGCTTTCTTCTCTTCCAACCAACGGACCCCTTGGTTTATATGTTGAGGAATACGACCCGTTGGCATGTAGTCTACGAAGACAAAGTGAGTTGCCTGCTTGAACGCTCTACACCTTGAGGAGCCTTGCATGCCCGCCAATCTCTTTGGAACAGCCGCTGCGCGATGGCTCTGGCTGGCCTTAATCGCCTTCGCAGTCTTTGCCTATGAGGCGGTGACCGTCAGCTATCAGCGCTCCCCTCGCCCACCTGCGGAGTTCGTCAATATCGTTACCTCAACCGTGGTAGATCGCGAGCAGATCGCCGAGGAGTACTGGCAGAGTGCGGCGGTTTTGGAGGCAACCTATCCACACCTGACGGAGTTGCCCGCGCTCGCACCCGCATCCTTCCAGTCGCCAACCGCGCTTGCCCGGCTGAGTGCAACCCAGCGAGACCTGCTGACGCAGCAACTTTGGAAACAGCTCCGCGTGCTCTGGCTGAAGCCGACTACCTGGCAGCGCACCTTCACGTTCGATGGCAACTGGGTGACGAACATGGTGCGCAGCTTATCGAATCTTTTGGAAAAGTACGTTCCTTTTGTGCGCGGCAGCTAGACAATGTAGAAGAGCTGAGCACAGTATGCAGACCATGGACGCCGCCATATCATCACCGTTGAGCCGCAAAGATACGGGCGTGCGCGCTACCTGTCTCTCCTGCCAGCGTGACTACCCGACGTCAATCACCACCTGCCCTCACTGCGAGTTGCCCACCGCCATCGTCCAGACCTGCTCGCAATGCCACCAGGTCATCTCTGCACGGCATCCGCGATGCCCGTTCTGCGGCTTCGCCTTCTACGACGAGCCTGCCCCGCCAACGGAGGAGCCTCTGCTACCAGTGCCGGAGCCTGACCTGATCCGGCTCGCTCGACGCCAGCGCTTGCGTGTCTTCCTTGTCACTTCGGCGGTCTTCGTCTCGGTTGCCGTAACGGCCTTCCTGTTCAACAATCAGCGCCCATCGGCGTCCCCTGCCAGGGCACTGGCCAACACGCAGTCGCTGGCTGTGTCGCCTCTCTACGCGGATGCGGCGCTCACCCTTGCCACCAGTCAGCAAGTCAAGCCCGGTAGCCCGCTCAGCATCATCTCGCTGGCAGTGCGTGCTGGTGGCGCGGCCGTGTTGCAGGTTGCGCTGCCCAATGGCGCACAGGGCTATCTACCTTCCACGGCAGTCGCACCTCCAAAGTCCATCCTCTCGGTGCAGGCGCTCCCGCTTCTTCAGCTTTATGCGCAGCAGGCGTCGTCCCAGGATGACCTTGAGGCGCTGGCCCCAGCAGTCAGAGATCTGCCCGCGGAGATCCAAACGTCGCCTGAGGGAATTCGGCTCGAGTCGCTGATGGCCGAGAGGCTTGACGGTGCGGCCGCCCATCAGCCCCTGCCCGCTGATCTTCAAGAGCTCGATAGGCAGCTCCAAAGTCGCTTGGCCTCTCACGGCACAGCCGCTCACTAATCCAACGCGCCGGCCGCTACCGCAGCTGCGACATCAATTCCGCAGGAAAAGCAATCGCCGCACAGCGCGGAGGCACTGGCGGCGTTCGAGTTCAGCAAGACACTATGGACAGAATCGCGGCGGCTTTACTCTTCGCCAGCCTGATTGCTTCAAACCTCTTCAGCCAGGATCTGGTCACCTACCGTCGTCTGTGAACGTTGCAGGACTCCGGCCGGCAGCTCCAGGGCACGCACTGCCTTCCAATGCATCCTGGTAATCCGGAAAGGCTTCAGGTGGTGGTACAGCGCCACAGCACGCCATTCGCGATCCAGGAACAGCACATCGATCGCAAAGCGCATGCCCAGCATGTGCACGCTGTTCGAGGGCTCGATCAGCAGGCCCTCCGGTTCCCGCAACTCGCTTCGTCCGAGCAGCCCGACAAACCGAGTTAAGGATGTGTCCGCAACCTTAATTCTTGTGCCAAGGCTCTGCTGGCGCGTTAAGTTGCGCAGGTGGAGTAGTCGGCTCATCCTAAGCCCCGTTGCCCGGTTCTCTAGGCCTTCTTCTTGCGACGCTGCACCAGCACAAACAGAACGATAAGGAACGCTGCGCCAGAGATGATGCGAATGATCGTGGTGTTATCCATAGCTTTCTCCTTCAGGTTGAAACAACAGTTGCTGTCACCGCCAGATGTCTACTGAAACATCTGACTCATATTATTGCGAATGCTGATAATTGCCGGAGCTAAAAGTACGATAAACATGCTCGGGAAGATGAAGAGTACCAAGGGAAACACCATCTTGATACTGGTCTTGGCAGCGAGCTCCTCGGCAAGCTGCTGACGTTGCAGACGAAGCCCGTCGGCAAAGGTACCCAGCGAGCGTGAGATGGGCGTACCGAACTTATCTGTCTGCACCAGCATGCTGACGAACGAACGCACCATCTCCAGCTTCGTCCGTTCTGCAAAGTGCCTCCAGGCCTCAATGCGGGGTGTGCCGGCGCGCTGCTCCAGATTAATCTGCCGCAGCTCTTCGCTCAGCTCGGGATGCGAGAGTGCCAGCTCTGCGCCAACCCGGATTAGGGCCTGATCCATGCCCAGTCCGGCCTCCATACAAATGACCAGCAGATCCAGAGCGTCCGGCAGCGCCAGGCGAATCGCCTCGCGGCGGCGTGTGATTGCGCCAGAGAGCCAGAAGTCCGGTGCCAGGTAGCCGACGACTCCGCAGGCAATCGTCCAGAAGACAGTGTTCTCGCGGACCAGGAAGCTCGCCAGCAGCGCGCCTCCCACCGGCAACATCAGTCGAACTGCCTGGAACAGCTCGACATGCGAACGCTGGCGAAACCCTGCCAGTCCCAGCCGCCGTTCTACATCGGAGGTGTCACCAAGTCCGACAGCCTTAGTGATCCTGGTGAACTGTGCGGCCAACGCACTCACCACCACCGCGGTCCCCTCTTCTTCGGTCAGCTCGGCCTGCTGCTCGCGGAACACAGGCGCATCCACCGTTTCGGATAGGCGTCTTTCTGCGTTGCTTCGACGCGAGAGGACCGAGACGATCACACCAACGGCAAGTAGAACGGTAACGAGAATCAGGAATCCGATCAGGATCATGGCCTTATACCTTTATGTTCACAATCTTGCGGATGACAACCATGCCGAAACACATCAGAATCAGCCCCACGACGATCAGCTTTCGTCCCAGAGAGTCCTGTAACAACAGGTCAGAGTAGTGAGGATTGACGATTGAGATTCCAAAGAACAGGATGACGGGCAGCAGGCAGAGGATCCAGCCCGTCAGGCGACCTTGCGCCGTATGCACGCGAATCTCACCCTCCAGCTTAATGCGTTGACGCAAAACAGACGTGGTCTTCTCCAGCACTTCGACAAGGTTGCCACCTGTCTCGCGCTGAATCAGGATCGCGGTAATCAGGTAACGGACGTCCGAGAGTGGCACGCGCTCCGTCAGGTTCATCAACGCGTCGCGCATCGGCAGGCCAAAGTTCTGCTCCTCAAACAAACGGCGGAACTCGGGCCCGACGGGCTCTGCAATCTCCTGGGCAACCATCTCCGTTGCCGAACTGATCGAGTGCCCTGCCTTCAGCGCTCGGGCCAGCAGGTCCAGCGTCTCCGGCAATAGCTTGATGAACTTGGTAAAACGCTGATGCCTGGCGAACAGCAGATACAACACAGGGCCACATACTGCGAGCAGAGCCAGCAGGCCAACCGTAACCGGGTTAGGCAGCACCAGACGGCCAAACCACACCACCACAACCCCCGCCAGCAACGAACTGGAGACTAGCTTGCCCACGCTCCAGTTCTTGTCTGCCTCTGCGAGGAGGCGGCGAAGTCGTGCCGCAGGCTCAAGCCGAGACAGGATGGTGTTAAGCCAGGGAACATCGCTGAACGTATCCCGCTTGAGAATGTCGACCGGCACATAGCTCTCGCCGTCCGCCTCGCGAACGATGCCGGAGAGGCGTGCCTGCAGGCGCAACTCGCTCTGGCTAGGCTTGGTCAGCAACATGACCAGGCCAAACGCAACCAGCAGGACGGAGATAAAGAGTAAAAACAGCGCCATAGTTGCCTCTGTTTCGAGATCAGATCTCGACGTTCACATCAAAAAGACTCATGGGCACATCCACACCAGAGGCACGGAGCTTGTCGATGAACTTGGGGACCACTCCGGTCGACCGGAATCGCCCCAGAACTTTGCCGCTCTGCCCAATGCCGCGCTTTTCAAAGATGTAAATGTCCTGCAAACTTACAATCTCTTCGTTCATGCCCATCACCTCAGTAAAGTGCGTGATGCGACGCGTGCCATCGCTCATGCGCGAGACCTGGATGATGATGCCCACCGCAGACGCAATCTGCTGGCGAATCGCCTTCTCCGGCAGATTCAGATTGGCCATCAGTGCCATGGTCTCCATACGCGAGATTGCATCGCGCGGATTGTTCGCGTGCACGGTGGTCAAGGATCCGTCATGTCCGGTGTTCATCGCCTGCAACATATCCAAAGCCTCTTCGCCACGCACCTCGCCCACCACAATGCGGTCCGGCCGCATACGAAGTGCGTTGATGAGCAACTCGCGCTGCCGGATACCGCCGCGCCCTTCGACGTTCGCAGGCCTCGTCTCCAGACGCACCTTATGCTCTTGCTTCAGCTGCAACTCCGCGGAGTCTTCGATCGTCACAATGCGCTCATCCTCAGGGATAAAGCCGGAGAGCACGTTGAGCAGAGGTGTCTTACCAGCGCCTGTGCCACCGGAGATGACAATATTCAGTCGCGCCTTGATGGCACCGCGCAGCATCTCGAGCATCTGCACCGTCAACGACTTATTCGTCAAAAGATCCTCAGCCTCGAGCGGCACCGTGCCGAAGCGACGAATCGACAGAATCGGTCCATCCACGGCCAGCGGCGGAATAATCGCGTTCACACGGGAGCCATCATCCAGTCTGGCATCGACCATGGGCGAAGATTCATCCACGCGACGACCGACGGCGGAGACGATCTTCTCGATGATGTGCATCAGATGATTTGCATCTTTGAAGGTTACACTTGTCTTTTCGAGCAGACCCCGACGCTCTACATAGACGGCGCGATGCGTATTAACCAGGATGTCGTTGATGGTTGGATCCTGCAGCAAAGGCTCCAGTGGCCCCAGGCCGAAGACCTCATCCAATACCTCTCGCCCAAGACGGTCTTTCTCAACCATGCTCAGCGGCGTATTCAATGTATTCACCAGATCCTGAATCACGCTCAGAATCTGCTGCCGTGCACGATTATCCTGCATCGTGCTGAGCTTCTCCAGATCGACTCGCACCAGCATATCGCGATGAATTGTCGACTTGATCTCCTGATACTCCTTGGCAGACATACCGCCGCGCGACTGCAGGTTACCTGTCTGAAAGAGTACCCGCTCTGCGTTGGCTAAGTTCGTTCCCGCCGGATTTCCCATCGTATCCCCCATCCTCTACGTGCTCACGTCAGATCCGCAGCAAGCCAAATCGTCCGCGGCCGGTGCTGGACTTCACCTCGGAGACACTCTCGTGTCCCGCAACGGATGCTGTCCAGCGATTGATTGCCTGCGCAAACTCGGACTTCGACTTGTGGCTCACCGGTACTCCTGCCCCAATTGCGTCCGCCAGTTCAGGACCAGCAAAAGGAATTGTGTGGCTCACCTTCAACTTGGTCGTCTTTTCAATATGTTCGTTCGAGATCGACGCATGCTTCGACGTGCGATTCACGATGATCTTGATCTTCGCGAGCGGAATCAGCCGGCCGACATAGTCAACGTACCGTACCAGGTTGCGCACGGATGGAAGTTCCGGCGTCGTCACCAGGTAGAGTTCGTCCAACGCCTCCAGAATCGCCATGTTCATCTCGTCCAGCCCTTGTCCGCAGTCGACGATCACGTTGTTGAACATGCGCGTCATCGAACGCAAGGTCATCAGTGTGGCGTCCGAGGAGACTCGTGGTGGCGCGATGAAAGACTCGGGAGAAAGCAACACTTCAAGTCCGCTCTCGTGCTTCATCACAAACCCTTGCAGCAGCTCGGCATCCAGTCGTTCCAGGTTATGCACCAGCTCATGGAAGCCGTAGTTATGATGTTCGAGCCCGAGTTGCAGGGTGACATCTCCGAGATCTTTGTGGGAGTCTGCCAGCAGGGTCCTATGCTGTCCGCGGGCAAGCGCAACGCCAAGATGACAAGCCAGGGTCGTGGCTCCCACGCCGCCCTTCACCCCCATCAAGGCAAGAATCTTGCCCTGCACTGGCGGCAGCAGTGCTTCCATGCGCTTCTTCTGCAGCTGCGTCAAGGCCTCGGTCAGCCTCGCCTTGTCGAGAGGCTTGGTCAGGTACTCCGTACAGCCACTCCGCATCGCAGCAATAATGGCATCCGAGGCGATGCTCTCGGAGACGGCAAAGATCGCCATATCGCGTCGCATCGCACGACGCATGTACTCCACCGTCTGCAGCGCGAGTTCGCGGTTCGCATCCAGATCAATGACACAGAGGTCTGGTCGGTACTCGCGAATGGCACGGACCAGGGTCGCATCCTTCTCCCCGAAGTACTGCTGAAACGTGCCCATCAGGTTGACGTTGCCGGCCGCGCTGGCCGCGCTACGCAGCGTCCGCTCGCCGGCATCGTCAATGTGAATCGCAATCAATGACAGTGTTGCATCCGAGTTGAGTGTGCGCCGCTCGATCACGTTCTACTCCTCAGTCCATCCCAGACAGCTACCGCAAGCGGCTACTTTTTATCCTTGTTCTCATTGTCAAACGTATCCGAGCTCAGCATGGGTGCAGCCAGCTTCGGTTCGGCAGCGCTCTTCACATTGCCATCTGCCGGGTCCAGAATCGTCGGAGTAACCAGAATCAGCAACTCAGAGTTCGATAGATTCATATTCTTGGAGCGAAACAGTTGCCCCAGGATCGGCACATCGCCAATGCCCGGCACCTTGCTCAGCTGTTCGGTTGTCGTCTTGTCCAGCAATCCTGCAATGCCAAAGCTCTGACCATCTTTCAGCTGAATGTCTGTCTCTGTTCTGCGGGTTGAAAGCGCGGGAATTGTAAAACCAGAGATCGTCACCGAGTTCGAGTAGTCCAGCGAGCTGACCTCTGGAGCCATGTGGATACGAATCGTGTTGTCCGGCTCCACCACAGCGGTAAAGTCCAGCTTCACACCATACGGCCGAAACTGAATCGTAACTGCAGGTGTCACTCCGGCTGTCCCCCCCTGCACGACGGGATAGGGAAACTCGCCACCGGCCAGAAAGTGAGCCTGCGTCCCGCTGATCGCCATCAAGTTGGGCTCGGCCAGCAACTGCAATACATTATGCTGCTGCAGGTCCTGAAGCAACATGCCGAAGTTCAGATCCGGACGGTACAAAAAGATGTTCAACAGGCTATTGAGCGAGTAATTCGAGGTGTAGCCCTGGTTGGTCTGCCCAATCGCACCCGTCAGCACTCCGGTAGTCGGCGCGCTGAACTGCTGCGTGCTGGTCGTGCCAATCGTATTGCCCGCACCAGTGCTCAACAGATTTACCCCAAACGAGGCGAGGCGAGTCCGGTCCACTTCCGCAAAGCGCACTTTCAGCATCACCTGCTTCGGCCGGGGCGCAGGGGCAACATCGAGGGCACCCACCACAGATTTGCTGTAGGCACCCGCTAACTTCACCATCGCGTCCGCAGTGTTCTGGTCGGCAGCCGTGCCGGTCAGAATCACCTTGTCCTCTTCTGCATGCACATCGATCTGCTGGTTAGGAAACTGCTGCTGCAGCGCATTCCGCAGGCCATCCACATCAATATCTGCCGTAACGTCCAGCAG
>JAGWNX010000027.1 GCA_028872955.1 Acidobacteriota bacterium
GTTCCAAGGCAACTGCGGCAGAGGTGGGGCTATCCGGGTCCATGCACCGGCCGGGCTGGACACTCGCTGACTATGCCCCTGATAGTACACAAAGATTGCAAATCGCGCTTAACACAGGAGTTGCACAAGGAGTGACCTGCCCTGCGGGTCCGGGCTCCCCGGGCGATGACACTCACGTAGCACCGGCGCATCCCAGCGGCTCGCCCAGCGAGCGGCGACCTTTATACTTGAGGGGTGAGCAAAACGTTTTACATCGAAACCTTTGGCTGCCAGATGAACGCCCACGACTCCGAGAAGGTGATTGGGACGCTGGAGCGGCAGGGGTATGCGCAGGTGCAGGATGAGGCAGACGCCGGCCTGATCGTCTATAACACCTGCTCGATCCGCGATAAGGCGGAGCAAAAGGTCTTCCACCGGCTGAACGAGTACAAGCGGATGCAGGGCGAAGGCAAGCGGTTCGCTGTGATCGGCTGTGTGGCCCAGCAGGAGGGCGAGAAGATCTTTGAGAAGGCGCCTTACGTCTCGCTGGTGGCGGGCTCGGCCAGCTACCGCAACCTGCCGCAGATGCTGGACCGGCTGGAGGCCGGGGAGCGTCGCATCACGGGGCTGGACGACCGGCAGACGGACGAGACGTTTGAGACGGAGTTCACGGCGCGAACCAATCCGCATCGCGGCTACATCACCATCATCGAGGGCTGTGACAAGTTCTGCGCCTACTGTGTAGTGCCTTACACGCGCGGCAAGGAGCGCAGCCGCACCTCTGCCAGTGTGCTGGCCGAGGCGCGACGCATTGTGGACGAAGGTTATACCGAGATTCAGGTGCTGGGGCAGAACGTGAACAGCTACCGTGATCCCTCCGGGCGCATGAGCTTTGCGGAGCTGCTGACGGCGCTGGGGCAGATGAACGGCATTCGCCGGGTGCGATTCACCACCTCGCATCCGCGGGACTTTACCCGCGATATTGTGGAGGCGATGGACGCCACGCCGACCCTGTGTGACCACATTCATCTGCCGGTGCAGTCCGGCTCTACGGCAGTGCTGCAAGCCATGCAGCGCGAGTACACGCGGGAGTGGTACCTGGAACGGATGAGCTGGATTCACGGGGCGAAGCGAGACATCAGCATTACCAGCGATATGATTGTCGGCTTCCCCGGCGAGACGGATGCGGACTTTGAGCAGACCATTACGCTGCTGGGTGCGGTGCGCTACGACAGTGTGTTTGCATTCAAGTTTTCGCCGCGGCCCAACACGCCTGCCGTTGCCATGGAGGACTCCATTGCAGAGGAAGTGAAGACCGAGCGGCTGCGGATTCTGAACGAGCGCCAGCGCGAGATTCAGCGCGAGCACTATGGCCGTCACCTGAACCAGGTGCTGGAGTGTATGGTGGAGGGGACGAACCCGGCCCGTGGGCAGGTGGTAGGACGCAGCTCGCAGAATAAGACGGTGAACTTTGTGATGCAGCCCGGCCAGCCTGCACCCGCGGTGGGCAGCTACCTACCTGTTCGCATTACCAGGACGCTGCCGAACAGCCTGGTGGGCGAGGCCGAGGCCGGGCCAGTGTTTGTGCCGGAGCAGCGCCAACGGTCACCACTGGTCGTGCTGCAGTAAGGGGATGCCGATGCCAGGTCGCGTAGATGCGGACGAGGTGGAGATGGAGATCCGGGGGCTGATGATGGACCCGGTGACCAACATGCCGATCGTCGTGCTGAAAGAGGTGGGCGCGGAGACGGTGTTGCCCATCTGGGTAGGGATCTTTGAGGCCAACGCCATTGCCATGGAGATGGACAAGAGCCCGATGCCGCGGCCAATGACCCACGATCTGCTGGTGCAGGCCATGCGCGGGTTGGGCGCTGTGGTGGAGCGCGTGGTGATCAGCGAGTTGCGTGAGGAGACCTACTACGCCTTGATCTGGATGCAGCAGGCGGGCGAGGTGGTGGCCATGGATGCCAGGCCCTCGGACGCCATTGCGCTGGCGATGCGCTGGGACTGCCCGATCTATGTGCGGCGCACCGTGCTGGAGAGCTCGCGCCAGTCGGCAAGTGGAGCCCAGCAGGGGAACAGCGAGGAGCTGCGCAGCTGGCTGGAGAACCTGAACGACGACGAGATGGGCCGCTACAAGATGTAAGCAGGCTGCAGGGAGACGGACGCGGTATGGCAGGGATGACGGCAGTGATGCGCAAGGTGCTGGCCGTCGAACGGCTGCTGCGACCGGGCACCCCAAAGCCCCCGGCGGCTGTGCGCAGTGTGCTGGTGCTGGAGTACATGCTGCCGCTGGGCTGCTGTGTGCATTTGACTCCGGTGTTTGCCGCGTTGAAGGGTGATCGTCCGGAGTTACAAATTGTGGTTGCCACACGCGGTCTGGGCTCGGCGGTGTTGCGGCATAACCCGCATGTGGATGCCTTGATCGAGACGCCGGATCCGCTGTCAGACCTGCCCGGTGCGGTCCGTGCCTTGCGCGCACGGCTGAAGCAGCGCGGCCTGCAGCCGGAGTGTGTGCTGACGGGCTGCAGCGACCAGCGCACCAGAATCGCGCTGCTGGCACTGCTGGCGGTACCGGTCTGGCGTGGCGGGTTCACGCAGGCACCGGAACTGTACGCGCGCCCGCTCCAGCGCGACCCGCAGCAGAGCCTGATTGGCAATAACCTGCGGCTGGCGCAGATGCTGGGCTCCCGCAGTCACGCGCGCGAACCGGAGTTGTACTATGCGGCGGCGGATGCCGCGCGGGCGCAGGCCCTGCTGCGCGACGCCAATCCGCACCAGCTGCCGGTGACTGTTCTGGTGACGCAGAACAGTGGAGGTCAGCGCACGGGCTGGCACGATGAGCGCTGGGTGCAGGTGATTCGCTATGCGGTGGAGGTGCTGGGGCACGCCGTGGTGTACGTCGGCACAGCGGCAGACTCCGCAGCCATTGAGCAACTGCGCGCCGCGGCAGGCGGGCTGGGGTCTTCGCTGGCGGGCCAGACCAGTGTGGCAGAGCTGGCAGCGTTGCTGGCCGCCGCCGATATGGCCGTCGCCCTGGACACAGGAACCATGCACGTCGGGCGTGCCGTAGGACTGCCGATGGTGGTGCTGGGACCAAGCTGGCAGCGGCCGCTGGAGTGGCTGCCGCTGGGTCTGCCGCAGGTGCGCATCCTGCGCGGAGAGGACCGCGACGGTGGCGCTCCGGAGGGCTATCGGCTGGATGAGATCCGCGCTGAGGACGTGTGCCACGCCATGGCCGAGCTGGCGCAGGTCTATCCTGCCAGTGCCACGGCCCGGGAACAGCGGCTGAAACGCTGGATCTCGACGACCGATCCTCTACGTTGACGATCAACCAGGCTGAAAGATTAACCAGGCTGCAGGGAGACTCCAGGCTAGAGGATGACCGCAAAACGAAGCGGTGCCGAGCCGGGTGGCGCGGCACCGCTTGCTGCTTCTGCCAGGATCCCGATTAGCGCTCGCTGAGCGAGTCCAGCAGGCTGAAGAACTCCGGGAAGGAGATGGCGGCAGCCTCTGCCCCATGGATCTCGGTCTCGCCCGTGGCACGCAGCCCGGCGATGGAGAATGCCATCGCGATGCGGTGGTCGGTGCCAGAGTCGATGGCTGCACCATGCAACTGCTGATTGCCGGGAACGGAGATGCCGTCCTCGAACTCGGTGAAGGTCGCGCCCATGGCCTTCAGGTTGCGAGCCACCAGCGCAATGCGGTCCGACTCTTTGACGCGCAGTTCCTTGGCATCGCGGATGGTGATGCCCTCCGTGGTGAACGGCGCGATGGCGGCGATGACGGGCAGCTCGTCGATGATCTGTGCGGAGAGCGCGCCAGAGATCTCCATGCCCTTCAGCCCGCCGGGAGCGCGGTTCACCTGGATGGTGCCGATCATCTCGCCGTGCTTCTCTTCGACGTTGAGCACCTTGATGCGGCCACCCAGCGCCGTGATGACATCCAGCAGCGAGGCGCGCGTGGGGTTCATGCCCACCTGGTCGAGGATGAGGTTGGACTCCGGAAAGAGCAGGGCCGCGCAGAGGAAGAAGGCCGCCGAGGAGAGATCGCCGGGTACCGTGGCGTCAATGGCGTGCAGCTTCTGGTGGCCGGGGATGCTGAGTCGGTCGCCCTCGCGGTGAAGCCTGGCTCCGAAGGCGCGCAGCGCGTGCTCGGAGTGGTCGCGGGTCCGGACGGCCTCGGAGAGGCTGGTGGTGCCCTCCGCCTGCAATCCAGCAAAGAGCACAGCGGTCTTCACCTGGGCGCTTGGGATCGGGGTGGTGAAGTCGATGGCGTGCAGCGGGCCACCGTAGATGTTGATGGGCGCGTGGCCGCCCTTCTCGCCATCGCCGCCCGTCAGGTGGATCTCAGCACCCATCGCGGCGAGCGGCTTGCGGATACGCTCCATCGGCCGGGCCGAGAGCGAGTGGTCGCCAATCAGCGTGAAGTGGTGGGGATGCGGGGCGATGAGGCCGGAGAGCATCCGCATGGTGGAGCCGGAGTTGCCGCAGTCCAGCGGGTGTTCCGGCTGGCCGAAAGCGCCTGCGGTTCCGGTGATCTCGATCACCTGAGCCGGGCCCTCGCCCACCTTGCGCACCGTGGCACCGAGCGAGGCCATGCAGCCCAGCGTGGAGTGCGGGTCTGCGCCGGTGGAGAAGTTCGAGAGCCGCGTGGTGCCCTCAGCCAGGCCGGCCAGCATGGCGTAGCGGTGCGAGATGGACTTGTCGCCGGGCAGTGTAACGGAGCCCTGGAAGTTGCGGGCGGGACGGATAAGCTGAGTAGACATTGCAATTAGTTTAAGGCAAAGTTTGCGGGATGTGGGGGATGCGATGGATTTTGCAGGCAGCTACAGCTCGCGGCGGCCTTCCATGGCGCGCGCCAGCGTTACCTCGTCGGCATACTCGATATCGCTACCTGCGGGCACTCCGGTGGCGATGCGGGTGACGCGCAGGCCCGGCGCCACCTTGTGAATCTCGTGCGCGATGTGCGCAGCGGTCGCCTCTCCCTCCGTGGTGGGCGAGGTGGCCAGGATCACCTCTTCGGCGTGGTCCAGGCGGGTGAGCAGGTTGGCGATGCGCAACTGCTCTGGCCCGACGCCCCCGATGGGCGAGAGCGTGCCGTGCAGCACGTGGTAGACGCCCGAATAGGTGCGCGTCTTCTCCAGGCTGGCGATATTGGTTGGCTCTTCCACGACACAGATCAGCCGCTGGTTGCGGACTGCGCTGGAGCAGTAGACGCAGGGGTCCTCGTCGGTGACGTTATTGCAGATGGAGCAGAGGCGAAGCTTCTCGCGGAGCGTGATGATGGCTGCGGCCAGCGCGCGCGCGTCTTCGTCTGAGGCGCGGAGCAGGTGGAAGGCCAGTCGCTGTGCCGATCGGGTGCCGACGCCGGGCAGCTTGCGCAGCTCTTCGATCAGTCGCGACATCGGCTCCGCGAATCGGGACGAAGACAAGCCTGTGGCCACTAGAACATCCCCTGCAGACCGGCCGGCATCCCCAGCCCGCCCAGCATGCCAGACATGGCTGCCTGCTGGGCGGCGTCGGCGCGTCGCCCCGCCTCGTTGACAGCGGCGGCAATCAGGTCTTCCAGCAGCTCCAGGTCCGCAGGCGTGCTGCCCATCGCCGCCGGGTCAATCTTGAGGCGCAGCACCTCTTTCTTCCCGTTCATGCGGACGTGGACGACGCCACCGCCAGAGGATGCCTCGACCACGGTGGCGGCCAGCTTCTGATCCATCTCTTCCTTCATCTGGCGGGCCTGTCCCATCATGTCTTTCAGCTTGGCAAGGTCGGCAAAGTTCATGGCGTTCAGTCTCCTTCGCGAAGGTCGATGATGGTCCGGATCTCTGCCTGGAAGAGCTTCTGTGCCTGCTGCACCACGGGATGCTCCAGGGCGCGCGCCTGCACGGAGCCGGTCTTGACCGGGCGCGGTGCTTTGTTTGCGTTGGCCGCAGTACCCGGCAGCAGCACCAGCTTCAGGGTGGCGGCGTTGTGCTGCCGCAGCGTGCTCTTCAGGATGCGCTCGGCCTCAGGGTTGATGGCGATCGGCAGCATGCTCTTGGAGACCGTGGTCTGGATGCGCAACTCCCCGGCTTCGATGCTCCAGGTGGCGTCTTCGAGCGCTTCGGCGGCGGTCTTCTGGCCGTTGGCAGCCTCAAGCGCCTCCACGACCGCGCGCTGCAGGGTTTCGGGTTCCAGGCTGGCCGCTGGGGCCATTGCCGCTGGTGCTGCTGCCGCAGCCGAAAGGGGCGTGGGTGCTGCGGCAGCCGGGGACTGCACGGACACCGAGGACTGCGCGGACGCCGGGGGGACGATGCGAATCGGCTCTGGGACCGGCTCAGCGCGGCCGGGCGAAAGCGCGACGGGGTCCAGTGCCGGGGCCGAGCTGCCCATGACCGGGGCCGGAGTGGCCGGGTGGGTGGAGCGCGGCACTGCGACCGGGCCGGGAGAAGCTACGGCAAGGGAGGGGCGTGTCGAACTCGGGGCCACCTCGGAGCGCTCCTCAAAGCGGCTGGAGGCCTGCGGCGCAAACGGAGAAAACGCCGGGCGGCTCTGCGGAGTCGCCGCACTCGTTGCCGAGGCCTGTGCGGTAGCCGTGGAGTGCGTCGCGCGTGGCGCCGCCGTGCTGGTGGCTCGGCTGGTCGCCTGTGCAGTGCCGCCGCCCGTGCTGCCGGGGAGCTGGCTCAGCAGCTCTTCAACCGGCAGCAGGCGGCGCAGATGGACCAGCTTCAGCAGGCCAAGCTCAAAGTGGAAGCGCTGCTCCTGCCGGTAGCCCAGCTCGTCAAAGGTGCGAAGCATGACCTGCAGAAAGCGGGTCAACTCCTCTTCGGTAAAGAGCGCGGCAGTGCGGGCGGCGCGGCGTTGTTCATCGGCAGAGATCTGTAGCAGGGCAGAGCCACCACCTTCTGAGGTGACGTCCTCGGGCTTCAGACCGTCGATGCGGGCCATCAGGCAGTTGCGCAGGTAGCGCACACACTGGCGGGCCAGCTGGGCGGGGCTGTTGCCAGCATCCAGCAGCGTGTTGGCCGTGGAGATCACTTCGGCACTGCTGCCCGCGTTGACGGCCTCAAAGACCTTCTCGAAGACCGTGTTGGGGACCGTGCCCATCAGCTCGCGAATCTGCGTGGCGCTCAGAACGGGGTGACCGTCCTGCACGGGGGCGCTGGCGATGGCCTGATCCATGATGGAGAGCGCATCGCGCATGGAGCCGTCGCCGGCCTCGGCCAGCAGGCTGAGGGCTGCATCGTCGGCCTGTACGTTCTCATGGCTTGCGATGCCGCGCAACTCGTTCAAAATGTCGGCCAGCTTAACGGCGTGAAAGCTGAAGTGCTGGCAGCGGGAGCGAACGGTCTGCGGAATATCCTCCGGCTGTGTGGTCGCCATCATAAAGACGATGTGGTCGGGCGGCTCCTCCAGCGTCTTCAGCAGGGCGTTAAAGGCGGCATCGGTGATCTGGTGCGCCTCGTCGAGGATGTAGATCTTGTAGCGGTCGCGCGCGGGGCGGTAGCGGGCGGCGTCGCGCAGTTCGCGAATCTCGTCGATACCGCGATTGGTGGCGGCGTCGATCTCAATGACGTCGACGGCGGAGCCGGAGCGGATCTCGGTGCAGCTATCGCAGGTGCCGCAGGGCTCGGCGGTGGGGCGCTCGGCCGAGCCGATGGCGTGGTGGCAGTTGAGGGCACAGGCCAGGATGCGCGCGATGGTCGTCTTGCCGATGCCGCGATGGCCAGAGAAGATGTAGCCGTGCGCGATGCGCTGCTGCGTGAGCGCATTCATCAGCGTGACGGTAACGTGCTGCTGGCCGGCGACGTCAGCAAAGCGCTGGGGACGATACTTGCGGGCAAGAACCTGATAAGCCATAGAGAATCACAGTGCCGGGAGCCAAGGCTGCCCGTACTCTGACCCCGATTGTAGCCCTGTACGGGCTGTGGAGGGCTATCCGCGAGAGTTGCCGCGCCGGGCAGCTGCCGCACGCCGCTGCTCGCGCCGGGCGCGCCGCTTGACCTCATCGTCGCTGAACATGGTGCCACGGCAGTTGGCTGCTCCGCACGAGCAATCGGCGGAGGAGTCATCGGAGTCATGCAGGTGGTACTCATAGGTCAGCTCTTCGCCCGCTGCGATGTCGCGGATGGCGCGAATGAAGATGCGGCCGTCCTCCTCCTCCGTCTCGCAGTTGGGGTCACAGCAGTGGTTCAGGAACATGGCGGTTCCGAAGCCATCGATGACGGTACCCTCGTCTCCGAAGCTGAACAGGTAGGTGATGAAGCGGTCGCGGTAGCGTTCGTCGGCCTGCTGCTTGGTGAAGCGTGGGCCGTCGTACTCGCAGACGTTGCTGCCGCGCTTGATGGGACGGGTGGTGAAGCAGCCTGCAGCGTGGATGGAGGAGGAGCGTACAACCAGACCGTTGGCCATGCCGGGTGGAGACTTCTTTCCTGAAAAGAGTAGGGTGCAGCCGTGCACCCATAGTATCGCCACTCACCAACCGCAGTCTGGCGCATCCAATACCGTGTGCCGAGGAGCAGAGCTGTGAGTAGACTGAGGAGCATGACCTGGCGTAGAAGCTGCGTTGGTGGGCTGGCGATCGCCGTACTGCTGGCGACTGGTCTGGCCGTTGCCCAGCAGGGAGCTGGTTCGGCTGGAGATAGCGCGGCTGGAGCTGGCAAGGCGGATGCAGGCAAGTCTGCTGAGAAGACCGCGGCCGAGAAGCCAGCAGGGGGCGCGGCAACGCAGTTTCCGTATCCCGGAGACCCGGCACCGCCGGATGCGAGTACGGGCGGCTCGTCTGGCGCGGGCCAGCCCGCAGCCGCAGCGCCCTCTGCGACCGGCAAAGCGGCCGATGCCTTTCCCTATCCGGGTGATCCTGGTGCGGGTTCGGCCCCCGACCACGGGTCCCAGTCGCCGGCGGGCAGCAGCAGCGACGACGACGCCCTGCCGGACCCGGATGCGGTGCCCCAGTCCAGCTCCAGGCGCATGCTGCCCAAGGTGAAGGACCTGCAGAGCCCCCAGGAGCGCGCTGCCGAAGACGTGAAGGTGGCAAAGTTCTATCGCGACGCGGGCAACCTGAACGCCGCCTACCTGCGCGCGCGAGACGCCGTGAAGTATCAGCCGGACGACGCAGAAGCGCACTTTCTGCTGGCCGAGACGGCGCTGAAGCTGAACAAGCGTGACGAGGCGGTGGCCGAGTTTCGGGCGACGTTGCAGCTGGATGCGACATCCAAGCAGGTCAAGGAGTCCAGGCGTTTGCTTCAGCAGCTGGGAGCGGACGGGCAGGACCCTGCGGCGCAATCGAGGTAGCGATGGCCGAACGAGACGGCACCAACACGCTGGACTTGCCGCTGGCTCGGCTGCTGGCGGTACTGCATGATGTGCTGCAGGGGCTGGATGCAGCCCAGACCCAGCTTCGCCTGCCGGGTGCGGAGGGGAAGTGGAGCATCCAGCAGATTGTGGAGCACCTGCTGCTGACGTATGGCTCCAGCGTGCAGGCGATGGAGGCCCGTCTGGACAAGGGCCGCCCGACCCAGGCTCGTGTAGCCTGGCGGCAGCGCCTGCCGCGCTTCTTTGTGCTGCGGCTGGGGGTGCTGCCGGCGGGCAGGCAGGCGCCGGAGGCCGTTCGCCCGGGGGTGCCGGTCGAGCCGCAGAGTGGCGCCATGCTGCTGGAACGAGTCGATACCGCGCTGGCCCAGCTGGACGGGATGACGCAGGCTGTGGTGGCGAGCTTCGGACCGTGCCGCTCCGTACGCCACATGGTGCTCGGGCCCATGTCGCCTCAGGAGTGGCTACGCTTTCACGAGGTGCATGGCAGGCTGCATGCCGGACAGATCCGCGCAATCCGCGAGGCGCACGGCGTCTAGCCGATGCGGTTTAGCTGGGGATGCGGCGGTGGTGCGGCTGCGGAACTTCAGCCGGTACGGAGTCCGGTGCCGGCCGCGTGCGTGGTGCAGCGACGGAGGCAGGCCCCAACCGGGGCGGCGCGGCGGTGGCGGCCAGGGAATCCAGCACGAACGGCCGCGGTGTGGCTGTGGAGTCCTCCGCCAGTTCGTCGGCAACGCGCAGGAAGCGCTTCATGTAGCGCAGCGGCTCGTCGACCAGGGCCAGTTCGCGCAGGTGGTAGCGCCATACGTCTTCGCGGGCGGTGCGGCGCGTGTACGGTTTGCGATGCACAACGGTGATGGAGCCATCGGGCCGGGTGCGCGGAAAGGTCTGGCGCTCGACCTGAAAGGTGATCTCTTCGCCAGACTTCCAGAAGTGCTGCGCAAACTCGTGAGAGAAGAGCAGCGCATAGTAGACGCGGCCCGAGGCCAGCGTCTCCAGGGCATGCTGGGCAGAGATCCACTCCAGCCCTAACCGGGTGACATACCAGCGGCGAAAGGCGAACCCGTTGGCACGAGCCTGCCCGATGAGGAGTTTGAGGAGGTCTAACTTCGTCATGAGTTCTCCGTCAAACCGGGGAGAAAAGCGTGGAGCGACGATCTGTTGTGTGGTCGAAGACGGGTATAGTGTACGTGGGCTGGAACCAGAGTTATTAACAGGCGGAGGTGGGCAATCGCGAGCTGTTTCAAGCGTTGGAACGGGCGTGGCGGCAGGTGGCACGGGCTGCTGGCCCTGAGCGTGTTTGCCCTGATTGGTCTGAGTCACCCAAGCCCTGCGGTGGCGTCGCAGGCGGCGGTGGGGCACACCAATCCGCTGAATCTGGACCCCCTGGTGCGGGAGGCATATCAGCACTTCTACATCCTGGACTACGACGGTGCCATCAGCCGGTTTGAGCAGGTGCTGCAGCAGCACCCCAAGGATCCGATGGCCTATGGCTACCTGGAGATGGCTTTGGTCTTCAAGGAGCTGTATCACCAGGATCTGCTGGACACCACCTACTACGCGCATGACTCGTTTCTGACCTCGAAGCGCGTCGTGCAGATTCCTGCGGCCAGCCTGCAGCGTATTGATGCGCTGGCCGACAACGCAATTTCGCTTGCGGACCAGCAGATCAAGGCCAATCCTCGCGATGCCGACGCCTACTTTGCCCGCGGCTACGCGCGTGGCATCCATGCCGGATTCCTGACCCTGGCGCTGCACAGCTGGGTGACGGCCGCCCGGCAGGGATACGCCTCAAAGACCGATAGCGACCAGGTGCTGGCCATCGATCCGAAGTATGCGGACGCGCGCATGGCGATTGGCATCCAGCAGTTTTCCGTGGCGAGTCTGCCACGGTTCATTCGCCTGATGGTTGGCATGGTAGGGGTGGGGGGTAGTCGCGAGCGCGGCCTGGCTATGCTTCGGGAGTCTGCGGCGCATGGCACCATCACGGCGGTGGAGTCGCGCACGGTGATGTCGTTGTTTCTTCGTCATGATGCGCGCTACCCGGAGGCGCTGGAGGTGGAGCGCGGTCTGGCTCAGGAGTTTCCGCACAACTATCTGTACCGTTTAGAGGAAGCCAACCTGCAGAAGGACGAGGGCAACGGCCCGGCGGCCATCGTGGCCTACAAGCACGTGCTGCAGGACGCAGCGCAGCCCGGCTACTTTGTGGATCCACGGCTGCAGTTGGCGCTGTTCGGGCTGGCGGAGACGGAGCGAGGCCAGAACCTGGTGGCGGATGCGGCGCAGCACTATCTGCAGGCCGCCGAGCAGCCAATGTGCAGCGACTGGCTGCGCAAGCGCTCGCAACTGAATGCGGGTGAGATGTTTGACCTGCTGCACGACCGCAAGAAGGCGGTGTGGCTGTATCAGATGGCAGCAGCGGGCGGTGGTGACCAGTCCCAGGCAGATGCCGCGCGTCGCTACCTGAAGACTCCCTACGCTGGCCGCTAAGCCGGTGGATCGGTACCCCGAGGGGCGTGAGCCTGCCTGGCGGGGAACCGGCGAGCGGTGGGCTGCGTATCACGCCTGTGTCACAATGTTGAAGTCCTCAGGAGCAAGCTAAATGTACTGTTCAAGCTGTGGCCAGGGAGTTCCCGATGGAGCGCGGTACTGCTCGTCGTGTGGTGCGGTGTGTACGCCGGCCTACGGTGCGGCGGCGGTACCTGTGTCGCGCCTGACCCGCAGCCGGAGCCACCGCATGGTCGCGGGCATCTGCGCCGGTATCGCCGTGGCCTACGGATGGGACCTGGCGGTTACGCGGCTGGTGGTGGCGTTGCTGGTGATCTTTACCGGGGTGGGCCTGCTGGCGTACCTGATCGCCTGGCTGGTCATTCCTGAGGCGCCGCCAGAGATGGCGTTCAAGACTAACTGAAAGAGTGACTGCTACTTTGCCGAAGAAGACCCTGCCAGAGACGCCCGTGCGCGGTGCGCGCAAGCCTGTATCCCCAACCCTGCGCAGGTCCCGTCCTGCGGCTCTGCCGGCGCGGCCCGTGGCGTATCGCGGCGACAACCTGTATCTGGATGGTGTGAGCCTGGCCTCGCTGGCCCGGCAGCACGGCACGCCGCTGTATGTGTACTCGGCGCAGCAGATCAAGGATCGTCTGCAGCTCTTTCAGCAGGCGTTCCGGGGGCGTGCCCACACAGTCTGCTACGCGGTCAAGGCAAACTCCTCGTTGGCTCTGCTGCGCATGCTGGGGGAGATGGGCGCTGGCTTTGATATCGTCTCAGGCGGTGAGTTGGAGCGGGTGCGCAAGGCCTGCCGCCCGGCGCTGGCCCGGGTGGTCTTCTCTGGCGTGGGCAAGCAGGAGTGGGAGATCGACGCGGCGCTGAAGGCCGGCATCCTGCTGTTCAATGTGGAGTCTGAGGCCGAGCTGGCGGTGCTGGCGCGTCGGGCCAAGGCGCTCAAACGGCGCGCGCGGTTTGCCCTAAGGGTGAACCCGGACGTCTTTGCCGAGACACACCCGTATATCTCCACCGGGCTGCGCGAGCACAAGTTTGGCATCGACATCACACTGGCCCGCGCCATCTATCGCAAGGCTGCGCGCTCCCCCTGGCTGGAGCCTGCGGGCGTCAGCGTGCACATCGGCTCGCAGATCCGCAAGGTGGAGCCTTTTGCGGCAGCGCTGGACCGGGTCGTGCAGCTGGTGCATGAACTGCGGGCTGACGGGCTGGATATTCGTTACATCGATGCGGGCGGCGGGCTGGGCATTGAGTACACCGGCGAGGCCTTTGACGCGCGCCGCCAGGTGGAACAGTATGCTGCGGCGCTGGGCCGCGCGCTGGATGGCGTGGCGGCTGGTTCCCCAGTGGCTGCAGGGCTGCCGGAGCAGACCCACCTGCTGTTGGAGCCGGGGCGTTTCATCGTGGCGCAGGCTGGAGTCCTGCTGACGCGGGTGCTGTTTGTGAAGCAGAACGGGGCGAAGACCTTTGTGGTGACCGATGCGGCCATGAATGACCTGATCCGCCCGGCGCTCTACCAGGCGCATCATGAGATTCTGCCGGTGCGCAAGCGGCCCGGAAGCAAGGGACTGGTGGCCGATGTGGTGGGTCCGGTGTGCGAGTCCGGCGACTTTTTTGCTCGCGATCGCGACCTGGCCAGCGTCAAGGCCGGCGATCTGCTGGTGCTGCTGGATGCCGGGGCCTACGGCATGACGCAGAGTTCGAACTACAACACGCGGGTGCGTCCGGCAGAGGTGCTGGTGCAGGGGCGTGAGGCGCAGGTGATCCGCAGGCGGGAGACCTTGCGCGACCTGTTTGGCCCGGAGCTGCTGGCGTAACGGCCCGGCGCCATGGGCAGGCGTTGCCCGGCGGCGCTCATGGTAAACTCACTAGGGCTTCAAGCGGCTGCACTTGCCAGTGCGACTACCCTGTATAAGCCAACCATTTCAACCCCGAGGGAACGCATGTCCGGCCATTCAAAATGGGCGACGATTAAGCACAAGAAGGGCGCACTCGACGCCAAGCGTGGCAAGATCTTTACTCGTCTGATCAAGGAAATTACGGTAGCAGCCAAGGCTGGCGGCGGAGACGCCGACGGCAATCCGCGTCTGCGCACGGCGATTGCCGCTGCGAAGGCCGAGAATATGCCCGCAGACAACATCAAGCGCGCGATTCAGCGCGGCACGGGTGAGCTGGAAGGCGTCAGCTACGAGGAGATCACCTACGAAGGCTATGGCCCGGGTGGAGTCGCCATCATCGTGGATGTGCTGACGGATAACAAGAACCGCGCGGTGAGCGAGATCCGTCACGCCTTCAATAAGAATGGCGGCAACCTTGGCGCTGAGGGTGCCGTGGCGTGGATGTTCACCAAGAAGGGTGTCATCAACCTGGCCAAGGACGCGGTGAGCGAAGAGAAGCTGACCGAGGTGGTGCTGGAGGCCGGAGCCGAAGACCTGAGCGACGAAGGCGAGAGCTGGGAGGTTCTTTGCGACCCCAAGGACTTTGAGGCGGTTACCAACGCGCTGAAGTCCGCCAACATCACTCCGGAGCACGCCGAGGTGACCAAGATCGCCTCGACCTACACCAAGCTGGAGGGCGCGCAGGCGAACGCCATGGTCCGCCTGCTGGAGACGCTGGAAGAGCTCGACGACACGCAGAACGTGTACTCCAACTTTGATTTCGACTCTGTGGCGGGCGCCTGAGCCGCTGCCGAAGATTGCAACCGGGCAAAGGCCGCCGACCGGGCGGCCTTTGCCGCGCCTGAAGGGGTACCGCGCAGGCCATAGCCGCACCGGGATTTTGCCGGGAGAGGGAGCCAGATACGGTGGCTGGAACGACGATGCGAACGATGTTGACGGCGCTGGCAGCGCTGCTGCTGGGCACCCTGCCTGTGGCGGCGCAGGCCGTGCCTGCTACGCTGCGGCCCGACCTGAATCGCCAGCCCTGGGAGTATGGCGTGCTGGTGCAGGGCGGTAATGGATTGACGGAGGGCCGGAATGACTTCCGGTTCCTGATGGCGGGCGTGCATGCCGGCAAGGTGCTGACGCCGACGCTGGGCAGGGGCAGGCTGCGTGGCAACTTTGAGTACGCGGTAGAGGCATTTCCGTTCTGGCAGTCCTACACCCCGACCTTTCAGAAGGCAAACTGTGTGGCGGTGCCCGGCAGTACGGCGATCAACTGCTCGCCGCTGTTTACCGTTGGCGGCACGTTTACGGGGGCTTCGATCACGCCGATCATGCTGCGCTGGAATCTGGCCTCTGGCCGTCGGATTGTGCCCTGGGCCCAGGCCGCAGGCGGGCTGCTGTGGACGAACCACAAGTATCCGGCCTTTGGCTCCTCCGTACTGACCCTGGCCAACGACGGCCCCAACGCCGATGCGAGTGTGTGGAACTTCACCCCGCAGGGCGGCATTGGGTTGCACTACTTTCTGCGGCCAGATCGCTCGCTGGACTTCAGTGCCAATGCGGTGCACATCTCTAGCGCCAGCCTGGGCGACCGCAACCCCGGGGTGAATGCCAGCGTGCAGTTTTCGCTGGGATATACCTGGTGGAAGTAACGAAAGTGGTACTTGGCTGCCAGACAGGCAGCGCGATACTAGAGGAAGGCGTTACGACGCCAAGTGTTTGAGCGATGACTCCAGACGCAATTATTGAGTGCGTGCCGAACTTCTCAGAGGGTACGGACGCGGAGAAGGTGCGACAGATTGTGGCCGCCATGCGGGTGGAGGGCGTGCGCCTGCTGGACTGGTCTCTGGATGTGGCGCATAACCGCTCCGTGGTGACGATTGCCGGCTCTCCGACGGCAGTGGTGGAGGCTGCGGTGCAGGCGGTTGGCGCTGCCGCACAGCGGATCGACCTGACCCGGCAGACTGGGGTACATCCTCGCATTGGTGCAGCGGACGTGGTTCCGTTTGTACCGGTAAGCGGCGTGTCGTTGGCAGAGTGTGCGATGCTCTCCCGGCAGGCGGGCCTGCAGATATGGCGGCGCTATGGGGTGCCGGTGTACTTCTACGGTGCGGCGGCGACACGGCCGGATCGCGTGCAGTTAGAGGATGTGCGCCGCGGGCAGTTTGAAGGGCTGCGCGAGCTGGCGGTGAAAGACACAGCGCGGCGCCCGGATGTGGGTGGCCCGGGGCTGCACCCGACGGCCGGAGCCAGTGCTGTGGGCGCGCGCAGCTTTCTGATTGCCTACAACATTTACCTTGAGCCGATTGTGCCCGAGGGTGCGACAGCGGCACCGCCGGTGGACGTGGCCGTAGCACGTGCGATTGCGCGCGAGATACGGGCCTCTGGCGGCGGCATGCACGGGGTAAAAGCCATTGGTGTGATGGCCAATGGCAAGGCGCAGGTAAGTATGAACATCACGGACTTTACGGTGACTCCCGTGCGCAAGGTGCATGCTGCAGTGCAGCAGCTGGCGACCCGCCACGGCGTCCGTACCGGGCCTGGCGAGCTGATTGGTCTGATTCCGGCAGCGGCCTACGAGCCGGATTCCGACTGGGCTCGTCAAATAGATGGGTTTGATCCGGCGGAGAAGATTCTGGAGCAGCGGCTGCAGGCTCCGATGGATTGGCCGTCGGCGGGATAGCTCCGTTGCTCCACGGGCTCTGCGGTTGCGGATATAGCAAAGAAGATAGTGAGGGTGAGGATGAATCGAACTGGATGGAACTTGTTGGCATGGGCGGCAGCGGCGGTGATGTGCGTGCCTATGGCTCAGGCTGCGCAGTTGAGCAGCGACGGCAAGGCGTCGATTCCGCGTGATGTGCAGCAGCTGATCGTGGTGGACTATCGCGCCATGCAGAACTCCAGCGCCGCCATGGAGTTGAAAGAGCGGATTATGCCGCCCGAGCTGAAGCGCCTGGAGACGGCCATGAAGACCTCTGGCCTGAAGGTGGATCAGGACGCCGATACCCTGGCGTTTGCCGCCTTCCGCGCGCCGGGCAGCGATGGCACGCGCATTGTGGGCATCGCTCAGGGCCAGTTCCACACCCGCGAGGTGATGGCGAACTTTACCAAGCAGAAGGTAAAGCCGGTAGTGTTGCGCAACAACAGCATCTACCCCATGGGCTCGGCGGGGATGAGCGTGGTCTTTCTGAATCAGACGACGATGGTATTTGGAGATCGCGAGGCCGTGAAGGCTGCGCTGGACGCGCGCGATGGCCTGACCCAGAGTCTGTTGGCCAACGGTGACATGATGAACGAGATGAACGCCGTAGACAGTCGCGCTATCTGGAGCCTGCTGGACCAGAAGGGCACCCAGACGATGATGAAGAGCGTGCTGGGCGAGGCCGCACAGCTGGCAGACTACGATACCGTGCGGAACAGGATGAAGAGTTCGCGATACACCATGGACTTTCAGAATGGCGTGAAGTTCGATATGGCGGTGGTGATGAGTGATACCATGACCGCTGCCACCGCAGCAACGCTGATGAAGGGCGTCTCGATTTTGCGCAAGAGCACCGGCACGCCGCTGGAGCGCTCTGCGCTGGATCAGACGACGATCGACTCCAACGCGGGGACGCTTACCGTCTCCTACTCTTCGTCCGATAGCCAGTTTGCCTCGTTGCTGAGCTCGCCGCTCTTTCAGTCGGTAGTTCGGTAGCACGGCAGCATCACAACCAGCGTCACACAGCACCAGCGTCGTTCTACGGCGCTGGTGGCGAGAGCGGCCTTGCAGCGATGAGGCCGCTTTTGTTGTGTGTGCTGGATTCATGAGCCCGGTGTTGTAGCCGATAAGGCACACGAGAGCTGTGGGGAGACCGCAGTGGTACCAACCTGGAGGCAGTGATGGCGGGATGTGTCTTGCTTGTAGACGACTCTTCGGTGATGCGGAAGGTTGTGCATCGCACGCTCAAGATGGCTGGCATGGAGTTTGACGAGGTGCTGGAGGCTGGCGATGGGGCCGAGGCGCTGCAGCGGCTGGATGGCAAGCACGTAGACCTGGTGCTGTGCGATATCAACATGCCGAACATGTCGGGGCTGGAGTTTGTGGCCGCAATGCGCACGACCATGCCGGAGAAGAAGGCTCCGGTGGTGATGGTGACGACTGAGGGCAGCGAGGCGCAGGTGAAGCTGGCGATTGCCGCCGGAGCTACCGCATACGTGCGCAAGCCATTTAGCGTACAGGACTTTGAGCGCAGCGTGAAACCGCTGGTCGCACGTTAGGCAGGTACCGGATGAAGAGAGAACATGAGGAACTGAAGAAGTCGCTGGATGAGACGGTGACGCAGATTGTCGGGCAGATCTGGCCGGATACGATGGGCAGCCTCAGTCCGGCGGAGGCTGCCGTATCGGAGCAGGAAGTGGTTCTGGCGCGAATCGAGTTTGCCGGTAGCTTTCAGGGCGAGTGCCGATTAGCGATGGTTCCGGAGACGGCTGCGTCGATGGCGTCTGAGATGCTGGGTGGTCCGTGCGCGCCCGACGAGATTCAGGACGCGGCCCAGGAGCTGTGCAACATGATTGCGGGGCACTGGAAGGATCAGATGCTGGTGGCGCCGCAGGACTGCGGGCTGGTTCCGTTGGTCGATGCCGAGGATGTCGAGGAGCAGTCGCCTGCGCTGGCCACGGGCGAGTATCGCTGGCAGCATCACGGTCTGGCCCTGTCGATTCGGCGGCGGGATTAGGCAGCTCTAAGTAAGCGGTGGTGCAGCATGGTACGTGACGTGCTGCACTACCGGGCATGGACAGCGGACTCTACGCGGCATACACGGGGCTGATGGCACGGACACAGGCCCTGGATACGACCGCCAATAATCTCTCCAATGTATCGACGAATGGCTATCGTGCGCAGCGCGACTTCTTTGCGCACTTCATGCCGCTCGACAGCAACACGCCGGCTGAGTCGCAGGTGGGCGACGCGGTCAACGGCTTCAGCGTACTGGGTGGTAATACGCTGGATCTGAGCCAGGGGCAACTGGTCAGTACCGGCAATCCTCTGGATGTCGCGCT
Organism: Acidobacteriota bacterium; assembly: GCA_028872955.1. GTDB lineage: Bacteria > Acidobacteriota > Terriglobia > Terriglobales > Acidobacteriaceae > Edaphobacter. The sequence goes on from JAGWNX010000027.1 coordinate 18,695, forward strand.
GCGCGGGACGGGCTTCTTTGCCGTCAAGACGCCGGGTGGCGTGCGCTACACGCGTAATGGCTCGTTTGAGCTCTCCAATAGAGGACAACTGCAGACGATGGCGGGCTACCCGGTGCTGGATGCCGCGTTGAAGCCGATTGTGCTGCCGGCTGGCGAGATCACGATCTCGCGCAGTGGACAGATCTCTGTGCAGACCGGCGACGGCAACGGCATTGCAGGGCAGCTGGGGGTGTTTGACTTTGGCAACCCCGCCGCGTTGCAGGCCGAGGGTGCAGATCTGGTCTCTGCCGGAGCCGAGGCCAAGCGCACCGCGAGCGCGGCAGAGACGATTCAGGGTTCCATCGAGCAATCCAACCAGGATGCCATTCACGGCTCCATGGAACTGGTGCTGGAGCAGAGGCAGGCGGAGATGATGCAGAAGGCTCTCTCTGTCTTCAACAACGATCTGGACAAGACTGCCAGTGAAGAGCTGAGCAGGGTGTAGCCAGGACCAACGCAGCACGGAGAGAACGATGATTCGAGCACTGTACACAGCGGCCAGCGGCATGAGCGCCCAACAGGCAAATCTGGACACGATTGCCAATAATCTGGCGAACTCGGCAACCTCGGGCTTTCGCAGTCGACGGCTGGAGTTTGAGGACATGATCTACCAGAACGTGATTACACCCGGGGCCGCTGCCACGCAGCAGACAGCATCCTCTGGCCTGCAGATTGGCCTGGGCACGCGCACCTCTGCGACCGAGCTGATTATGACGCAGGGCGAGATGAACCAGACCAGCAATCCGCTGGATATGGCGATCCAGGGGCAGGGCTTCTTCCAGGTGACGATGCCCAACGGCACGCTGGCCTACACCCGCGATGGCAGCTTTCACCTGAACAACCAGGGCGCTCTGGTTACCGCGGATGGCAATCCTCTGGTGCCCTCCATCACCATTCCGCCGAATGCGACCAACATCTCCATCTCAACGTACGGAGTGGTCACGGCGACGATTCCCGGGCAGAACACGGCCTCACAGCTGGGCGTGATCCAGCTGGCCACCTTCCCGAATGCGGGCGGACTCACGTCGCTGGGTGGCAATCTGTTTGCGCAGAGTCCAGCCTCGGGCAACCCGATTACGGATAATCCCGGAGGCACCAGTGGTGTGGGCACGCTGCAGCAGGGTTACGTGGAGAACTCCAACGTGGACGTGGTGGGCCAGTTTGTGCAGATGGTGCTGGCCCAGCGCGCATACGAGAGCAACTCCAAAGTGATTCACGTGGCGGACGACATGTACTCGCAGGTGAATGGCCTGGTGCGGTAGTGATGACGAGTGTGCTCCCAGGGCTGGCCTGGCTGCTGCTGGCACCGTTGGCCGGTGGTACGGCACCGCCCGGCTGGTGTATGCAGGCGCAGCCCGGCCACACGGACTGGCCAGCGCGCTGGCAGCGCACCGACTGCAGCGCTGCCACGGCGGATGCCTCCACGGTGCGTTCGACCGCCGTGGTGCAATCCGGCCAACAGGTTCTGGTGCAGGAGGCGGCCGGGCAGGAGGTGATGACCCTGCGTGGTCGAGCTTTGCAGGCAGGCCGGGCGGGGCAGTCGATCACGGTCGAGTTGCAGGGGCACTTCCTGTGGGATGGCAGTGCTGAGCGGGTGGTGGTGCGGGCACGTGTTTTGGATGCGCAGACGGTTGAGGTGCAGTGGTAAGCGAGTGAGGCGAGCGATGGCAATACCAAGAGACAGAGGCAGGACAACCCGGGGCTTGAGCTTTGCAGGGTGCGTGCTTTCGGCAGCGCTTCTGCACGCACAGCAGCCCGTAGGCACGCTGCAGGATACGCGACCGCGCACGGTGACCGAGACCTCGCTGGAGGAGTATCTGAAACGGGTGAACGCCAACCAAGAGAACGAGCGAAGCACGCCGGGATCTGTGTGGACCGAGCGCGCACGCTTTGCCAATCTGGCGGCGGATACCCGTGCGGTGCAGGTGCATGACCTGATCTCGGTGGTGGTCTCGGAGAGTATTGCGGCCTCGACGGACGACACGGTGAACAACACGCGCAAGTCGAATGCGAACACTCAGGTGTCGTCGCTGATTGGCGCACTGCACGGCGGCAACGCCTTGCAGAACCTGGTGAATCAGAACTCTGCCAGCGGGCTGACGGCGACAGGACAGAGCGCCACGAACACCAGTCTGAGCACCGTCTTTGGTGGCCAGGTCGTGGCTGTGCTGCCGAACGGAATACTGGTGATTGAGGCGGCGCGGCAAGTGGAGTTCAGCCAGCAGAAGCAGACGATTGTGCTGCGCGGACTGGTGCGGCCCGAGGATATCTCGCAGCAGAATCAGATTCTGTCGACGGCGATCTCTGACATGGAGCTGATGGTGAAGGGGTCCGGTATCAATACGGACTTTACCCATCGTCAGACACCGCTGGTCCGTCTGTTGCAGCGATTGCTTGTGTTCTAGCCCAGGGCGACGCGCCAGGAGGGAGTTCGGATGAGGATACGTGGCAGGGCTTGGCTACTGATGGGTGCCGTGGCGATGTTGGGAAGCGCAGCGCGCGCGACCGATCTTCCGGCGGGGAATAGCGGCGCACCCGTGACGCATGTGCCGATCAAGGATATCTCGACCGTTGAGGGTATCCGCGACAACCAGCTGGTGGGTTACGGCATTGTCGTGGGCCTGGCGGGAACCGGAGACAGCCAGCAGACGACCTTTCCGATGCAGACGCTGGCGGCCACACTGTTGCGCATGGGCGTGAGTGTGCCGGCGGCCTCAATCCGCGTGCAGAACCTGGCGGCGGTGTTTGTCGAGGCAAGTCTGCCCGCGTTCTCTAAGCCGGGCTCGAAGGTTGATGTCACGGTCTCCTCGGCTGGTGATGCGCGCAGCCTGGAGGGCGGCCTGTTGCTGATGACGCCGCTCTACGGTGCGGATGGCCGGGTGTATGTGCAGGCACAGGGGCCGCTGGTGGTAGGCGGCTACTCGGTGGCCTCGGGTGGCAGCTCCAAGCAGGTGAATCACCCGAACACGGCGCGTATTCCGCTGGGGGGAATTGTGGAGCGCGGGGTCACGGTGGATCTGACTGCGCTGGACCAGATGACCGTGGTGCTGAACGATGCGGACTTCCGCACCGCAGAGTCTGTGGCAACCGCGATCAACACGGCGATGGAGCGCAGCCTGGCGCATGTAGTGGATAGCAGGAACGTGCGCATCACGGTGGCCCATGGCGAGGATGTGCCCGCATTGATGGCGAGGATCGAGTCGATCGATGTGCCGGTGTATCCACGCGCCAAGGTCGTCATCAACGAGCGAACGGGCACAGTGGTGATTGGGGGCACGGTAGGGCTGCAGCCGGTGTCGATTCTGCACGGCGGCCTGACGGTGGATGTGGTGACGACGGCGCAGTTTGAGACGGATCGCATGGGCATGCAATCGCACACGGAGGGCCAGCAGGTGACCCAGATTAATAGTCAGGAGAAGCCAGTGGATCGGATTGAGCTGAAGGCCGGTGCCACGGTGGATGATCTGGTCCGGAATCTGCAGTTGATTGGGGCCACGGCGCGGGATGTGATCTCGATTCTGCAGGCGATGAAAGCGGCGGGTGCGCTGGAAGCGGAGATTGAGGTGCTATGAGTAGCAGCCTGGTTGCGATGGTTCAGGCTCCATCCGGCGTTGGGGGACAGCACGGCAGTGCGCCGCCGGGCAGGCTGCAGCAGGCCGCCAACGAGTTCGAGGCCAGTCTGTTGCAGGCCATTCTGCAGCCGGTGATGCGCGGGGGCTCGCTGACCGGCAGCACGGCCGAGGGCAACGACTCTGGCGAGGGTGAGGGGAGTGTGCTGGACAGCTATCGCGTGCAGGCGCTGGCCAGTGCGCTGGCGCAGAAGGGCGGGCTGGGACTCTCGCAGCTGGTGCAGCGTGAGGTGGGAGCAGAGGCAGCGGCGCATGACCGCGCCCGGCAGGCGGCCCAGGGCGTGAGCGGCTCCCACATAGGAACAAATCATTACTAAAGTGTTGCGAGTTGCTGCCGATGAACTGAAGTATACGGAGGCTGAGATGAGTTTCTTCAGTGTCAATATGGGGATGCAGAGCGCGATTACAGGACTTGCGGCAACGGACAGAGCACAGGCTGGGAGTGCTGCGGGCAGCAGCTCCTCTGCCACGCAGGCACAGGGCGGAGTTGCCGACCAGGCGCAGCTAAGCCAGTCTGGCGCATTGCTGGCGCAGTCGGACGGGGATGCGAGCGTCCGCGAGGCGCGCGTGAGTGCCCTGCAGGCGGCCGTGCAGAGTGGCACCTATCACGTCTCTGCCGGGGCAGTAGCCGATGCGCTGGTAACGCACATGCTGAACATGGGACAGCGGTAGAAGAACATGCCGGCAGAGCCGGTGATGGGGGCTGAGGATGGCAACACTCACTTCGCTGATCGATGCGTCGACAGCAGCCTTGCAGGCTGACCAGGTCGCGCTGGATGCAACGTCGAACAACGTAGCGAACCAGGGAACGGCCGGGTATACGCGGCAGACCGTGCAGTTTCAAAGCGCCGATGTCGTGTCGCTTGGCAATGGCCAGTACAGCACGGTGGTGACCGCGCAGGCCGTCTCCCAGCGGAATCGTGTCCTGGAGCAGATGGTGCAGCAGCAGGCGCAGGCGCAGTCGCAGAGCAGCGCCATTGCAGCGGCGTACCAGCAGATTGAGGCGGTCTTCCAGCTCTCGTCGAGCTCCAGTGCGGCAGCGGGCACGCAGCTGGGCGTCGCGTTGAACGGATTCTTCAGCAGCCTGACCAGTCTCAGCGCTAATCCGTCAGACCCGGCGACGCAGCAGAGTGTGCTGAGCAGCGCGCAGACGCTGGTTGGAGCCTTCAACGGTGCGGCCAGCCAGTTGACGCAGATCACGGACAGCATCAACCAGACGGTTCCCTCCGTTGTAGGCCAGGTGAACGCGCTGACCAAGACGATTGCCGGACTGAACCAGCAGATCGCTCAGCTGAGCCCGGGGCAGGATGCCGGCACGCTGGAGGATCAGCGCCAGGCAGCGATTGCGCAGCTCTCGCAGTACATCGGGCTGGATCAGATCTCCAGCAGCGGCAACGGTATTACGTTGGCCACCACCAGCGGAACGCTGCTGGTGGGCGATGCGACCTCGTATCCGTTGGGTACGGTGGCGCATCTGGGCAATACGGATGTTCTGGATGCGAGCGGCAACGACATCACGGCTTCGCTGACGGGCAATGGCGGACAGCTGGGTGGCATGTTCCGCGTGCGCAGCCAGGTGTTGCCGGGCATCAGCAGCGCACTGGACACGCTGGCATACAACCTTGCCACAGCCGTGAATGCGCAAAATCAGAGCGGTGTGAACTCCAGTGGTGTGGCGGGTCTGGCCCTATTCGGAGTAAGCGGTGTGGCCGGGGCGGCGGGCAGTCTGTCGCTTGCCGCCAGCTCAACCGCCGCGCTGGCCCCGGCAGCGGCGGGGCAGGGCTCTGCCGGCAACACCAACGCGCAGGCGCTGGCCGGCCTGGCTAACACGCCGCTGGTGGGCGGTCAGAGTGCCTCGGGTGCGCTGGCGGCCTTGCTGGGACAGATTGGTGCCAGTGCAGCCGGAGCCAGCCAGGACGCGAGCGCGCAGCAGGCCCGGCTGACGACCCTGACCACGCAGCGCGACTCGTATTCGGCGGTCTCGCTGGATCAGGAGGCTGCCAACCTGACGCAGTATCAGCGCTCCTACGAGGCGGCGGCCAAGGTCTTTACGATTGCCGACACGATGATGGCAGCAGCGCTGAACCTGGGCGTGGCGACGGCGGTCTCGTAAAGCAGGGCTGGTAACGCAGGGCACGGTCGCAGGCAAAGCAAGCAAGCGGAGAGAGAAGATGACCAGTTTTGATCCGAAGTATCTGCAGTCGCTGAGTGGGTCGATCTCGCAGTCCACGGCACTGGAGCAGTCGTTGACGACCGAGCTCTCCAGCGGGCTGGCCATCAGCAGCCTGCAGGATAATCCGGTGGCCGTGGCGCAGAGCCAGCTGCTGGGGGCCTCGATTGCGCAGCAGGACACGTTTGTGCAGACCGCCAGTGGTCTGCAGTCCAGGCTGCAGGTGGCAGACTCCACCCTGGGCGAGATTGTGTCGCAGCTCACCAAGGCGGAGTCGCTGGCCGTGCAGGGCAACGGCGGCACGCTAAGCGCCAGCAATCTGCAGGCGGTGCAGCAGCAGCTGCAGGGCATTCAGCAGCAGGTGCTCTCGCTGATCAATACGTCGTATCAGGGGTCCTTCCTGTTTGGCGGCAGTCAGGGGAGCACTGCTCCCTTTGCCGTGAACAGCACAACAGGAGCCGTCACCTACAGCGGCGACAATGCCGTAACGTATGTGACGACGCCCGAGGGTCAGCAGATCCAGACGAACCTGCCTGGCTCTGCTGCCTTCGGCACAGGTGCGAGCGGAGTGCTGGGCGTGCTTTCGAGCCTGATCCAGGACTTCGCGGGGAGTACACCCTCGACGACCGCAGTCAGCGACTCGTCGGCGCTGACCTCGGCGCTGGCCCAGGTCTCTGCGCAGCGCAGTGTGTTGGGCAATTCGTTGAGCCGCATCGCCAGCGCGAGCACGTATACGCAGAGCACGGCCGCGCAGCTGACCGCGGCGCAGAGTTCGCTGGTGGCAGCGGACACGGCGCGGGTGGCCACGCAGCTGAGCATGGCCGAGACGCAGCACCAGGCGCTGCTGAACGTGACCGCTGCGCTGGAAGGCAGCGGAAACTCGCTCTTCAGCTACATCAAGTAGAGCCAGCAGTGCGGCGGGTGTGTCCATCGGGTTGAGCTTTGTTGCGCTTTCAGCGAGACTGAAGGCATGGTTGACCTGGTTGCATCCAAGGTGGTGGGCTGATGTACTGGCTGCGTTTTCTATGGAACGCGACGCGTGGTCATCGGCTGCGTCCCTGGCGGAGCCCCTATCTTCGGTGGCGCATGGAGACCTATAGCGGAAGGCCTGCCGATCAGTTGCGGCTGCGTGACTTCCGCGAGGTGATGGTGCGCGACCGGATGCAGTTTGTGCGGTTTCTGCGCTGGACGGAGGAACTGGGCGAGCTGGCCCACCGCAAGGGGCCGGAGGCCTAGCCGGGCGTTTGCGCTAAGCAACCTGGATTCAGCCGGTTGGACACTGTGCTCGACGGGGGATGCTGTGCTGGTGCCAAGGGCACAAAATTTCCCCGGGGAGTGGGCCGCAGTGGTATCTTTAATCAGACACTAAGAAGAGTGGACTAGACGAGTTAGGAGTACTAAGAGCAGTGTTGGCATCGGCGAAGAAGACAGATTTGATTGAGAAGTTCCGTACGCATGAATCGGACACCGGGAGCCCGGAGGTTCAGATCGCTATCCTGAGCGAGCGTATCGGTCAGTTGACGGAGCACTTCAAGACGCACAAGAAGGATCACGGCTCTCGCCGTGGCCTGCTCATGCTGGTGAGCAAGCGTCGCCGTCTGCTGGATTACCTGAAGCGTAACGACGCAGATCGCTACCGCGATGTGATCGGCAAGCTGGGCATCCGCAAGTAAGCACACTACCGCCGGAGATCCCGGAGACAAGTTCCGTACATGGAAACGCCCCTGCTCCCAATACCCTGTGCAGACGTGCCCACGCTGAGGCTGGCGTGACGCAGCGTGCGCTGGGTGGGAGGCAGCGGGCCGTGCTCCATGCGAGTGCGCAGAGACCCGGCAGGAACCCCTACGAGGATTCAAACGAGAGTGCAGCTTTGCAAGCGGCTGATTAGCCCGCCCATGCGAAGCTGCTTTTTTGTTGCTGGCCGCGCGCAATGACTTTCCTAGAACAAGAAGACGAGAAGACGAGGAACAACATGAAACAGGACGTAACGATTGAGCTTGCAGGTGGCAAGCGGATTACCTTTGAGACCGGCCGCATGGCCAAGCAGGCCTCTGGCGCTGCGCTAACCAGCAGCGGCGATAACGTGGTGCTGGCGACGGCCGTCGCTTCGCCGGAGCCGAAGGAAGGCATCGACTTCTTCCCGCTGACGGTGGAGTATCGCGAGTTCACCTACGCCGGCGGACGCATCCCCGGTGGCTTTATCAAGCGTGAGGGCCGCCCCAGCGAGAAGGAGATTCTGACCGCGCGTCAGATCGACCGTCCTATCCGCCCGCTGTTCCCGGAGGGCTTCCGGAATGAGACGCAGGTGGTTGGCTTTGTGTACTCCGCAGATAAAGAGAATGATCCCGATGTGCTCGGCATCAACGGTGCAAGCTGCGCCCTGGCCCTGAGCGACATTCCCTTCCACGGCCCGGTGGGCGCAGTGCGCATCGGCATTGTCAACGATGCGTTCGTGGTGAACCCAACCTATGCCGAGCGGGCAGCCAGCCTGCTCAACATTATGGTCGTCGGCACCAAGGACGGCATTGTGATGATCGAGTCGGGCGCGCAGGAGATCGAGGAGTCCCGGGTTGTGGACGCCATCGAGTTCGCGCACGAGCAGATCAAGAAGATCTGCGCCGGCATTGAGGACCTGGTAGCCCGTGCAGGCAAGCCGAAGCGCGCCGTCTCCGCGCCGGAGCTGGACGAGGCCTACCTGAGCGAGCTGAAGGCGAAGATTGGGGATCGTCTGAAGGATGCGCTGAACACCAGCAAGTATCCCAAGTTCGAGAGCTATGCCAAGGTCAAGGAGATCAAGGACGAGCTGAAGAAGCAGTTGCCTGAGGGCGATCCGGACGCCGGCAAGAAGCTGAGCAAGTACTACGAGCTGCTGCGCGAGCAGATCTTCCGCGAGCAGGTGCTGAACGACCGCATCCGTCCTGATCATCGCGCGTTTGACGAGATTCGTCCTATCTCGATCGAGGTTGGTGTGCTGCCGCGCGTGCACGGCTCCGCGCTCTTCACCCGCGGTGAGACGCAGGCTCTGGTCTCTGCCACGCTGGGCACCACGGATGATGCACAGCGCCTGGAGAGCTACGAGGGCGAGATCAAGAAGCGCTTCATGCTGCACTACAACTTCCCGCCGTTCTCGGTGGGTGAGGTGGGGCGCATGTCTGGCGTGGGTCGCCGCGAGATCGGCCACGGCGCGCTGGCGTCACGTGCGATTGAAGCGGTGCTGCCCGGCGAGGACGAGTCGCCGTACACGCTGCGCGTGGTCTCGGACATTCTGGAGTCCAATGGTTCCTCGTCCATGGCTACGGTCTGCGGTGCGTCGCTCTCGCTGATGCAGGCCGGCATCCCGCTGAAGGGTGCTGTTGCCGGTGTGGCCATGGGTCTGGTGAAGGAAGGCGAGAACTACGCCATCCTGTCGGATATCGCCGGTGCAGAGGACCACTACGGCGACATGGACTTCAAGGTGGCAGGTACGCGCCGCGGCATTACGGCGCTGCAGATGGACATCAAGATCATGGGCATCACCGCGCAGATTATGCGTGAGGCCCTGGAGCAGGCCCGTCGCGGCCGGGTGTGGCTGCTGGACATTATGGACGCCACCATCTCCGCACCGAGCGAGCAGAAGTCGCAGTTTGCCCCGCGCATCCACACCATGCAGATTCCGACCGACAAGATTCGCGATCTGATCGGACCGGGTGGCAAGGTGATTCGCGGCATCATTGATGCGACCGGCGTCAAGATCGACGTGGACGACACGGGCCGCGTCAATGTGGCTTCGAGCGATGCCGATGGCCTGGCCCGCGCGATCCAGATGATCAGCGACCTGACGGCTGTGCCCGAGGTGGGCAAGACGTATCTTGGCAAGGTGGTTCGCCTGGCCGAGTTCGGTGCGTTCGTTGAGATCTTCCCCGGCACGGATGGTCTGCTGCACGTCAGCGAGATCGCCGAGCATCGCGTGAAGGAAGTGAAGGACGAACTGCGCGAAGGCGACCAGATCCTGGTGAAGGTGCTGGCGATTGAAGGCAACCGCATCAAGCTCTCCCGCAAGGCAGTTCTGCGTGAGCAGCGTGCCAAGCTCGGCCTGCCGGAGGTTGCACCGCAGGGTGAGGGCGCGCCGCGCGTGGCCGCTCCTGCCGCGGAGGCGGAACTGGACGACGACCTGGATGCTGAGGACGGCGAAGAGTACGAAGACGAGGGCGATGAGGCAGAGGGCGATGAGCCGAACTTCAACCGTGCCGATGCTGCGCCGCAGGGCAACAGCAGTGGCCAGCCGGGTCGCGGTCCAGGTGGACCGGGTGCACGCCGTGGTGGTCGTCGCCGCCGTGGTGGACGCCGTCCTGGCTCCGGTGCGCCGCAGGGCGGGGGCAATCGCTAACAGGAACGAAGGATGAAACAAAAGGCCGCGCTGATGCGCGGCCTTTTGCATGGAGCTGGCCTTGATGCGCCGTGTGATGCGCCGTGTATGGATCGTCTTCGTCGCCTACTGCCTGATGAATGCCAGCAGCTGGGTGTTGCCCGTGGCAACGACGAGGCAGCGTGGCGAGGCGCTGGTTGCTGCGGGCGCAACTGCTCTGCTGCTGCTTGTCCTGCGCCGTGAGCCGCGCCAGCGGGAGTGGTCCGCTGCCAGTCGTGCTGCACTGTTCTGCCTGCTGATGATGGCGGTGCCGGGCTGGCTGCTGGAGTGGGCTGGCCGGTACCTTGCAGATGGCTGGAGCGTGGCGGCACTGACTTGCGTGCCGCTGGTGGTTGCGCTGGCACAGGCCGGGCCAAGCGACCAGCAGCTTCGGGCCTGCGCCCTGGCCATCGCGGCACTGCTGCTGGTGTTGCCTCTGCCGTTGCCCGGTGGCTCCATGGCATGGCTGGCTGCTGGCGTGGTGGCGCTTGCGGTTCTGCTGGTGGGGCTGAGTGCCGGGCCTGTGTACCGAAGCTTGCAGGGCGTGCAGTATGGCAGCGTGCTTGGTCTGGCCGCTGTGGGCAAAGGGCTGCTGTTGCTGGCGGCGGACCAGATGGCACCTTCGGCGGGCAGCATCCCCGGCACAGCCGGCCAGGCTGTTGTGGGTTGTGCCGTGGAGGTGCTGGGGCTGGCACTGCTGGTGTGGCTGGCGGGCAGAGTCGTGCCGGTGCGGTTGGCGGCTCGGTTTCTGCTGGTGCCCTGGCTCACCATCGTGGAGGGCTACGCCGTGGTGCGCGAGGGCCTGACGTGGCGGCTGGCCGTGGCGCTGGTGCTGCTGGGTGTGGCCACATGGCAGGCCCTGCAGCCGGGCAGGGAGGAGGCACCAGCGCTGTCACTCCGTGCAGACTAGGCGTGTCCTCTGCGTCGCATTAGACTCATACGCATGGCTGCTTCCATGTACATCGTGGTCGAGGGCGAAGACCCCGGGTTCGATATCTTCGTCAACGGCCGCTCGCTGGCTCGGCACGAGGATGCGCTGGAGAAGCTGGCCCTTCGCCTCGGGGTTCGTCCGCTCATCGAGTTCTTCTCGGCGGATGAGAACTCCATGGCTCTGTTGATTGAGGAGGGCGCGGGCAGCCAGGAGCTTCTGCGCCGTCTGCCTCCACCGCAGTGGTATTCGCCGGCCGATGGCTTGATCACCGTGCGTGCTCTGCTGGATGCGCTCCATGAGGAGCCGTTTTTACTGGGCAGCGAGAGCGGCAAGGTCCAGAGCGAGCTGCGCGAGTATGCCACCGTGCTGCAGAAGACCAGCGAGCGTCAACTGCGGTGGCATCTGGCGGTGAGCTGGCGCTAAGTCTCCGCGCCCCCGGCCAGCACCTTTAGTGGCGCGTCTCGCCAGCGCCAGACGCAACGGCTGGCAGATCGCCTTCTCCGAGCTTGCGGTGGAAGAAATCAAAGACCAGACCATACAGCGCATAGGCCAGTTCAGGGTCGTAGCGGACTCCCTCGTCGCGCATAAAGGCGTGTGCGCCGTTGACCTCGTGCCAGCTCAGGCGCTTGCCAAGCTCGTTCAGTCGTTGCAGCACCTTCATGCGGCCCTCGGTGGGGATGTGTGGATCCTGTCGTCCCCAGATCATCAGTAGCTCGCCCTGGATCTCTGCGGCGCGCTGCATGGAGTCGTCGGCCATGCCTTTGCCCAGGCCACCCTTGTGAATGTCGGTGGCGTAGAAGCAGACGGTGCCCAGCACCTCGGGGTTCATGGCCGCGCGGAACGCCAGGTGGCCGCCGATGCAGATGCCCATGGCGCCCAGGCGACCGGTGCAGTCTGGACGCGAGCGCAGATGGCCCAGCACGGCGCGGGCGTCGTCGTCGTAGGCGGCCAGGTCTTTGGTGGTCTTCAGGGCGTTGCCGCGGTCAGAGCCCGCCTGGTCGTAAGCAAGCACAGTGCCTGCGGGCTCAAACTCGTGGTAGATCTCCGGCATGGCCACGATGTAACCGTGGCCGGCCAGCATGGCCGCGGTGCGGCGGATGGGGGCGGTGATCTGGAAGATCTCTGAATAGAAGAGGATGCCAGGGTAGCGCCCGGGCGCGGCTGGCCGCACAATGTGGGTGCGCATGGGGCCGGTGGGCGTATCCAGGGTAACGTGCTCGTCGTTCACGATGATCATGGGGTTCTCCGCCAGTGGGGCTGCAACTAGTTGTAGCAGATTGCGCCACAGGCCGAAGTTGCGCCAGAGTTGGCGGAGGAGGCATATAATCCCCGGCCAGAGGGCGCGGAGTCCTCTTCGCGCACCAGGAGGCAGTTATGAATAGCCACCGAAACATCGATGTGCAGCGGAGAATTCTGGATGCAGTCAACACCGGAAAGCTGGAGGCGTTGCGAGATCTGATTGACGGCAACGTCGTCGATCACGATCCGGCACCGGGGCAGGGACCGGGGCCACTGGGCTTTATGGAGACGTTTGCCGAGCTGCGTGCGGCCTTCCCGAACCTGCATATTGAGGTGAAGCACACCGTTGCAGACGAGCACTGCGTCGCGATTGCGTACAAGTTGACCGGTACCCACCGCGGGCGCTTTATGGATATCGCTCCGACCGGCCACACCATCATCGTGCGTGGCGTGCAGATGGCGCGCTTCTACGGCGGTCACATGGTGGAGCGCTGGGGCGCGCTGGATGAGCTGGGTATCCTGGAGCAACTCGGCGTGGCGCCGGGCCGAAACCGCATGATGGCGTAAGGAATAGCTGCGGTCTGATGTCCCATTCCAGCCGGGCACCAGGTATGCCGGTGGCCCGGCTTCGGTCAGGGCTCGCTCATCGTATGCTCTAGGACGGAGTCGGAACACGCAGGTTCGTGTACGTACCATGAGACGTTGTGGCTGCACGCCCACCTTAGGCGCGATACAGCCGCGCCGAAGATGGGGCACCCAGATTCTTACGGAGGATTACGATGTGGGCCACCCGCCCGTGGTGGGCTAAATTCGGGGGACGCGCCCTTTGTGGTAAGGTATGCGTACATTTCCCTCACGAGCGATCGAATGAATGATCAAGATCTGAATGATGTTGGTCCAACCCTAGCTTCTGATGTGATATTTACGCTTCTACCCATCATTGTGATAGTCATGGCTTTGACTCACTATAAGGGATTCTCTTCGGTATTTAGTTCACCGGAATTTTCTTTCGCCGCCGCGGTCCTATTCGGACAAACGACCGTAAAATTCCTTCGTATATCGAGACCATCTGATGTGCTGATGGGAAAGCTTGGGTTGATTCAATCGCTCCTCATAGTGGTTGGTCTCTGTCCAACGCTCCTCGTTTTGTTTTTTCTTTTGGCCGCCGAAATTGTGCACTCTGAACCTAGCCTACTTCTCAAGTTCTCTCAGGTCATCCTTCTTGTGGCCTCGATCATCTGCTATCTAGTCTTTGGCAGACTTGCGGAGGAATCTTCGGCGGTGGTCACAAGGAATGAGCAAGTGCGTGAACGGGTCTAAAGATTCGTAAAAATTGGGCAGGCGACTCTCTTTGATGTCTAACTGAATAGGAACTCCTTGGTGCGCAGCTCCTTGATGGTGTCGCGCAAGGTCGCGGCGCGTTCGAACTCGAACTTTTTGGCTGCCTCGCGCATCTCGGTCTCCAGCTTGCCGATGTAGGTGTCCAGCTCCTGCTGGGTGGCGAAGTCGGGCACGCCGCCGGCCTCCTCGGTCAGGTCGGCGTAGTCGGCCTTCAGGATGCCGGCCAGGCCCATGTCCATGGAACTGGAGACGGAGGCCGGGGTGATGCCGTGCTGCTGGTTGTACTCCTGCTGCTTCTCGCGGCGGCGGTTCGTCTCGTCGATGGCGCGCTGCATGGAGTCGGTCATCTTGTCGGCGTACAGGATGGCGCGGCCCTCCAGGTGGCGCGCCGCGCGGCCGATGGTCTGGATGAGTGATCCCTGCGAGCGCAGGAAGCCCTCTTTGTCCGCGTCGAGAATGGCGACCAGCGAGACCTCGGGCAGGTCCAGGCCTTCGCGCAGCAGGTTGATGCCGATGAGCACGTCGTACTCGCCGCGCCGCAGGTCGCGCAGCAGCTTGATGCGTTCCAGCGTCTCGATCTCCGAGTGCATGTAGCGGCAGCGCACGCCCACCTCAGTGTAGTAACTGGCCAGGTCTTCGGCCATGCGCTTGGTGAGGGTGGTTACCAGCACGCGCTGCCTGCGCGCCACGCGGTCGCGGATCTCGGCCAGCAGATCGTCGATCTGCCCTTTGACGGGGCGGATCTCGACGACAGGGTCGATGAGGCCGGTGGGGCGGATGATCTGCTCGACCACGACGCCGGCAGATTTGGTGAGCTCGTAGGGCCCGGGCGTCGCAGAGACGTAGATGATCTGCCCGGTGCGTGCCTCAAACTCTTCGAAGCGCAGCGGGCGATTGTCCATGGCTGAGGGCAGGCGGAAGCCATAGTCGACGAGGTTCTGCTTGCGGCTGCGGTCGCCGTGCCACATGCCGTGCAACTGGGGAATGGTGACGTGCGACTCGTCGATAAAGATGAGGAAGTCGCGCGGGAAGTAGTCCAGCAGCGTTGGCGGCGGCTCGCCGGGCAGACGCCCGCTGAAGTGGCGGGAGTAGTTCTCAATGCCGTGGCAGTAGCCGACGGATTTGATCATCTCCAGGTCAAACCGCGTGCGCTGGTGGATGCGCTGCGACTCGACGAGGCGGCCCTCTTTCTCCAGCTGAGCCTCCCACTCGAACAGCTCGGCCAGGATGGAGTCGATTGCGGCGGTCTTGCGCTCGGGCTGCACGACGTAATGGCTCTTGGGGTAGATGGGCAGGCGGGTGTAACGCTGCTTGACGGTGCCGAAGAGTGGATCGATCTGCGAGAGGGAATCGATCTCGTCGCCGAAGAGCTCGATGCGGTAAGCGTTCTCGTCGTAGGTGGGGTAGACCTCGATGATGTCGCCGCGCACGCGGAAGGTGCCGCGGCGGAAGTCCACGTCGTTGCGGTCGTAGAGGATCTCGACGAGGCGCCGGGTGATGTCCTCGCGCTTGAGGCGCTGCCCCTTCTCCAGCAGCAGCAACATGCCGAAGTATGCCTCTGGACTGCCCAGGCCGTAGATACAGGAGACGGAGCTGACGATGATGCAGTCGCGGCGCTCGAAGAGGGAACGCGTGGCGGAGAGGCGGAGCTTGTCCAGCTCCTCATTGATGGTGGCCTCTTTCTCGATGAAGAGGTCGCCCGCCGGGATGTAGGCCTCTGGCTGATAGTAGTCGTAGTAGCTGACGAAGTATTCGACCGCGTTCTCTGGGAAGAAGGTCTTGAACTCGTGGTAGAGCTGGGCGGCCAGAGTCTTGTTGTGCGCCAGGATGAGCGCAGGGCGGTTGGACTCTGCAATGATGCTGGCCATGGTGAAGGTCTTGCCAGAGCCGGTTACGCCGAGCAGCACCTGATCCTTCTCGCCAGCGGCGAGGCCGGAGAGCAGCTCGCCGATGGCACGCGGTTGATCGCCCTGGGGCTGGTAGGGAGTCGTAAGCTGGAAGTCCATGAGCTTATAGGATACTTGGAGGCGGGAGGGTGTACATGGCGTTGGGGGGAAATCTGTGGTTGATACGCCACGGCGAGACGGAGTGGAGCGCCAGCGGTCGGCATACCAGCCGCACCGACATTGAGCTGACTGCGCAAGGACGCGAGCGTGCCGTGCTGCTGCGGCAGTATCTGGCAGGGGAGCGCTTCTGCCGCGTGCTGGTGAGCCCCATGCGTCGGGCCCAACAGACCTGCGAGCTGGCCGGCTGGAGCGAGATGGCCGTGGTAGATGCCGGGCTGAAGGAGTGGGACTACGGCATCTACGAAGGCCGCACGACGGCCGAGATTCGAGCCGAGGTGCCGGGCTGGAGTGTGTGGCAGAACGAGATCGTCGGCGGCGAGAGCGTAGAGCAGGTGGGCGAGCGTGCCGACGGCGTGATTGCCCGTGCGCTGGATGGACTCGCGCCCGGGGAACAGGTGGCCCTGTTTGCCCACGCGCACATCCTGCGCGTTCTTACGGCACGTTGGCTGGGCCTGGCGGCAGAGGGCGGCAGGCTGTTTACGCTGGGCACGGGTAGCGTCAGCGTGTTGGGCTGGGAGCGCGAACAGCGCGTGGTGCAGCGCTGGAATCGCGAGTTTCCGGGCTAGCCTTGGCCTGCCGGGTTAGCGATTGACATGCTGCGCCATAAAGTCCGCGATGATGCGATACGTCTCGCGAGACTCGGGCAGGGCAACGTCATTCCAGAAGGCGTGCGCCAGCCCGTCAAACACGACCATGCGCGTATCCACGCCATCCTCGAGAAAACGGCGTTGCAGGTTGACGGTGCCGCTCAACAGCATGTCGCGCGTGCTGGTAAGGAAGAGCGTGGGCGGCAGACCGTGCAGATCGGCATAGACGGGTGAGAGTACGGGGTCACGCGGATCGGTCTTGGCGGAGTACTCGCGGATGTCCGGCTTGCCGGAGGGTGGTTCGAGATGCCCGGCCAGTCCCTGCAGGGAGAAGAGCGCCGTGGAGTCTCCGGCGCGGGCGAAGTCGCCCGTGGCGGAGAAGATGCCCAGCGCCGCGGGCTGCGGCAGACCGAGTTGCTTAAACCGGACGGCGACCTCGCCGGTCAGGATGGCGCCCGCCGAGGTGCCGTAGATCGCGATGTGTGCGGGGCGATAGCTCTTGAGCAGCTCCCGGTAGACCGCCACGACGTCGTCCACCGAGGCCGGGAACGGGTTCTCTGGCGCCAGGCGATACAGCACCGAGACCACACGCGTGTGCGTGAGGTTGCAGATGGGGATGCTCTCCGTGAAGGAGCCGGAGTCGGAGTTGAAGCCGCCGCCGTGCAGATTGATGAGCACGCTCTGCGGGTGCATCGGCTGCGCATCCTGCGGCGTGAAGATGCGGACGGGAACTCCGGCGATGCTGCTGGTCTGTTCGTCGACAGGGTAGACCTTGCGCGAGGCCTCTCCCGCGCCCAGTTGCCAGGCGTCGGTGCGCTCGCGGCGCTGCTGCAGCGTCTGGGGTACGGCTGCGTCCGAGATCTGCCGACGAAGCACGGCTTGTGCCTCTGGGCTTAGGGTGGCTGGCACAGGCACAACGCGGGTAACGTGCGCGGTGCCATCGGCATCGATCACGCTACTGTCGGACTGCGGAACCTGCTGAGCATAGCTCACCGAGACAGCGAGCAGCAGTGCAGCGGAGGTACAGAGAACCAGGCGCATGAGTTTTCCATTCCTTGCCAGGCTGGCGATAAAAACGCTGCCAGCATAGCGCAGTCTGCGCAGGTGGCGCCACCGTGACGGCTAGAGTATGCCCAGCAGCGCTGGCCACTCCTGTGCCGAGTGCGACATCAGGTCAGGCTGGGCTACGGCCAGCGCGTGCGGAGCAAAGCCGTAGCTGCAGCCCAGGGACAGGGCACCACAGCGGCGCGCGGTCAGCACGTCTACGTCGGAGTCGCCAACCATCACCACCGTCTCAGGCGCAATCGCTCGTCCCAGCAGGGCAGAGGCCTCGCTCCTCAGCGTCAGCAGGCCGTGCGGGTCGGGTTTCTTGGTGTGGAAGCTGTTGCCGCCGTAGTTCTGAAAGAAGTAGCGCGACAGGCCAAAGTGATCGCAGATCTCCTGCGAGGGCCGCACAGGCTTATTGGTCAGGATGGCCATGGGTAGATTGGGAAAGGCCGTGCGAATTCGATCAAGCGAGGCGAAGACACCGGGGTAGACCGTGGTGTAATCCACCTTGTGGACGCGGTAGTAGTCCAGAAAGAATGTTAGCGCTTCCGTTACAAACTCCTCGTCGTGGATGTCGCCTTCCGGGTCGCCAAGCGCGCGGCGTACCAGCATGGAGGCCCCGTCGCCCAGGTAGCTGGCAATCAAAGCCTCTGGCAGTAGAGGCTTATTGAAGTGCGCCAGCATGGCATTAATGGCGTTGGTCAGGTCGGTGCGCGAGTCGATGAGCGTGCCGTCAAGGTCGAAGACGAGGAGGGAGAGAGAGTCCGCGGCTACCATGCCTCTATGGTAGCCGCGGAAGCTGTCCTCTGCTAACGCACCTGGATGTCGCCTGAACCCGTGCGCGCCTTGATGAGCGCGCCGCCGCCGTTGATGGCGGCGAGGGTGTGGTGGCGGTTGCTGCCGCTCTGGTCTGTGTGCGGCAGCGTGATCTGCACACTGCCTGAGCCGGTCTCGGCGTCCAGCGAGCAGGGGGAGCCGACGGCAAGCGTCACCCGCTGCGTGCCGGATCCTGTGTCCAGCCGCCACTCCTCGGTCGGCTGGCCGGCGACCTCAATGTCGCCCGAGCCCGTGCTGGCGTGCAGTGCTCCACTGATGCCAGTCAGACGAATAGAGCCCGAGCCGGTCTGCGCGCGCACCTCGCCCATGCCGGTCTGGTGCAGCTCAATGTCGCCGGAACCGGTCTGCAGGAAAGCCGGCCCATGCACGTCACGAGCGCGAATCGATCCGGAGCCACTACTGGCTCGCAGACTGGCACCGATGCCATCCGTGGTAATGTCGCCAGAGCCGGAGCCAGCATTCAGGGTCGAGTTGGCAGGCACGGTCAGGTCGTAGTCGACACTGATGTTACGAAACAGAGAGTTGTTGTGCTGGTCGCCGATCAGGACCGTGTCTCCGCTCTGCACGATGGGAGGGTCGTGAGCGATCTGGCGTGCGCGATCGGCAGAGTCCGCTGCGGTGCCGAAGAGCCAGCCGCCAGAGGCGTGCACGTGGCCTTCGATATGCACCTCATTGTCGCCGCCACGATGCACGCGAATGGATCCGGACCCTGTGTGAACCGTAATGGTGGGAGCGCTGCTGACGTGCAGGGATCGGGTAAAGGTGGCGTCTTGCGCGCGTGCGCTCGCTACTGCCAGCGCAAGGCTGGCCGCGAGAAGAACAGTGTTCTTCATGGGAGTGCTCCTGAGTTTTGATCTGTGGTGGCTGGCCCGGGCTACTGCTGCAAGATCACGGTGTCATCTTCCTTCAGACCGGCCAGTATCTCCGTGCGTGTGCCGTTGGAGATGCCAACTTTGACCGGTATGCTGCGACGGCCCTTCTTCTGCTTAGCGTCTGGAACCTCGACGGTTGCGTTGTGATTGTTGTCGTAGAGGACAGCCTGCTCCGGCACGGTCAGCACATCTTTGTGCTCCTCCAGCAGGATCTCGGCGTTCGCAGTCATGTTGGCCTTCAGCTCACCGCCCGGGTTCTCGATGGAGACGCGGACCTCAAAGGTGGTCACGTTGTCCTTCTCCACGCCGAGTGGCGCAATGCGCGTCACCTTGCCCATGAAGGTCTTGTCCTTGAACGACTCCACCTTGATTCGCGCCGGTTGCCCCAGGTAGACCTTGCCGATATCGGCTTCATCCACCTTGCCCTGCACGTATACCTGGCGGGTGTCGCCGACCGTCATGATGAGCGTGGCCGTGGAGCCGAGCACCAGAATGGAGCTGACGGCGTCACCCTTCTCCACGTCGCGCGACAGAATGGTTCCATCCATCGGCGAGGTGATGGTGGTGTAGCTCAGCTCCTCCTCCAACTGCTTCAGCGAGGCCTGCGACTGCGCCACCTGGGCCTGTGCCTGCTGCAAACGCGAGCGATCGACGGAGATCTGCGCGACGGCCTTATCGCGGCTGTTGACTGCGGCCAGATACTTCTGTTGCGCATCGTCGAGCGACTGCTTGGAGACGACCCCATCGCGCGACATCTGCAGGGCGCGCTCGTAGGTGTTCTTGAACATCGGCAGGTCAGGCGCCTCGGCGTTGACGCGGTCATACTGAATGGCTGCGGCTGCGGCGCGAGCGTTCGACTCTGCGGCGCTCAGTTGCGCCTGCTGCGCAGCAACCTGCGCCATAATCTCCTGCTTATCCAGCTGCGCCAGCACCTGGCCAGTGTGGACATGCGCGTTGATGTCCACCATCAGATCCGTCACAATGCCCGAGGCCTTGGATTTGACCTCCACCTGCGTGATGGGTTGCACCTTGCCGGTTGCCACCACGGAACGCGCAATATCGCCGCGCTCCACCCGGGCCAGTTGCGATGGCTCAAGCTTGGGGGTGTTGCCGCGCGCGGCGACGGCGATGCCTAGAGCGACGGCGATCACCAGAACGGTGATGCTCATCCATATCCAGAGGTTCCGTTTGCGATTGCGATTTGTAGCCAAGGCA
Organism: Acidobacteriota bacterium; assembly: GCA_028872955.1. GTDB lineage: Bacteria > Acidobacteriota > Terriglobia > Terriglobales > Acidobacteriaceae > Edaphobacter. The sequence continues at coordinate 39,052 of JAGWNX010000027.1, forward strand.
TCGACTCCCAATCAGTTCTGACTGTGTGCTCTCGTGTTCACAGGCATGTACGCAGGTATGCCGGGGGAAGTTCCGTAGTCGAGGGAAACACGTGCGCCGGCCAGACCAGAGCAGGGGAGGAGGCAGGGGCACGCCATCCACAGTGGCGAGTTCAGCACCATCATACAGTCGCAAACTATCGGTGGTGCGGCCTCTGACCCAAAGGTGTTAAGCGTACTTCCGCAGCACACCCAGCACCTTGCCCTGGATGCTGACGCTGAGAGCCGGCGCGTAGATCGGCGCCATCTCAGCGTTCGAAGGCTGTAGTCGGATCATGTCGCCCTCGTGATAGAAGCGCTTGAGCGTCGCCTCTGCCCCGTCGATGAGGGCCACAACGATCTCGCCCTCGCGAGCCGTGCGGGTGCGCTCCACCAGCACGTAGTCGCCAGAGACGATGTGCTCATCCCGCATGGAGTCGCCGCGTACCTCCAGTGCGAAGACCTCGCGGTTGCCGATGATGTCGCCGAGCGAGATGGTCTCGGCGGTCTCGATCGCCTCAATCGGCCGCCCCGCCGCAATGCGACCCAGCATGGGCAGACGCTCTGCCGCGCGACGAACCGAGCGCTGGGGCAGCACATCAATCGACCGGCTGCGATTGTGGGCGCGCTGCAGCAAGCCCTTCTTCTGCAGGTTGGTAATGTGCTTGTGCACCGTGGCCAGCGAACTGAGGCCAAGCCCGTTGGCAATCTCTTCGTAGGAGGGCGAGTACCCGTTCTTCTGCGTGAAGCTGGAGAGAAAGTCGAGAACCTCTTTTTGTCGCCGCGTGATGGCCATGCGCGAATTGTAGCGAATAAAAAGCGAACTTGGGAAGCGGTTTGCGGGTAGGTATCTAAAACTTTAATAAAGTTACCCGTTCTGGGAGGGGCGTT
>JAGWNX010000166.1 GCA_028872955.1 Acidobacteriota bacterium
TGCCATCCAGGCCCTGCGCAGCATCCTGCCGCTGGCGCACCCTGCCGATGCCATGCTGCGCCAATTCTTTCAGCAGGAACGCATCGGCTCCAGCGAGCGTGCGCTGGTGGCGGAAACCGTATTCGGCGTGCTGCGCCACCGCCTGTTCCTGGAACACGCCTGCGCCAACAAATCTGCAACCGCTAACCAGGCCACGCCACGCCGCATGGCGCTGGCCTACTGGATCAGGTTCGGCGGCTACAACCTGCGCGAACTGGAACCCCTGCTCAAGGCAAAGGAAGCGGAATGGCTGGGCAAGGTCAAGGCCATCGCTGCCGACGGACTGCCTTTGTCCATCCAGGCCGAGTTGCCGGAATGGATCGTCGACAAGTTGCGTGCCCGGCACAGCGATGCCGAGATCCTTGAACTGGGCCGCTCCATGCAGCAGCCGGCCCCGCTGGACCTGCGTGTGAACACCTTGCTGGCGAACCGCAACGAGGTGCTGCAATCCCTGCAGGCCGAAGGGCTGGATGCGCAAGCAACTCCTTGGTCGCCCATGGGCATCCGCCTCAAGTACAAACCGGCGCTGAATAAGCATGCGCTGTTCCTGACCGGCAAATTCGAGGTGCAGGACGAAGGCAGCCAGATGCTGGGGTTGCTGCTCGCGCCGAAGCGCAACGACATGGTGGTGGATTTTTGTGCCGGCGCAGGCGGCAAGACGCTGATGCTCGGCGCGATGATGAATTCTCAGGGCCGGTTGTATGCCTGGGACGTTTCCGAAAAGCGCCTCACCAACCTGAAACCGCGCCTGAAGCGTTCCGGCCTGTCCAACGTGCAACCCCAGCTCATCGCCCACGAGAACGACAGCAAGGTCAAGCGCCTTGCGGGCAAGATCGACCGCGTGCTGGTGGATGCGCCCTGCAGCGGACTCGGCACGCTGCGCCGCAACCCGGACCTGAAGTTCCGCCAGTCGCCGCAAAGCGTGGCCGAGCTGAATGTGAAACAGGCGGCGATCCTGGACTCCGCCGCACGGCTGCTGAAACAGGGCGGACGCCTGGTCTACGCCACATGCAGCGTGCTGCACGAAGAGAACCAGGCCATCGTGGAGGCCTTCCTCGCCACGCATCCCGATTTCGCCCTGCTTCCCGCAGGCGACGTGCTGCGGCAACAGCACATCGAACTGGCAATGGGTGACTATCTGCAGCTCAATCCGCAACAGCACAATACCGACGGATTCTTCGCGGCTGTGCTGGAGCGCAAGGCCGGGTAGCCGGGAAGCACGAACACCAGACAATTAAATATATGGAATAATTAACCCCATAACGAGCAGGGCACAGCGAGCCGTCGTCTGGAATCGCCTGGATCAATCAGAACATGCCCGCAGGGAGGGTTATGAAGGTAATCACAACATGC
>JAGWNX010000167.1 GCA_028872955.1 Acidobacteriota bacterium
CATGGGAGTCATGGTTTCAGGCTTACGGCCCTGCCGCCGCGCGCGTCATCATTCGTAGTGTGCATCGAGGCTACAGCGTACTCCATCGCGCCGTGGCTTGCGACGCAGGCCTGCCGACAAAAGCGCCGGCGGCTGCCGAAAGCGGGGATTATCCGTGCCCGTGCAAGGTTTGAATTGGCATTCGGCGCAAAAGGGTTCAGACTAGAGCTTTTCAGGGTGTACTGCTGGCGTGTTCCAGTTTCGGATCGCGTTGGTATCCACCCATTTCTTCAGTCTGGAAAACGCAATGGCAAACGGTAAAGTCAAGTGGTTCAACGATAGCAAGGGTTTTGGATTCATCACGCCGGACGACGGCGGTGAGGATCTGTTCGCGCATTTCTCGGCCATCCAGTCCAGCGGCTTCAAGTCGCTGCAGGAAGGCCAGGCCGTGTCGTTCGACGTGACGGCTGGCCCGAAGGGCAAGCAGGCTGCGAACATCAAGCCGCTGTAAATAGCTGGCGGGTAGACCACTGGGCCGGTTCTTCCCGCCCGGTGGTCACCCAAGGTGCAGCGGCACCCGTCGCACTGCACCCCAAGGATTGAATCGCGCCACGGCACGTTTGCTGCCGCATGGTGGGATTAAGCATTTCTCGACGCGAAATTTCAGGCGACGTCCCCGTGCCCCCCCTGGACCGTGTTCCCGCCACGCACCCTGAAATGTTCCTGGGCGATCATCCCCACGCACTGGCCGGCGCTGATCTTCCTGCTGATGCTGTTGAGTGCCTGCGCCACGCTGCCGAAGGTCGCTCCCGAGCAGGCGCACCGCTCTTTCGCGTTCGACACCCCGCAACAGACCACCTTGGGCCGCCAGGCAGCCGAACTCGCCAACGGTCGCGAAGGACGCTCGGGCTTCCGCTTGACGCTGCAGACCGCGGTGTACGCCTGCGCGTGCTGGTCGAATACCATCTGGAACCGGCACGCGACGAATGGCAGCGTCTGAAGCTCGACTCGCTGCGCCTGCTGCCGATCGACGACGAACTCTGAACCGGCCAGCCCGACTGCCGGGCCGAGACGGGTTTGACTACGGCCCAATATTTCCATTATTGTGGAAATCATGGATCAATCAGCCGCCGTCCAGGCTCTCGCCGCGCTGGCGCAATCGGTTCGTCTGCGCGCCTTTCGTGCCCTCGTCGTGTCCGGCAAGTCCGGCCTGACACCCGGTGCCATTTCGGATGCGCTCGGCGTGCCCGCAAACACCCTGTCCTTCCATCTCAAGGAACTGACCCACGCCGGTCTGGTGACCCAGGAACGCATCAGCCGCAACATCGTGTATCGCGTCGACTTCGAGCGGATGAACGTCCTGCTGGGCTATCTCACCGAAAACTGCTGT
>JAGWNX010000028.1 GCA_028872955.1 Acidobacteriota bacterium
GGCAATGCGGTCGGCTGGCGGTTCGCGGCTCCGGCGAATGAGAAGAGTGTTGCCATTCTGGTGCCGGAGGCAACGCCAGACCACGTGCGCATCCTGGCCTACAACCTGACCGACAAGCCTGTGACCGCCAGCATGACCGGCTGGGAGGTGGATCCTGGCACGTGGACTCTGACGCAGGGCACGAGCGCGGATGCCGAGCACCTGCCGGCGCCGGGCGATGCGCTGCAACAGAGTACGACGCGCAGCCTGCTGTTTGAGCGCAGCCGCAGCACGGAGGTGACCTTTGCCCCGCGTACGACGACCGTGCTGGAGCTGAAGTTGAGCAAGCCCGGTGTGCCGTACTGGTCGCGGCCAGACCTGGGGATTGGGCCGGATGACATTCGACGCTCTGGCGACAGGCTGAGCGTGACGGTGCACAGCCTGGGCGCGGTCGATGCAGCGGCCTCCAGAGTGGTGCTGCGCGATCAGGCAGGCAAGGTGCTGGCGACGGCGCGCGTGCCAGCGCTGAAGGCTCCGTTGGATCTGTATCCGAAGACGGCGACGGTGAGCCTGCGCCTGCCGCAGCACAGCGAACTGCACGGCCTGAGTGTGAGTGTGGAGGGTGCGGGCAGCGTGCCGGAGATCACGGAGAACAATAACCGCGTCACGTTCTAATGCGCGGTGGTGTGCGCGCTATGGGCTCAGGAACTGCGTGGTGTACAGGCTGGCCGGGTCGATCTGTGTATGGGTGACCTTCAGGTCACTGAGCTGCTTGACCATGGCCTGCCAGCGGTCGGCCTGCAACTGGCCCAGGTGGCTGGTGCCGGCCGTGGCGCCGTCGACAAAGTGGCCGTCGCGCAGTGCCTGGTAGCTGTACTGCATCAGCGCGGGGTCCAGCGCCGGGTTCAGCTTTTGAATCATGGCATGTGCGGGGCCGGAGTCCTGCAGGTAGTCCTGCCAGCCGCGCAGGGAGGCCTGGACGAACTTGCGTACCACCTCAGGATGCTGTTGCGCGTAGGTTGTGGAGGTGAAGAAGACGCGGTAGGGGTCGTAGCCGGTGTCGCTGATGAGCAGGGTGCGGAAGGGCACGCCGGCCTTCTGGACGTAGAAGGGCTCTGAGGTAATGAAGATCTGCTGGATGTAGTCGGGGTCTGCCAGGAAGTTTGCGACGCTCAGCGTTGCGGGCTTCTCCTTGACGGTGGTGAGTCCGTAGCGGCCAACGATGTACTGGAACCAGGTAGCGCCGGGCATGATGGCGACGGAGTGGCCCGCGAGATCTGGAAAGCTGTGCACGTCGGAGGCGGCGTGGACCATGACGGCCTGCGGGTCATGCTGCATGGTGGCACCTACGGCGAGCAGCGGTTGACCATTGTCGACGGCCTGGACGATGCGATCGGAGGAGCTCATGCCGAACTCGGCTGCGCCCACGGAGACCTGCTTCTCTGGCGTGACATACGGGCCGCCGGGCAGAATCTGCACGTCGAGCCCGGCCTGGCGGTAGTAGCCCCGGGTCAGCGCAGTGTAAAAGCCGCCGTGCTCTGGCTGCGGATACCAGTCGGTCTGCAGCCGCACTACGATGAGCCCGCTGTCACTCTTCTTCCTGCAGCCGGCCAGGGTAAACGACAGAGCTGCCACGACGCACCAGGTGAGGACCCGAAGAGTTGTACGCATGGCAGCAGGCTAGCACCGCGAGCGGCTGCAGAAGCAGCTATAACGATTGTTTATCGAGCAGCGCAGTCTACGGTAATGCTTCCAGCTGCGCGGCAAAGGCCAGTAGTTCGGAGTCGCGGCCGCGCGGTGCTACCAGTTGCAGGCCTGCACCGTTGGACTGCGGAACCGTGACCGCAGGCATGCCGGCCAGGCTGATGGGCGTGGTGTAGCGCAGGATGCGTTGGCGCGTCTGGCTATGATCTGCGCCTGCGGGCAGTTGGTGCAGGGGTGCACAGGGCAGTGCGAGAAAGTCGTAGCCTGTGAGCAGAGCATCCATCTGGCTGCGGAAGGCAGCGTGGCGCAGCCGCAGCGCGGCAACCGTGTCGGCACGGAGCGACTCGCCCCAGGCGAGGCGGTCTGCAATGGCAGGCTCAAAGACAGTGAAGTCCGCACGGCTGGCCAGGTGCTGCCGTTGCAGCGCTGCAGCCTCATGCGCTTGAATGGCGGCGAAGATCTCCAACGCGTCGTGCCAGAACGTTGGCGCGATGGGTTGCAGTGTGGCTCCGGCGCGCAGCAGCTGCTCGCGGGCAGCGGCATGGCCGGTGCGCACGACGGAGTCGGCGTCTTGCAGCAGGGCGCCGTCGACGAAGGCGATGTGCGGGGTGCGACTCCACCGCTCTGGCGGACGAATGCCGAGCAGGGCTGCGGCCAGGGCAGGGCCGTCGCGCAGATCGCGAAAGAGCAGGCCCAGAGTGTCAAAGGTGGGAGCGAGATGTCCGGCGCCAAGCCAGGAGCCCACGCCAACCGTGCTGCGGTAGCCTGCCAGGCCGCACAGCGCGGCGGGCACACGTATGGAGCCGCCGGTATCGGTGCCGATGGCGACGAGCGCGCTGCCCTGTTGCACGCTGGCTGCGGCGCCGCTGGAGGAGCCACCGGTGAGCCGCGTGGGGTCCTCGGGCTGCAGGCAGTCGCCAAAGTCGCGGCTCTCGCCGGTGATGCCGTAGGCGAGCTGGTGCAGGTGCGTCTTGCCCATCAGGGTGGCACCGCTCCGTCGGATCTGCTGCATCATCCAGGAGTCGCTGGTTGCGGGGGTGTCGTGCTCCAGGTAGAAGCGCGCGCCGCAGCTGGTGGGGAGTCCCGCAACGTCGAAGCAATCCTTGAGGGAGATGGGGATGCCGAACAGCGGTGCTGCGGTGTGGCTGCTTACCTGCGGCTGGACGAGCGTGAGGTACGCGTTGCGCGAGGCGTTGTCGTTTCGTCGTGCGGCTGCCTCACTGGCTACGCGAAGCGCCGTGGCGGGGTCTGCCTTGAGTAGGCCGGAGAGGAGCTGGAGAGGGGACGCCGGCTTTTGCATGCCTGCATTCTACGTGCCGGGTGTGTGCGTAGATCAAAACGCCATGGCGGTAGCAAACTTCTCTTTAGCGCAGCGGCAGCTCCGTGGTATGTTGCGACATGGGATACAACTCAGCGCGTGGCCGCGATCAAGCGGCCCAGGATGCCATTTGGATGGCAGAGGTGGTGCGCTTCACAGCGAAGTCGCTGAAGACTGAGCGCCCCGTTCCGTTTGGTGCCATCGTTGTTCACACCCGAACCGGAGACGTGCTGCAGCGCGGCCTGAATGCTGTGGCTCGAGAGAGCGATCCCAGCTCGCATGCGGAGGTGAGAACCGTCCGACTGGCGTGCCGCAAGCTCAAATCTCCTTCGCTCAAGGGCTACACGCTGTACTCCACCTGCGAGCCCTGCCCCATGTGCATGGCGAACCTGCTGTGGGCGGGCATCGATCGCGTCGTGTACGGGGCGACGATTGCTGACGCCGCCAAACACTGCCGACAGATCTACATCCCCGCCGCAGAGGTAGCTGAACGCAGCGACATGACCTGTGAGGTGGTGGGGCCGGTGGAGCGCGACCTGGCGTATCAGACCCTGTTTACCCATCCCAGGATGTTGGCGGCCTTTCGCCAGTGGACGTCGCGGCGAACAGGCAAGCGCAGCAGCAAGGCAGGTGTCGCATGACCGAGAGGGCAACGTTGCTGGCAGAGAAGCTGACTGCGGTGCTGGGGGATTCAGGGCGCGTGCTTACGAGCCCTGCGACAGTGGCCAGGCTCTCGCGGGACTTTTACTGGTACTCGCCGGTGTTGAAGCGCGAGCTGGAGACCAAGGTTGGTGATGTGGTGGTGCAACCTGTCTCTGTGGAAGAGGTGCGGGCGACGCTGCAGCTGTGCTACCAGCTGCAGGTGCCGGTGACCGTGCGCGGTGCGGGTACGGGCAACTACGGACAAGCGATTCCCCTGGCTGGTGGAGTGGTGCTGGACCTGGCGTTGATGGACAGGATTGAGGCCATCACCCCGGAGGGCGTGGCGGTGTGCCAGCCGGGTGTGCGGCTGGGCGCGCTGGAGAATGAGGCACGCACCCAGGGCTGGGAGTTGCGCTGCTATCCATCGACGGTTGCCAAGGCATCGGTGGGCGGCTTTCTGGGTGGCGGCTCGGGTGGCATTGGCTCAGTGGCGCACGGCGGACTGCGTGACTTCAACACAGTGCGCGCGCTGGAGGTGGTGACGATGGAGCCGGAGCCGCGCGTGGTGCGGCATGAGGGCGAGGCTGTTCACGAGATTCTGCACGCATGGGGCAGCAACGGCATTATCACCCGCATCTGGCTGGCGCTGGTGCCAGCGGTGGAGTGGGCGCAATGCGTGGTGGCGTTCCCGAGCTTCGCAGCCGCCTTCGACTTCAGCGAGTCCATCGCTACCGACGAGCACTGGCAGAAGCGACTGGTGACGACGTTTGAGGCGCCGATCGCCTCGTACTTCCAGCCGATTCGCACCTACGTGGCTGCGAACGAGTCGAATATCTTTTTTCTGATCGCTCACGCTCAGCTGGATGCGCTACGAAGTGCGGCAGAGGCTGTTGGCGGCCACGTGGTGTATGGCGCAGCGTACGCCGGGCTGCGGGCCACGCCGCTGCTCTCCGACTACACGTGGAATCACACCACGCTCTGGGCCATCAAGCACGATGCCAGCTGGACCTATCTGCAGTGCGGCTTTGACCCGGCGACCGTGCGTGAGCAGTTTGCCCGCCTGAAGGCGCGCTATGGCGAGGACTTTCTGCTCCACATCGAGTTTATGAAGAGTGGCAGCGGCGTGGTGATTCCGGGGGCGATTCCGCTGGTGCGGTTTACGACGGAGGAGCGGCTGAACGAGATGATTGACTTCTGCCGGTCGATTGGCGTGAGCGTGGCTAATCCGCACGTGAACAATGTGGAGGGCGGCGGGCGGTATCGGCAGGATCATGTGCAGTTCCTGGCCAAGCGGAGGTATGACCCGCGCAATCTGCTGAACCCGGGCAAGATGATCAGCTATCAGCCGGAGGAGGGAAGCGTGGCATGAAGACCTGGATCCCTGATGCACGACAGTTTGCGTACCTGACCTGGAAGCAGGTGGAGGCGCTACCGAAGGACGAGACGCTGCTGGTGCTGCCGACGGCAGCGATTGAACAGCACGGCCATCATCTGCCGCTGGCGACGGACACGCTGCTGAACAACCTGGTGCTGGGCCACGCCTTCGCGCACCTGGCGCCGGAGTTGCCGATCTATGCCCTGCCACCGGTCTGTTATGGCAAGAGCAACGAGCATATCGGTTTTCCGGGCACGCTCTCGGTCTCTGCAGCCACGATGATGGCCGTGCTACGTGATCTTGGCGCGAGCCTTGCAGCGTCTGGCTTCAAAAAGGTGGTGCTGTTCAACTCTCACGGCGGCAACACCTCCGTTGTGGATGTGATGTGTCGTGATCTGCGGGCAGAGTTTGGCCTGCGCACGTTCTATCTGTCGGGCATGGGTGGCGCCAAGCTGACGGGGTTGCATGCGCAGGAGCGCGCCTACGGGTTTCACGCGGGAGAGGTGGAGACGGCGCTGCTGCTGCACGGCACGCCCGAGCTGGTGCACACCGAGCAGTACACCAGCAACTACATTGCGCAGGTGAACTCGCCCGACGTGCTGCTGCCAGAGAACGGCCCTGCGACGTTTGCGTGGCTGACGCGCGATATTGCACCGAGCGGGGTGATGGGCGACCCACGGCCGGCCACGGCCGAGAACGGCGCCCTGTGGTTGCAGGCCGCCGCAGAGAAAGTGGCCGCGGCGCTGCTGGCGATGTATTCCTACACGAACAGGTTTCAGCCCTGATGAAGCGAGCGCGAGTGGAGTGCGGCGATGGCGTGACGGTGGAGCGCGGTGTGGCGTGCCGCATGTCTGACGGCTGCACGCTCTACTCTGACCACTACTACCCGCCCCCGCACTTTACCCAGCCGCAGCCAGTCTTGCTGATGCGCCAGCCCTATGGGCGAGATATCGCCTCCACGGTCGTGTATGCGCATCCGGCGTGGTTTGCCGGCCAGGGCTACAACGTGGTGATCCAGGATGTGCGTGGGCGGGGCGACTCTGAGGGCGACTTCTATCCGTTTCGGCACGAGCAGCAGGATGGCGCGGAGACGATTGCGTGGCTGCTGACGCGTCCGGAGTGCAACGGCAGCGTGGGCATGTATGGGTTTTCGTATCAAGGAATGACACAATTTCTGGCAGCGGCTGCGCAGCCGCCGGGGTTGCGATGCATTGCGCCGGCGATGGCTGCGGCAGACCTGTGGGCGGGCTGGTTCTACCATCAGGGAGCGTTGCGGCTGGCAACCACGCTTGGCTGGGGCATCCAGATGCTGCGTGCCGATGCGCGACGTCTGCAACTGGATGAGGCACATACTCAGCTGGAGGCCGCGTGGCAGAGCGTCCGCACGCAGCCGCAGGCCGCGCCCTATGGGGCGATTGCCGCCCTCAGCGATGCTCGCCTGCCCACGTATCTGCATGACTGGATGAGCCACGCGGAGCCGGGTGAGTACTGGGCGCAGCTCGACATCAGCACGCAGCTGGATCGCATTCAGGTGCCGGCACTGCACGTGGCGGGCTGGTATGACTTTTATCTGCAAGGCACCTGGGATGGCTTTCATGCGTTGTGCAAGCAGGCGGCAACCCAGGAGGCCCGCGAGCACCAGTATCTGCTTGCGGGGCCGTGGGTCCACATCCCCTGGGCGCAACGGGTAGGCGATGCCGACCTGGGCGCAGAGGCTGCCTATGACACGGATCGGCTGCTGCTGCGGTGGTTCAATCACTGGTTGAAGGGGTCTGGAGAGTTTGTCGGGGAGCCGCGCATACGGCACTTTGCGCTGGGTGCTACTACGGGAGCATCGCGCTGGTGCTGCACCACGCAACTGAAGCCGCAGGGAACGCACACTCTCTACCTGGCGAGCGACGGCCGCGCCAACTCTGCCAAGGGCGATGGAAGGCTTGAAGAGGCACCGCAGGCGACGGCTGCCGCGGATCACTTTGTCTACGATCCGGAGGTGCCGGTGCTGGCCCCGGGTGGCATCCAGGCGCTGAGCGGACCGTTTGATCAGAGTGGAATCGAACAAGGGAACAACGTGCTGGTGTACACCACGCCGACGCTGCAGTCGTCGCTTCATGTGTTTGGTGCGCCGCGGGTGACGCTGCATGCGGCCACCTCAGCCCCGGCGGCAGACCTGACCGCAAAGCTGGTGCGTGTGACGCCGCAGGGCCGTGCGGAGTTTGTGTGCGTTGGCATTGCGCGGTCCTCGCTCCTCTTCCGAGAGGCCGAGTACACCGCAGACCGTGTGCATGCGTGGACGTTTGCGTTGGAGCCAACCTCCTGCCGCTTCGCTGCTGGCGACTGCATCCGACTGGAGATTGCTGGGAGCGCCTTTCCGCTCTATGACCGCAACCCGTCGAGCAATGTGCCGGCGCGCGAGGCCAGCCCCTGGAACTGGGCGCGCTCGACCCACACGGTTCGGCATGATGCACACCATCCCTCAAAGCTAGAGTTGCCCCTATGCCCGGAGTAGAGACACCCATCGCCGCACCTCCGTCGCGCCCCTACATCTGCTTTGACGGTGTAGCGAAGCGATACGCACAGCGTGGCGGAAGCGCGCCTGCCAGCATTCTGGAAGGCATTGACCTGACGGTGCAGGAGGGCGAGTTTGTCAGTCTCATTGGGCCGTCCGGCTGTGGCAAATCCACGATGCTGAAGCTGGTGGCGGGGCTCACGCCAGTCTCGGCCGGCAGCATTCGAATCGAGGGTCTGACGCCGGAGAACGCGCGCGAGATCGTCTCGTTCATCTTTCAGGATCCGACGCTGTTGCCCTGGCGGACTGTAGAGCAGAATGTTGCGCTACGGCTGGAGCTGGAGGGTGTTACCCGCATTCGCCGTCAGGAGAAGGTGGCGTCGCTGCTGGAGTTGGTGGGGCTGTCGCATGCAGCAGGCTCCTACCCGCGCCAGCTCTCTGGCGGCATGAAGATGCGCGTCTCCATTGCGCGTGCGCTCTCCACACGGCCGCGTGTGCTGCTGATGGATGAGCCGTTTGCGGCGCTGGATGAGATCTCTCGCGATCGACTGAACGAAGAGATGCTCCGCCTGCAGGCCGAGCAGGGCTGGACGGCGATGTTTGTAACGCACTCGGTGGCAGAAGCGGTGTTTCTGTCGCATCGGGTGCTGGTGCTCTCGGCGCATCCTGGCAGAATCGCCCACGAGGTGGCTGTGCCGCTGCCGTATCCCAGAACGGCAGAGACGCGCCTGACACCGGAGTTTGAGCAGGTGGTGGCACATGTAAGCCGCCTGCTGCGCGGAGTACACCGATGAAGAGACGCCTGCGGAGTGTCGCGAATGCCGCGGCGGTGCTGGCGGCGCTGCTGCTGCTCTGGCAGTTGCTGATCTGGGTCTTTCACGTGCCACGGTTCATGCTGCCCTCGCCGGTGGCCGTAGCGCGTGCCGTGGTGCTGCGGTTTGGCTCCCTAGCGCAATCCTTTGCCATCACGGCTGCTGCTGCGGCGGGTGGCCTGTTGGCGAGCATCGCGGCGGGGCTGCTGATTGCACTGCTGTTTGCGCAGTCGCCGTGGCTGCGCCGCATGCTGCTGCCCTACACCATTCTGCTGCAGACTGTGCCGATTGTCGCCGTTGCGCCGCTCATCATCATGTGGTCGGGTGCCGGGTTGTTTGCCGTCACGCTCATCACCTTCATCATCTGCCTGGCACCCATCATCGCCAACACGACGCAGGGACTCATCAGCGTGGACGAGAATATGGTGAATCTTTTCCTGATGCAGAGTGCAACGCCCTCGCAGATTCTGTGGAAGTTGCGCCTGCCGCATGCGCTGCCGTCGTTCTTCACCGGCGTGCGCATCGCCAGCGGTGTCTCGGTGATTGGGGCGATCACGGGTGAGTTGTTTGCGGGCTCCAGCGCGGTGGGTCAGGGCGGCCTTGGGTACTCGATTACCTATGCGCTGGCACAACTGCAGACCGACTATCTGTTCGCGTTGGTCTTTGCGGCTACCATCCTGGGCTTCCTGTTCTACTTCATCGTGGTGTTTCTGGAGTATCACTTTCTGCATGAGTGGCACGATTCCGTGCGTGTCACCGAACCCTAGCCCGGCTCTGCCGGAGCAGGCAATACAGGAGAAGCATCATGTTGCGACTGGAGACCGAGACGGGCTGGTGGCTGGTGACGCACCCGGACCACGCGCGGCTGGCCGGGGCCTTTGCCCGGCAGTGGGGTAATACACAGTTCTGTCGTCCGGAGCCGCGGGAGCACGTGCTGCGCGGCATCGCAAGCCATGATGACGGCTGGGCCTTGCGCGATGCGACCCCGCAGATCACGCGCCAGGGACTGCCGTCGGCGTTCTCTGTCGAACTGGTTGGGAAGTACTCCGCGTTTGAAGAGATCGATCTGCTGGATTACCTGAACGTGCGCGAGCGCGCGGTGGAGGTGGTGGCGCAACAGGACCCGTACGCTGGCCTGCTGGTCTCGCTGCATACCTACAACCTGCTTACGGAGCGCGCCGACCGAGCCACCATTCAGCCGGATCAGTTGCCTCTTCTGGATGCGTTCCTGGAGCGTCAGCGTGACGTGCAGCAACAGCTGCGCGCGGCCATCCAGGCGCTGCCCGGGCTGACGGCTGAGGATGTGGATGCGGAGCGCGTGCAGCAACACTTTCGCCTGCTGCAGGCTACGGACAACCTTTCGCTGCTGGCCTGCGTGGACGACGGGCGGCCGGGCTCTCTGCTGCATCCACTGCCCTGCAACGACGGCACCCAGGTTCCGGTCGCTGTTCAGCGAGTCGCACCGCGTTGCTTCCGCCTGGCTCCGTACCCGTTTGCCGCGCCGTTGCTGGAGTTTGCTCTGCCAGCACGGCACGTTGCGCAGAAGAGGTTTGCGAGTGCCGCAGAGCTGCAGGCGATGTTTGCGGCCGCGCCGATGGAGCAGGTGACCATTACTGTGAGGGCGTAACGGCTAGCTGCTCGGCAGGAGCGAGACGTGGGCCGCGACGATGCGCCAGCCCTCAGGCAGCCGCACCCAGGTCTGGCTCTGGCGGCCGCGAATCAGACGGCCGTTGGCCTCGCGTTCAAACTCCAGGGTGATGCTGCCGAAGTCCGTGCCAAAGGCCACGATGTCCTGACGCACGACGCGGCGTGCCAGCCCCACGGAAGGGCGAGCCTTGCGAAACGCCTCCAGCTCATCCATGCCATAGAGGTTCTCCGTTGCCCCAAAGCGCATGACGTGGGGCGAGGCCCAGAACATTGCCATCAGAGTCTCTACGTCGTTGGTGACCAGCGCCTGCTCATAGCGGGGATAAAGGGCAGCGAGTTCTGCAACCGTGGCCGGATCGTTGATCTGCATGGTATCTCCTGCATGGGTTAGAAGAGTTTGCGTGGGGGCAGGATGCGCTTGGCCAGCGAGGCGGAGACTGTGGTGAGCGGGCGATTGACCACCTGGCTCAGCTTCAGGTCCATGGCCACGCTGCACAGCAGATACGCGTGCACCGGGTCCATACCCCAGTGCTGGCAGAGCAGGTCGATCATGCGCGAGGTTGCAGCGCGCGCCGCAGCCAGCGCATCCTCGGCGGACTCAATCACCTGCCACACGCCGCCCTCGGTACTGGCGGGCTGTCGTGGCGTCTCCAGCATAGGCCCGGCCAGCGGCTGTTGCCGGTGCAGCGTAAAGCGCAGGGTGGCCTGGGCCGGGCACTCCATGCCGTTGATGCAGACCTCGCCATCGCCCTGTGCGGCGTGCGCATCGCCGGCAGAGAAGAGCGCGCCGGGCACCTGGACGGGCAGGTAGAGCGTGGCGCCGGTGGTGAGTTCGCGCACGTCCATATTGCCGCCAAAGTTTCCCGGCGGGCGGGTGCGGAACTCGCCGGTCTCTGCGCGAGAGACGCCCATGACTCCGCAGAAGGGGCGCAGCGGCACGGCGGCTGGTGCCAGGGAGTAGCTGGTGTCGCCCTCCAGAGTCCAGTGAAAGAGCGCAGGCTCGCGGAAGCGTTCCTCCAGAAAGCCGAGCCCGGGGATGACGCTGGTCCAGGCCCAGCCCAGGTGCTTCACCTCCAGGATGTCGACCTGCAGCACGTCGCCGGGCTGTGCCCCGTGGATTGCGATGGGGCCGGTGAGCGCATGGATCAACTCGCGGTCGATGTGCTGGAACTCTGCGGCGGTCATGCCGGGGCGAACCTGCCCACCGCTGGAGTCCAGGCAGTGCATCTCGACCGTATCCCCGGACTCGATGACCAGCCGCGGTGGCAGCAGGTTGTTCCAGCGGGAGTGGGTGGGCTGCGCTGCCAGCGTATGGAGCGCCATCGTCAGTAGCCCTCCCGCAGCAGCACGGTCATCTGGACCTCGACGATTGCATTACGCGGCAGGGCGGAGACACCCACCGCGGCACGGACGTGGCGGCCAGGCTCGCCGAAGACCTCGATCAGGAGATCGGAGGCGCCGTTGATGACCTTGGGCGTGTCGGCGAATCCGGGCACGGCGTTGACGTAGCCATTCAGCGAGACGATCGACTCGACGGCATCCAGCGAGCCCACCGCCTGCTGAATGACGGCTAACTGCGTGAGCGCGCAGCGGCGGGCGGCGGCGTAGCCCTCCTCTGGCGTGCGGTCAGCACCCACCGTGCCCGTCAGCACGCCCTGGTCGTCGGTGGAGATGACCCCCGAGAGAAAGAGGAGCTGCCCCACTCGCTTGGCAGAGAGGTAGTTGCCGCCGGCTTTGGCGGGTGCCGGCAGTGGCAGGCCACGTGCCGGGGAGTCCATATCTTTTTCCATGTGGCCGTACTTTAGCACGAACTCCATTGACGGCCACCACTTTCGTTGTTGCGTCATCAAAGAATTTGGTTAGCATGAGGCATGGGAACAGGCAAAAGGGTGGTGACCGTGGCGGCAGCCACGCTGGGGCTCGTGTTTGCCTGGCAAATGCGAGATGCGGTGCGAGCGGCTACACCCCTGCCCGCCGTACACAGTACCCGGCAGCGCCCAGACGACCTGGAGCTGGACGAAGTGCTGCCAGGTGCGAGTGAACCGGTGCGGAGGTTCGTGGCCTATGCGGATTTGCTGCAACTTCCTCAGGTAGCCGAAACGGTTACAAATGATGAGAACTTCACGGAGATGAACGTCCGCACGATTCATGTGACGGGCATTCCGCTGAGCGAGCTGCTGCACCTGTTCGGCGGGCCGGGTGCAGACATGGTCTCTGCGGTTGCCGTGGACGCCTACAGTGCGCCGTACCCTGCGGAGTACATCGCGGCACACCATCCGCTGCTGGTGCTGAAGATTGAGGGTCTGGAGCCAGCGGTCTGGGCCAAGCAGACGCACAATGAAGATCCCGGCCCGTATCTGGTGACGCAGGCAGACTTTGTGCCGTCGTATCACGTGCTGGCCCACCAGGAGCGCGCGCAGGTGCCCACGCAGGTGAATGTGCTGGTCTTCGCCGCAGAGAGCGAGGTCTTTGGCCGCATACTGCCGCCACCGCAGTACGGGCCGCAGTCTCCGCAGGTGCAGGGCTACCTGATCGCGCGTCAAAACTGCATCCGCTGCCATAACGAGGGAGCGACGGGTGGCAGCAAAGCCGGGCATAGCTGGCAGACTCTGGCGCACGTCGCCACTCGCGACGCGGCCACGTTTGGCCGCATCATCGTTGCCCCGCGCAGCGTAAACCCACGGGCCCAGATGCCCGCGAATGCGCAGTACGATGCGCCCACCCTTGCCGCGCTTACGGCATACTTTCAATCGATCGCAACGAAGTGAGGCGCCATGATCTTTCGTCTGTCCAAGGTGATTCTGCTGGCAGCGATCGGCTTCTTTTACCTGCTGGTGGTCTTCAACAACACGACGGACTACAACTCCAACTATCAGTTTGTGCACCACGTGCTGATGATGGACTCGACCTTCCCCGGCAATGCCGGCATGTGGCGGGCGGTCAACAGCACCCTGGTGCACCATGTGTTTTACGACGGCATCATCAGCTGGGAGATGCTGACCGCAGTGCTGTGCGGGTGGGGCGTGGTGAAGCTGCTGCGCCACCTGGATGCCTCGCCCGCAGCGTTTCATCGGGCAAAGGATGTTGCCGTGGCTGCGCTGACGCTGAGCCTGCTGATGTGGCTGGTTGCCTTCCTGTGCGTCGGTGCGGAGTGGTTCCTGATGTGGCAGTCGAAGACCTGGAACGGGCAGGACGCAGCGGCGCGGATGTTTGTCGTGGTGGGGCTGACGCTGATCTATCTGACCCAGCCGGAGCAGGCGCCACCGGAGCGTCAATAGGTCGTAGTTCGAACAAAATCACAGGGTTAGCGGTTGGCAGGCCGCGGTGGCCGACAGCGGGCTGGTACCGGGCTGCAAAGCCCAGTTGCCGTGCGGCCATGGCATCCGGTAGCATCCTCGCCATGAAAAAATCCTTCTCTCGCCGAAACTTCCTGCAAAGCTCTGCGCTGCTGGCTACTGCGGCCGCGCTGCCTGCCGGTTCCGCGCTTGCGGAAAGCCACCACACCAGCCATGCCACACCGCCGCCCATCAAGCTGGGTATCGCCAGCTACACGTTCCGCAGCTTCAACCGTGCCCAGATGATCGACTACCTGAAAGAGCTGCACGTGACGACGGTGAACTGCAAGGATGTGAAGGACCACATGCCGATGACGCCGCCAGAGGCCACTACGGAGGCGCTTGCTGCCTACAACGCCGCGGGCATCCAGGTGACGGCGCTGGGCACGGTCTACTTTCCCAAGGATGAGGATGACGATATCCGCGCCAAGTTTGAGTACGCCAAGCGCGCCGGGGTCAAAGTGATCGTTACGGGCGACCCGACGCCCGCGACGCTGCCGCGGATCGAGAAGTTTGTGAAGGAGTACGACATTCGTATCGCCATCCACAACCACGGGCCAGAGGACAAGATCTGGAAGTCGCCGCTGGACGTGCTGAAGGCCGTGAAGGGTATGGATCCGAGGCTGGGCTGCTGCATCGACGTAGGCCATACTGAGCGCGCAGGCACGGACGTGGTGGATGCCATTCATCAGGCCGGTGCACGTTTGTTTGATGTCCACATGAAGGACTTGACCGACTTTACCTCGCGCGAGAGCCAGGTAGCCGTGGGTGAGGGCAAGATGCCGGTGCCAGCCATCTTCCGTGCGCTGCAGTCCATCGGCTACACCGGATATGTCGATCTGGAGTACGAGATCCACGGCGACGATCCGATGCCCGGCGTGAAGAACAGCTTTGCCTACATGCGTGGTGTGCTGGCAGGCATGGGGCAGGTCGGCTAGACAGGCAGCAGGCTAAGCCAGACGTAGAGAAGACGGCGGCGGTGGTGAGGTGCCCTGAGCAGGGCAGCCTTGCCACCGCCGTGTTGCGTCTACTGCGCGCGATGCAGTTGCGGGTTGCGGCCGATGCTCAGCAGGTTTGCCATCAGGCGGAAGCTGCCCGGCACCCCTTCGGGCATCTCGCGGAAGAAGGCGAAGGCCGTGTAGACGTAGACGCCCTTGCCGTAGTGGGTGTAGACGAGTCCACCACGCTGCGGATCTTCGCCGGTATCGTGCATCTCCAGCGGAGCCCGGTAGCCGGAGTCCCAGGAGCGCAGAAAGCCGTGCCCGCGCTCCTCCACCCAGTTCTTGAAGTCATCGAGATTGATCCGGTTGGGCCAGTTCAGGATTGCGTCGTCGCGGTCTACGATGCTGCACTCTCCGTGCTCCTCCACCACGCGCTCGGGATCGGAGGAGAGGCTAAGCGGAAGCGGCCCGTAGTTGTGGTCGAACTCGCCGGTCTGGTACTGCACCACGACGGTGCCGCCGTTCCTGACAAACTCCAGCAGGCGGCTGTTGGCGGTGCGCAGCTCCGGCCGCGCGGCGTAGGCACGAATGCCCAGTACGATGACGTCGTAGCGGGCCAGGTCTCCGCTGGTCAGGTCCTCTGCACTGAGAAACGCGGGATGCACGCCGAGGTTGGCCAGCGAGGCTGCCACGTCGTCGCCTGTGCCTGCGACGTAGCCCACGCGCAGCCCGGGCGCAACGGCGACATCCACACCGCTGGTGCGGTAGGCGGCGGGCTGGTAGTAGGGATACGGGCGCAGCGGCACATAGCCGGTCATGCTGTAGCCCTCAGCGTACTGGTGGCCCTGGTACGTGGCCGCAGCGGTAATGGTGTACGGCTGGGCGCGAACGTCGTGCGGGGTCACATCGAAGCTCACACTCTGCTCGTCGCCACTGTGTTGCAGGTGGAAGGCGGCCTGTGCGGGAGAGCTTGTCCAGCCCTGCGGCAGCGTAAGCGCAACACTGCCGGCGGCGCTGGCGTTGATGCTGCTGTGCACCTTCACGTCCAGATGCAGGGTGCGGCTCTCCAGTGGCACTATGCCGGCGCTTGGCGCAATGGTGACCGAGATGGGTGGCACTACCAGCAACGGCTCTAGCACAGGCCCGGGCCCGGTGTAGCGGTGCACCGTTTGCACCGTGCCCACGGTCTCAATTGACTCGCCGGCGTAGACGAAGCGGACGGTTGCTGCCAGCGGATAGGGCGCCAGCGGCTCGCCCAGTGACGCAGGTTGCTGGATGTCGTAGTACGACTGCTCCAGGTTGGGCCGAGAGAAGTACGGCTTGGTGATGGCAGCATCCGCAGGCGCGGTCACATTCCACTCCATCTCGCGAGCGTCTCCGGCGCGCAGCTCGCCGGTAGCTTCGTGCTCTGCGGCAAAGCTCCAGGCCTTGCCGTCTGCGGCCTGCAGTGTGAGCGCAGCCACGGTGACGTTGAGCTTGCCTTGATTGGCCAGATGCGCGGCCACGCGGAAGCTCTCGCCCGGTGTCACGCTCTGCGCTGTGGGTACGCCGAGCGCGTCGCCAAAGGGCCCGCCGCCACCGCTGCCGCTGCGCAGGCTGGCGACTACGCTGAGTCCCAGCGCCTGCCCCAGTGCCGTGTTGAACTGTTGTTGCTTGGTCAGCAGCTCGTGCTGCAGGCTGTAGCGGGCGTCGGCCTGGAAGCTGGTGGCGTCGGCGGCTGCCAGCCGCTGCAGCAGCGCGCGGGTCTGGTGCAGGCCGCGGGCCAGGGCGGGCGCACAGCGCTCGGGTGCGTTTGCATCAAAAGCGGCAGTAGCGTCGTCGATATCCGCAGTCAGAGCGGTCAGTTGTTGCTGCCATGCGCGGCGCTGCGCCACGGGCACGTACTCTGCCAGGCTGGTCAGCGATGTGTCGATGCCATCGAAGAAGCTGGCTTCGTGCTGGGGCATCACCGACGATGTGCGTGTGGCGTACAGGTGGTAGGGCGCGTTATAGGGCTGTGCTAGCGGTGCGCCCACGCCGCCGTTCTGCGACTTCTGTTCCCCCAGGCCCATCCGTGCCAGGGCGAGATACGAGCTGCCGAGCAGCGGGTCAAAGGTGCCCTCCGGTACGGTGACGGTGGTCGGCGGAACGCCCTCGATCCAGGTGCCGTTGGTGTAGTTGCGGAAGCGCACAGGCTCCCAGTGGCCGGTTGCGTAGTCGTAGATGCCTTTCTCTCCGGTGCGCGCAAACGGAACGCGAGCGTAGACCTTCAGCGGAGTCCAGGGGCGCAGGCCGGCTGCGATCTGGTCGGGAAAGACGTTGGGATCGCCAGCCGCGTTGTAGGCCTCCTGGGCCATCTCGCCGGAGACCTGGTGCTGGCCGTGGCCGTCGGAGACATTGCCCGCGAAGGACGCCGTGAGCACCAGCGGCCGCTGCAGTCGCACGGCGCGCACGACGTCGTAGAGCACGCGGTCGTGGTCCCAGGTGCGCATGGCCTCGTCGATTGTCTTGGAGAAACCAAAGTCGGCGACCCGCGTGAAGTACTGGCGCACACCGTAGTAGCGATCTGCAGCGAGCAGTTCCTGGGTGCGGACCTCGCCCAGCTGATCCCAGAAGTCAGGAGACATGGCATTCTGTCCGCCTTCACCGCGGTTGAGCGTCAGCAAAGAGGTATCCACGCCCAGACCGCGACTCTCATAGGCCAGCATGCCGCCGTCTTCGTCGTCAGGGTGCGCGACGATCATCATCAGGCTGGCGCGGGTGTGCAGCTTCTTCAGGCTCTGCCACAGTCCTGCGCTGCCGCGATCCACCTGCAGCGGCGTGGCCTCGGCCTGCTGGGCCGACTGCTGGGCTGCGGCGGGGTAGAGGCTTCCGGTGCCGCTGCCAGCCCACAGCAGCAGCATGGCCGCACCCAGACGGCTTAGGTTTCTGGTTCTCTGCATCGTCACTCCTGGTGTATGAATCTTATGGAAACATAATCGCTTCAAGATAGGGAACGCATTGCGGACAGCCTGGGTGGCTCAGGGCTGCGGCGCGCACACCACCCATGCGTGATGAGATGCAGCAAACCGAAGCCGCGAATCGCCCCCATCTGGAGCGTGGCCTGACTGCGTCGGCGGCCATGGCGCTCAACATTATCGACATGGTGGGCGTGGGGCCGTTTGTGACGCTGCCCCTGATTGTGGCTGCCATGGGCGGCCCGCAGGCCATGCTGGGCTGGGTGCTGGGGGCGATGCTCTCCATGTGCGACGGCATGGTGTGGAGCGAACTGGGCACAGCGTACCCGCAGGCGGGTGGTTCGTATGCGTACCTGCGGCACGTCTACGGTCCGCGCCTGGGCCGGCGGCTGTCGTTTCTCTATGCCTGGCAGCTCTTGTTCAGCGCGCCGCTCTCCATTGCCTCCGGTTGCCTGGGCTGTGCGCAGTATCTGGCCTACTTTGCGCCGCGGCTGTTGCAGCCCGTCGTTGCGACGAAGGCTCTGGGAGTGCCGGTGGTGCTCAGCGGCGAGTCGCTGCTGGCCATGCTGCTGTGCGTGCTGGCCGTAGCGATTCTTTACAGGCGCATCCAATCCCTGGATAAGCTGCTGCGGGGGCTGGGCCTGGCTGTGCTGGGTGCCCTCCTGTGGATCATCGTTACCGGATTCACACACTTTCATCCGCAGTTGGCCTTCAGCTTTCCTGCCGGAGCCTTTCGCCTGCAACCGACGTTCTTCTCCGGGTTGGCCTCTGGCATGTTGCTCTCGGTGTACGACTACTGGGGCTACTACAACGTCTGCTTTCTGGGGGCGGAGGTCAAACATCCGCGAACGACGATTCCGCGTGCCGTGCTCGGCTCCATCGCCATCGTGGGCCTGCTCTATCTGCTCATGAGCATCAGCGTGCTGGGCGTGTTGCCTTGGCAGTCGCTGGCCTCCAGCTCAGCGGCGGCACGCAGTTACGTGATGGCGGCGATGATGCAGCAGGTCTACGGAGGACGGGCTGCAGCGGTCATGGTGGTTCTGGTGGCGCTGGCGGCCTCCGCCTCCGTGCTGGCCCTGCTGCTCGGCTACTCGCGCATTCCGTACGCGGCGGCCAGCGATGACAACTTTCCCCGGGTGTTTGCGCGCCTGCATCCGCGCCACCACATGCCGCATGTGGCCCTGCTGACCCTGGCAGGCATGACGCTGGTGTGCTGCCTGTTTCGCCTGCAGCAGGTCATCACCACGCTGGTCGTGGTGCGCATCCTGTTCCAGTTTCTGCTGCAGGGTGTTGCCGTATTGCTGCCGCAGCACCGACGTGCACGTCGCACCCAGTCGTTTCGGATGCCGCTGTATCCGTTGCCTGCGCTGTTGGCGCTGGGCGGCTTTGTCTTCATCCTGCTGCATCGCCCACATATTCTGCGCGAGCTGCAGATCGCCGGGGTCATCCTGCTGGCGGGTCTGCTGGTGGATGGCTTGCGGCCGCGGTCTGCGCCGGGAGCGCGCGCGGATCGCACCCCGCATTGACAAGGTACTGTGGCGGTAGCGCAACATAGAAGACACCGGTGCCTCGCCTGCCGGCTCTACGAACCTCAACTCTCCGCAGGATGCCTTTGCCTAAACTCTCACCGTTCGGTTTGCCGTTGTTGCCCGCTTGCGCCGGCGCGTTGCTTGGCCTTGTGTGGCTGCCTGCCGTGGCGCATGCACAAGCCGGGCAGGTACTGCAGGGTACGGTGCACAACACCAGCGGCCAGCCCGTGGGGCACGCGGTGGTGCATCTGCGGCAGCCTGCGACGCACACAGATCTGACCCAGACGACCGGCTCTGACGGTCACTTTCGCTTCGTCGTGGCAACCCAGGGTGCGTTCGAGCTGGAGGCAGCCACGGATGGCGCCGCCCCGGTCCGCAAGTCGCTCAGCCTTGCGGGCCAGCCAACATCGCAACCGGTGGACCTGGTGCTGGATACCGCGGCGCAGGGATTTCAGTTCGCTGACCAGCCGGAGTTCACCGTTGCAGGCGTGACGGACTGGACTGCGGTGGGTGGCCATGGGTCAGACGCCACACTGCGCACCAGCGAGTCGTTGGCGCAGCAGACGGCCACCCTGCTGAGCGCTCCAGGCACGGCACGGCCCCCGGTGCCGGACGAGGCTGCGGCGCGCCGATCCATGGCTGCGTTGCTGGCGCAGCACACCGCCGATGGCTACCGCGGTGCGGGCGACCTGGCCGAGCAACTGGGCGATCCGCTGGCCGCCGTGCATAGCTACCAGCAGGCAGTACAACTGGCGCCCACGGAGCAGAATCAACTGGCGCTTGGGTCGGAGCTGCTGGTGCATCGCGCCATCTGGCAGGCGATCGAGGTGCTGCAGACAGCCGTAGCGGCGCATCCGCAATCTGCCCAGCTACAGACCGCGCTGGGCGCTGCGCTGTTTGCCGGTGCGCGCTACCAGGCGGCGGCAGACCACTTGTGCCGTGCTACCGATCTGGACCCTGCGGGCAGCACCGCGTATGACTTTCTTGGTCGCATGCAGGTCGCCACGCCCGATCCGTTGGCGTGCGTGGAGCCGCGACTGGCCCACTACGCAGCGACGCACCCTGACAGCTCAAATGCCAACTACCTGTACGCTATGGCACTGCTGAAGAAGCAGGAGAAGCATCCGGACCCGGCCGTGCTGGCACAGGCGGAGGCACTGCTGCAGCGCGCCGTTGCGCAAAGCTCTGCCTGCGGCGAGGGCTATCTGCAACTCGGCATCCTGGCTGCGGCAAAGCGCGACTACGCTACAGCGATCCACGACTACCAGAGTGCCCTGGCCGCCCGGCCCGACCTGTACGAGGCTCACTATCGCCTGGCCGTGGCGTATGACCGCACCGGCCAGCACGACCAGGCACGGCAGGAGTTCGCATTGCACGACGCCATCAAGCAGCAACAGACTGAGGCGACGGAGAAACAACGGCGCGAGGTCAAGCAGTTTCTGGTGGATGACCAGGCCGCACCCTCGCAGCAGCCGCACTAATGGCAGCCGCGCCTGCCGACCTCAGGTCTTTTTGTATTTGTAACTGCCGACGATTCCTTTGCCTTCGCGGATCGTCAGAATCTGGTTGGCCTCGACGTTCTCAAAGCGTTCCAGCTTCTGCGTCGTCGGCCACTTCACCTCGATGGCATCGACCTTCTTCGCCATGCCCAGGCCAAAGTGCAGGCGAAGATCGCTCTGCGACATGACGCTGGTGCCGCTGTTCACTTCGTCCATTTGAATATGCTTGCCCAGGATGACCCGAACGCGCGCGCCGATGGCCGTGCGGTTGCACTGCGTGCCCTGTAGCTTGATCTTGATCCAGTTCTGCTGGTTGCCGCCCTGGTTGCGTAACAGCGAGGGCAGGTCGTTCAGGTTGAGCACCAACGCGTCCATGCAGCCGTTGTTCAGGTAGTCGCCAAAGGCCGCACCACGGCTGGAGAAGCGCTCCGCAATGCCCGGGCCCATCTGGGCCGATACGTCCTTGAAGGTGCCGTCGCCGTTGTTGTGATACACCAGTCGTGGATTCTTGAACTGCTCGCCGAAGTGGTACCGATCCACCTCCGGGTACACGTGTCCGTTGATCTGCATCAGGTCGGGCCAGCCGTCGTTGTCATAGTCCAGAAACCCGCAGCCCCACGCCACGTAGCGATTATTGACTCCGATGCCGGAGGGAAACGTGACGTCGGTGAAGGTGCCGTCGCCGTTATTGTGGTAGAGGTTGCAGGTGTCATCCACAAAGTTGGTCTTGAAGATGTCGAACCAGCCGTCGCAGTCGTAGTCTGCCACGGCCACGCCCATGCCCGCCTGCTCGTGGCCGTCGTCGTTGTAGGCGCAGCCCGCCTCGACGGCAATGTCGGTGAAGGTGCCGTCGTGGTTGTTCTTGAACAGGATGCTGGGTTGCGAGTCTACCGCGACGTAGATGTCTGGCCAGCCATCGTTGTCAAAGTCGTAGGAGACTGACGTGATGGAGTACCGCGGGCCCGGCTTGAGGATACCTGCTTTGGCGGAGACATCGGTGAAGGTGCCGTCGCCGTTGTTGTGGTACAGCAGGTTGGTGTCGCCGGGCAGGCCGCGTGGCCCACACATGATGGGCACGCCCTTCCACTGACAGAAGTTGGTCTGGCTCTCCGACGGTATCTTGTCGACGTCGATCTTAATGTAGTTGCACACAAACAGATCGAGGTGGCCATCGCGGTCGTAGTCCAGAAAGCTGCAGCCGGCACCCCAGCGGCCCTTGGCCTGCAGCAGGCCAGCCTTGGCGGTCACATCGGTAAAGGTGCCGTTGCCGTTGTTGTGCAGCAGCCGATTCTGGCCGAGGAAGCAGCAGAACAGATCGTCCCAGCCATCGTTGTCGTAGTCGCCCACACACACACCGGTCTGCCAGCCGACCAGGCCCAGGCCAGAGCCCGCCGTAACATCGGTGAACGTGCCATCGCGATTGTTGCGGAACAGGTGCGAGGTCGGAGCCTTGCCCGCCGGCCAGTCCGCGTCCAGGCGACTGCCGTTGGTCAGGTAGATGTCGAGCCAGCCATCGTTGTCGTAGTCAAAGAAGGCGATGCCGCTGCCCTTGGTCTCGATGATGGAGCGCTTGTGCTGCACGCCGCCCCACACGTTCTCCACGTTCAGACCGGCTTGCTGAGCCACGTCGATAAACTGCACGCCGCCAGTGGACTCCGGCGTGGTTGCGGCCTCAACCACCAGGCTATTCTTCCATCGCCACAGGGGTGTGGCCAGTGACTCGGTCAACGCCGCGCCAAGCGTAATCAGCGTCGAGCCGAGAAATCTCCGTCGGGGCAGGTGCATCGGAACCTCAGTGAGTGCGCAGGCACTGCAGTATTAGAGTGTCTTATCCGCCAGCAGCAACGCAAACTGCAACAGCTGCATGCGCTGCTGGGGTGTCATGCTGGTGCCGGCTGCGGTTGCAGGCGTCTGCTGCAGCACCTGGGCGATGCGGTTCATGTCCAGGCCGCTGCGTGCGCCCGTGTCCTGGAAGCGTTCGAAGACCTCGCGCGCCTTGGCCACCTCGCCGCTCTCGTAGTAGAAGACGCCGAGTGTGGCGTAGCTGCCCGGCCACTCCGGCAGCACCTCCACAGCGCGTTCCAGTTGCGTGCCAGCGGTCTTGCTGTCGCCCTGGGCGGCGGCCACCAGACCCAGTCCCCACAAGATTTTGCCGGAGCCCGGGATGCGGCTCTCGGCATTGTCCAGCGTCGCCTTGGCCTCGGCCAGGTCGCCCTGCCGCAGTTGCAGCATAGCCAGCGAAAGATAGTTCTGGTCGCGGTCCGGGTTGCGCGCTATTGCCGCCTGGTAGATCTGCCTGGCGCGAGCGGTCTCGCCCAGATGCGCATACACGTCACCCAGCAGTGCCTGCGTGGCGGCATCGCCCTGGCCTTCGGTAGAGATCTGCTGCAGCGCGGTGCGGGCCTCGTTGTAGCGACCCTTGCGGTACAACGCGTCGGCCAGGTCAAAGGCGGTGTCGTCGCCGGGCTGCACTTGCTCGGCGGCCTGGAAGACCGCAATGGCCTCGTCGTACAGCGCGTAGCGCGCCAGCAGCACGCCGGTGCTGGTTAACCCATGCGCATCGCCGGCCTGTGCCTGCACCAGCTGCTGCAGCGTGGTATGGGCCTCGTCCCGTTGTGCGGCCTGCAGCAGCGCATTCAGCCGGGAGTAGAGCAGCCCGGGCTGGCCGGGATGCAGCTTCAGTTGCTGATCAATCGCGCTCAGGTCCTGCTGGGCGCGGGCCTGCAGACCCATCTGCGATCGGCCTTCCACGTAGGCCATCAGATTGTCGTAGGGATGCGCTTCATTCGACGCATCTTTCGAGAGTCGCTGAAAGGTTGCCAGGTCGGCCTGCGCGGCGTCGCTCTGGTGCAGGTTGCGCTCTGCAATGGAGAGCCGGTAGTAGCCGCGCGCGGGGTTCGGACTCACCTTGACAAAGTGCCGCAGCAGCGTAGCGGCGTCGGCAAAGCGGTGCTGCTCCATGCGGATGTTGGCCAGCTCCAGCATGGCCTCGGGGTACTCGGGCGACTCCTGCAGCACCTGCGCAAAGGTCTGCTCAGCCTCAGTGCTGTTGCCTTGCAGCTTGGCAAGGTAGCCAAGGTAGAAGAGGCAGGAGGCGTTGCGCGGCTGCAGTTTGCGGCAGCTGTTCAGCTCGCTGCGCGCCTCCTGAAACCGGCCCAGGTAGGCATGAGCCATGCCCAGATAGGCGAAGTTGCGCGCACTCTCCTGCTCGGCATTCAGCGCACGAAACGTCTCCACGGCTTTGTCCATATTCTCTGCGCGGAAGTAGGCCTCGCCGAGCAGCGAGCGAAGCTCGGGGCGTTGCGGCGCCAGCTTTGCCGCACGCTCGAGAAGCGGAATGGCATCCTCGAAGTACTGCTGCGCCATGCTGATGCGCGCCATCTGTTCCAGAGTCTGCGGCTGGTTTGGCGCCAGCTTGTCGGCGTGGGTGGCGGACTCCAGCGCGTCCAGGTAGCGGCTCTCCGCCAGGTAGATCTCGCTCTGCAGCAGCAGGGCGTCCGGTGCATCGGGGTGCAGGCGCAGAGCGTGCTGCACCGACAGCTCAGCGCGCGCGGTGTCGTGGTTGTGCAGGGCGGCGCGTCCCAGGTCCAACAGAATTTCGTACGACTCGGGCTGCAGCTCGGCGGCTCGTGCCAGCTCCAGCTCCGCTGCCTTGAACTGGCCGGAGTCGCCCAGCAGCACGCCCAGCGAGACGTGCAATGCAACATCGCCGCGCGACGCTGCCGAGACCTGCGTTGCCAGCGCCAGCGCTGCTGCGGTATGGCCCGCAACCAGCTGCGCACGAATCAGGTTGAGCTGGCTCTCACGGCTGGCCGGATGCACACGCTCAAACAGTGGAATGGCCGCCGCGGCGTCTCCACGGGCAAGCAGCAGCACGCCCAGATTGTAGTTTGCCGAACGGTCTGCCGGATTCGTGCGCAGCGCGGTGCGGAACTCGGCTTCGGCCAGCGAGGTCTGCCCTGTGGCGGCGTAGGCCTCGCCCAGGCTGCTGTGGGCCCCTGCTGCATTAGGAGCGAGCTGCACCGCCTTGCGAAACAGCAACACGGCAGAGGACTGGTCGCCGCTCTTCGCAGCCAGCACACCCAGCAGTCGATACGCCTCGCCATCTTGCGGGTTGCGTTTGATGCGATCTTCCAGCTGCCGTCGTGCCTCCTCAAGCTTGCCTTGCTCGATGAGCGCCGTGACGGTGCGTGTGCCTGCGGCGGGCTGCTGGGCAAAGGCGCAGGGCGCTGCCACTGCTGCCAGCAGCGTATACAGCAGGGCCGTTCTAGCGGTACCGATCATGCGAGTGTCCTACTCTTCTGGTCCTGAGGCAGCGCGCTAAGGTTGTAACGCATTCAGGAACGTTTGTGCGGCGCGATTCTCTGGCTGCCGCGCCAGCAGTTGTTGCAGTACCTGTACGGCGCCGGCTTTATCGCCCCGCATGGCCTGCAGCCGCGCCAGGTTCAGATACGACTGGTCGTAGCCCGGTACCTGCGCAATCGCCTTCCGGAACTGCTCCTCAGCCTCGGCCAGGCGCTGTGCGCGCAGCAGCAGAATGCCCAGGTTGTTCCGAGCCTCAGGATACGCCGGTCGGATGCGCAGCGCGATCTGCAGGTAGCGCTCGGCTTGTGCGGAGTCGCCCTGCTGCGCGTACAACATGCCCAGGCTGTAGTTCACCTCGGGGTCATCGGGTGTCAGGGCCAGCGCCTGCTGCAGGTTGCTGGCGGCGCGTGCGAAGTCGCCGGTGCGGCGGTAGAGGTTGCCAAGATTCAGCAGCGCCACCGGATAGTTGGGCCGCTGCTGCAGCGAGGTCTCAAAGTCGCGGATAGCCTCACTCGTGTTGCCCGCGCGCGCCGCCATCATGCCCAGGTTATTCCACGCCTCAGGGTACTCGGGCCGCAGCGCCAGGGTCTTCTGCAGGTACTGGCGCGCGAGCGTGTCGTCGCCGCGGCGCAGGTTCAGAGTGCCCAGGTTGTAGTAACCCTCCGCGCTGTCGGGCTTATCCTTCACCACCTGCTCAAATGATGCGGCTGCCTGGTCAAGGTATCCGTGCTGGAAGAGCGCAACACCGTACGTAAAGTCGTTGCGTTCAAACTCGCTGAGCAACACCTGGCCGGGAAACGGAAGCGCGCGTTGCAGGGATGTTCTGCGATCGGTCGCGAGGATGCGTGCATCCTCCAGCACGGAGACTCCATCCACGTGGCCCTGGTACACCCGCACAATGCGCAGGGTGTCATCCAGCAGCAGCGCGGTGGGCAGGCCCAGGTCGCGGCGACGGTCAAACAGATAGCGGTACAGGATGTTGTAGATGCCCGCCATCTGGCTGGTCGCGTGAAGCATCGGCAGGCGCAAGCCGGCGATTGCAGGCGGCGGCGCCTCATCGCAGCACACAACCAATGCGTTCAGCTGCTTCTGCGTGGCCAGTTGCCGGTCTAGCCGCCGTAACGCATCCAGTGCCCCGGCGGGTTGCAGGCTGCAGAGATACAACAGAGCCGGGTGCCCGCGCAGGCTCTCCAGGCTCACATTGCGGCCTGCGGAATCTGGCAAAGAAAAGGCCGGGGCAGCCAGCGGCTGCAACAGCCAGGTGGCCGCGTTTACCGGCAGGCTCTCTGCGGCCGGTGCCGGGCCCGCGTGCTGCAGGCGCGGCTGAGTCGGACGGTAGGCAACGGTAACAGCCTCGGGCGCGCCCTCCGTCAACTCGTAGCGATGACCCGCGGCAAGATGCTGCCACTGCTGCACTGTCCCTGAGGGCCAGCGAACCGTGACGCGCGTAGCCTGCGTGTGCTGTGCCAGGCCAAAGAAGATCTCCTTGCTGTGCTGCGCCAGAAAACCCGTGCCCGCCTGCACGAACTTGGTCTGCTTCAGTTCGCCTGCCTCCACCAAAATGCTTGCGCCAATGGCGTCGCGATTGCTGCGCGTACCCCGCAGCCGGACGCTAAGCACCTCGCCCAACTCCTCCATCGCATTGCGCAAGACGCGAACCTGCGGTGCATTCCGATTCTTAAGGATCACCTCGAGCCGTCCGTCGCCGTCGATATCGGCAAGCGCAAACGAGCGGCTGTCCTCCAGAAAGTCCAGCCCGACCGCTCCGGAGATCTCGCTAAACGTCCCGTCCTGATGATTGACGAACATCACATTCCGCTCGTGCGAGTTCCAGGAGCGGTCGGCACGGATGAGCTCGTTGATGGCATTCCAGCCACGCTCATAGGCCAGGGAGGGCGTACCGTCCTCAGGAGAGTTGCCCACCACCTGCCGCCAGAAGAAGCTGGCCAGGTCCTCCCGCTCCGCTGCCGAAATGTAACCGTTGGTGACGTAGAGGTCCGCAAAGCCATCGTGGTCAAAGTCCCAGAAGTCCGCCGACCACGACCAGCGGCCCATCTTGACCTGCGCCGCGGCACCCGCGTTCTCAAATATGCCACCACCAAGGTTACGATACAGCGCGTTGCCCTGAGCGTGGCGCTGGTACAGCACGCGCGTCGACTCCGGCGTGCCCTTGTGGAAGATCTCCTGGCTGGAGACACGTTGCCCGGCAGCCTCCCACATGCTGGAGATATAGACGTCCTGGCGGCCGTCGTTGTTGGTATCGGCCCAGCAGGCACTCATGCCAGCGCCCACATCTTCAATCCGCGACTCGCGCGAGACCATGCGGAAGGTGCCGTCGCCATGATTCTGGTACAGCTGGGACTTGCCAAAGTCATTGGCAATCACCAGGTCCATCAGGCCGTTGCCGTTGGAGTCGCCCCAGGCGCAGGCAAAGCTGTAGCGGTTGTTCTCCAGCTGCAGCCCTGCGGCCTCGGTCTTCTCTACAAAGCGCCCATTGCCCTCGTTGTGCATCAGCACGTTGGGTGGGCCGTTGCGCGCATCATAATATGGCACCGGGTAGTGATACTGGTCCAACCCCAGGTAGTACATGTAGCGGCAGAAGTAGATATCCAGCCTGCCGTCGCCATCGTAGTCTGCAATGGCCGCGTGTGTGTACGTGCCAGCGGGGGCTCCGGCAAAGGTGAAGGCATCCTTCTGCAGGGTGAAGGTGCCATCGCCCGCATTGCGAAACAGCAGCGGCCCGTTGCCGCACACCACCAGCAGATCCTGCCTGCCGCGATTGTCCAGGTCGGCAAAGAGCGCGCACGCCGTGTTGTCCAGCACGCCGACTCCGGCCCGCTCCGTCACGTCCTCAAAGGTTCCGTCGCCGCGGTTGCGATAGAGCCGATTCGGCAGGCCTGCCGGCTGGCACACGTACAGGTCATCCCTGCCATCGCCGTCAAAGTCTCCCACGGCAATGCCGTTGTTGCTATAGATGTCGATGCCGAAGGCACCATCCATCACCGTGCGCCAGTAGTCCACTCCGTGCAGCAGCTGGCTCCGATACGAAGGAGCATCGCCCAGCACGGCCTCCGTCACATCGATAAATCCGGGACCCTGCAGGCTGGCGCGCGTCTCCGTTCCGGCCGTCCACTGGGAGACGCGCCACGCGCCCTCGCCAGCATGCCTCCACTGCATCTGCCAGCTGCCGACTCGCTCCTCACGTCCAGCGTCGTGTTGCAGTACCAGGTCGTACCGCACCTGAATTTGTAACGTTAGCGGTACCGTAGACTCTACCTGCAGCCCGTAGATCTCAAACTCCGCAGTCGTGACCGGGTAGCCGGAGGGAAGCCACTCCGCCAGGGTGCGCAGCCACTCTGCCTGCGTCGGCAGCTGCTCGTGCGAGAACTCGTGCCGGGAGACTCGAACGCCAGCACTGGCGCGCAAGACCTGCTCTGCAAGCGGTTTCAGCGAGGCGCCGCGCAGGTCAGGCTCCAACGCCTGCTGCACGTGGTCAGCCCAGCCTCCGCCGCCGGTCAACGCTTCGCTCCAGCCGTTCAGCACGCGCTGCAGTTGCTGCGCATACAGTTCGGTCAGGTACTGGTCTGAGCCAGGCTCCACCAGGCTCAACACATCGGCCAGGGGCGAACGCTCCGGGTAGTGGGGAACGTAGCGGAACTCCTGCAGCAAAGGCACATGCGGCTGCTCACCCGAGCTGCCAGGCGACTGGCCAAACAACGGCGCAGCGCGCAGAAGAATCGACCCTGCCCCCAGCCCGCGAAGGAACCATCGGCGTGAAATTTCAGAGTTGAAACCGAGATCAGGGGTGTTCATGCCGCTGGCTTTCGTCGTACCTGCAACGTGTTGGCAGGATAGCATTCGCCGCTTCCGCGCCTGAAACGTGCCTGTCATACGGACGGTAAGCTCTTGGAAGATAGGCCTTTAGGGGGTGTTTATCGCCATCTACAACTTTCGGTTGACATGGCAGAAACATTTCATGTACCGTTCTGTTTGCCTTTCTGTAACCGCTTACACCAGAGGTGTGCATTCGGTGAATAGTTTCAGCAGGGGAATATCTCGGGCTGACAGATGGCGCAGGACGATCTCGTGGATTGCGGGCCAAGCACCCGAGGCTGATTCTGAAAGCGGTTACAAAGAGACACTCGCTCCGGACCGCAGCATTGGATCCGGGAAGTAGATAGTCAAGAACACGCAGTACCATGCATGGTTTGGAACATATTGGAGGATACTAAGATGGGTCTTGATCGTAACGACCTAACTTGGCTTAGAAGAATAGGTACGGTGGCTTTCGCCATTGCCTGCCTGCTCCTCGCTTTGCCAAAGTACGCAACCGCTCAGGTCGACGAAGGCGCGATCATCGGTACCGTTCAGGATACGACTGGTGCAGTCGTTCCCGGCGCTACCGTAACGCTGCTTAACACCGACCAGGGAATCACCCTGGAGCAGACGACCGACAACTCGGGCGTCTACACCTTTTCCCCCGTCCGCATTGGTCACTACTCTGTCACCGTTGTCGCCAAGGGCTTTGCCAAGACGACCCAGCAGAACCTGACCGTCAACATCGCGCAGCGCCTGCAGGTCAACGTGCAGCTCAAGGCTGGCGCCACGACGGAAGTGGTGGATGTCAGCACCGCTCCTCCGGCCCTCCAGACCGATGAGGCTTCTGTCGGCCAGGTCATGACCGAGCAGACCGTCAACAACCTGCCGCTCAACGGCCGTAACTTTACCTTCCTCGCCCAGCTCGGTGCCGGTACGCAGACGCCGCAGGCTGATACCCGCGGTAACGCTGCATCGGGCGCCTTCTCGGCCAACGGCCTGCGTCCCGCGCAGAACAACTACCTGCTCGACGGTATCGACAACAACTCCAACGCCGTTGACTTCCTGAACGGCACCAACTTCATCGTTCTGCCTCCCGTGGACGCCATCTCGGAGTTCAAGGTGCAGACGGCTGACTTCAGCGCAGAACTTGGCCGTTCGGCCGGTGCCGTGCTGAATGCGACCATTAAGTCCGGTACCAACTCGCTCCACGGCGCAGTCTGGGAGTTCTTCCGTAACGACAAGCTGGATGCAGCCAACTGGTTTGAGGATCACGGCGGCATCAAGAAGGGTGCACTGCGTCAGAACCAGTTCGGTGTCTCCGCAGGCGGTCCCATCATCAAGAACAAGGCCTTCTTCTTTGCAGACTACGAAGGTCTCCGTCGCGTGCAGGGTACGGTGCAGAGCGGTACCGTTCCGACCCTCTCTGAGGTGAACAGCGGCTTCACGGATCTCTCCTCGCTGCTGCAGACCAAGACCCAGTCCGACATTCTGGGCCGTTCGTACAAGCTCGGCACTGTGTTTGACCCGGCCACCACGCGCTATGTGGCGCCAGGTGGCGTTGATACCGTGACTGGCCTTTCCAGCACCTCGGGTGGCTACGTTCGCGATCCCTTCAGCCTGACCAATCAGCTCCCGGCAAACCGCCTGGATCCGGTTGCGCTCAAGCTGCTCACCCTGTACCCCAAGCCAACCAACACCACGTTGACCAGCTCGAACTACTCGGTCAGCCCGAACATCTTCGAGCACCGCAACGCAGTTGATGGTCGTGTGGACTACAATCCCACGGCGAATGACCAGATCTACGGCCGCTTCAGCTACGTCGACGATCCGCAGTTCATCCCTGGCATCTTCGGTGGCGTCGCCGACGGCGGCGGCTTCCAGCAGGGTACTCAGACCGCGAAGTCCAGCCAGTCCGTGGTGGGCTACACGCACGAGTTCACTCCGAGCACCATCAACGTGCTGCACGTCGGCTTGAACCACCTGCACACCACCCGTTTCGGTCCGGTGGGCGCGCAGAGCGGTGTTCCGGCGCAGTATGGCATTCAGGGCATTCCGCAGGCCGCAGAGAACGGTGGTCTTCCTTCGATCGGAATCGGTGGTCTGCAGACGCTCGGCAGCAACGCCTTCCTTCCCTCGGACGAAGTCAGCCAGACTCTGCAGATCACGGATGACTTTACCAAGGTCTACAAGTCGCACAGCTTCAAGGCTGGTGTGGAGTCGCAGCGCGTCAAGTTCTCGACCCTGCAGCCCGCCTTCTCGCGTGGCAATTTTGACTTCAACGGAACCTACACCGACATGCCGCAGCAGAACAACGGCAGCACGGGTCTGGCGCAGTTCCTCATCCTGCCGGCGCCGTCGACGGTCGGTGGAATCAACTACTCCGGCGGTGCGGACGGTGTGAATGCTTCGAACATCAACAAGACCTACGATGCTCGCAGCTACCTTGGTATCTACCTCCAGGACGACTGGAAGGTAACTCCCAAGCTGACCCTGAACCTCGGTGTACGCTACGACTACTTCAGCCCGATCAACGAGACCAACGGTGGACAGGCCAACTTTGTCCAGAGCGGTCCTCCGAACGGCACTCCTACCTTCCTGATCCCGGCCTCGGGTAAGGACATTCGCACCCTTTCCACCAGCTTCATCCAGTTGCTCGCGCAGGACGGCATCACGCTCGAGCAGACGGATAAGTATGGTCAGGGACTGGTGCAGACGCAGAAGACGAACTTTGCACCGCGTCTCGGTTTTGCGTACCAGGCAACTCCCAAGCTGGTTGTGCGTGGCGGCCTCGGCCTCTTCTTCAACTCGTTTGAGAACCAGGGCTACGGACCGAACATCGGTGAGAACTATCCCTTCGTCTTCAACTTCAGCTACTCCGGTCAGACTGCCAGCTCGGTTCCGGGCACGCAGGCTGTATCCCCCATCAGCTACAACACGCCATGGGCAGGCTGCGGTACGGCAGGTCCTGGTGGCACGGCAACCATCGGTGCAGGTCTCTCCTGCGTCGCCTTTACCCCGACGGCTGTCAATGCAAAGGGTCTGGGTCTGCAGGGCCTGCAGTTCGCTTATCAGACGCCGCGTACGCTCAGCTCGAACCTGACCGTGCAGTATGCGCTGACGCACAGCCTCTCGGTGCAGGCAGCGTATGTCTTCACCCAGGGTAAGAACCTGCAGTCGGGTCTCGGTCAGAACCACGTAAGCGCGATTCTGCCGGCCGGTACCAACACCACCAGCAAGAGCGTTGCAGGCTCTGTTCCGTTCCCCGATTTCTCGTCCAACTCGAGCTATCAGGCGACGATCGGTCAGAGCAACTACAACGGCCTTCAGACCAAGATCGAGGAGCAGTTCGACAATGGTCTGACGTTCCTGTTGGCTTACACCTACTCGAAGACACTCTCTGACGCTGGCGACCTGCTGAACGGTGGCAGCGTGGGTGGGTTCCGTGCGCCTGCGGTGCCGGGTCTCGGACCACAGTTTGACTGGGGTCTGGCAGACTTTGACATCCGTCATGTCGTCCACTTCAGCGGTGGCTACCAGCTGCCCTTCGGCAAGAACAAGAAGTTCCTCGGCGATGTCTCACCGCTGGAGAACGCGTTTGTCGGCGGGTGGTCCACGAACTGGATCGCAACGTTGCAGGGCGGTCAGCCGATCAGCCTGGGTTGCCCCACGGGCACCACGGCAGGTACGGGCTGCAATGCGATTCGTGTGGCCGGCCAGAGCCAGAAGCTCGGTCGCTATACGGACTCGCAGGGTCAACCGAACTGGTTTGGCAATGCTGCGGCGTTCAATCAGCCTTGCCAGCTGGGTGCGGGTGGCACGCCAATCCCGAACTCGCCCACAGGTTGCGTTCCCCTCACGGGCAGCGCCGCTCTGGGTTTTGCTGGTCCGACAACGACTGGTCCTGGCTTCCACAACCTGGACTTCTCGCTGTTCAAGGCAATCCCCATCAACGACCGCTTCAACGCGGAGTTCCGGTCGGAGTTCTTCAACATCCTGAACCACCCCAACTTCAATGCCCCCGGCTTCGGTGGCAACGGTGTTGTGGCCATCAGCGGTGCGACGAACTTCACCAGCCAGAACTTCGGCGAGATTGGATCGACGCGTAACGAAGAGCGCCAGATCCAGTTTGCTCTGAAGCTGTACTACTAATCTGACCAACCATAACCCCGGTGGGGCTCGAATCTTGGGCCTCTCCGGGGTTATCTTTGTTTTGCGGAGCTTTCCGCCCTGGAGGAACGTGTGCAAAGGATGAACCGGTCTCGACTGGCGACTCTCAGCCTCGTCCTTCTGGGCACGTCTGCGAGGGCTGCTGCCCCGCCGAAGCACCCTGACCTGACAGCGCAACAGCAGTTTCAGGCAGCGGCCAAGGAGTACGACTCCGGCAACTATGCCGAGGCAGTCTCCAAAGTGCAGCCTCTGCTGGTGCACCAGCCGCACAGCTTTGAGGTGCAGGAGCTGGCCGGCATGGCCTACGCTGCGCTGGGCCAGGATAGCCAAGCCATTGAACATCTGCAGCTTGCCGTGCAACTAAGGCCTGCAGACGCCACGGCGCACACCATTCTGGCGGCGAGCCTGTCCCACACCGGTCGAACCCAGTAGGCGGGCATAGAGCTTCGCAAGGCCCTCGCGCTGGAGCCGAATGACTACACGGCAAACCACAACCTGGGCGAGTTTCTGGCCCAGTCCGGGGATATGGGCGGCGCGCTCACCTATCTGGCTAAGGCGCAGCAGCTGCAGCCCCAGCAGTATGACAATGGCTACGACCTGGCAATGGCGGACTTGATGACCGGCCACTTTGCCGAGGGACGGAAAGTGCTGCACACCTTGCTCGCGGTGCATGACACGGGTGAGTTGCACAACCTGCTGGCCCAGATTGAGGAGAAGGATGGCCAGTATGTGGTGGCGGCCAACGAATTTGAGCGGGCAGCGCACCTCGATCCATCGGAGAGTGCCCTGTTCGATTGGGGCAGCGAGCTCTTGTTGCATCGCACCTATGAGCCGGCAATTGATGTCTTCAAGGCAGCAGCGCAGCGCTATCCTACGTCGTCGCGCTTACAGATCGGGCTGGGCATGTCGTACTACGCACGCGGCTTGTACGAGGACGCGGTGAAGGCGTTGCTGGCAGCTGCGGATCTGGCTCCTGCGGATGCGCGATGCTACCTGTTTCTGTCGCGCGCGTCCGATAGCTCGCCGTCGCAGGCGAATGAGGTGACCGACCGGTTTGCTCGCTATGCCAAGCTCCAGCCGCAGAATGCGCTGGCGCAGTACTACTACGCCATGAGCCTGTGGCGCGGCGCGCGCGCCCAGGGCAACGTGGCGGATATGCAGCAGGTGGAGACGCTGCTGCTACGGGCCATCGCGCTGAACGACAATCTAGCCGAGGCGCACGAGCAACTGGGCAATCTCTACGCCGACCAGAAGCAGTATGAGCGGTCGATTCCGCAGTATCTGCGTGCCGTGGAACTCGACAACTCCCTTGCGGATGCGCACTACCGGCTCGGCACCGACTACGTCCACCTGGGGCACAAAGATCAGGCCGAGGCAGAGTTTGCCGTGTATCGAAAGCTCCGCGCAGAGCACCTTGCGGAGGTGGATAAGGAACGCTCGGAGGTCCAGCAGTTTGTGTATGACTCCAAGACACCCCCACCCGCGCGACCATAGCCGCGAGCGGCGTTGGTGTCAGTTTGTGGTGCAACATGCGATGTACCGTTTGTGAGGCCAGTATTGAAGAACTTCGAATCCAACCCGTCTCCCTTCTCCGGCGCTTCACCACGCGAGATCGCCGAGCGGCTTAGCCACAGCCGACGCGAGTTTCTGCGCGGCGCTGCCGGGCTCGCCGTAGGTGGCACGCTGCTCAGCGGCAGTCCGTTTCTGCATGGGCAGGCGGTGCAGAAGAAGCGCAAGGTCATCGTCATCACCTTTGGCGGCGGTGCGCGCGACCAGGAGACGTTTGCCACCGAGGGGCAGGAGAACATCCCCAACATGCTCACGAAGCTGGCACCGCAGTCCAGCTTCTTTACTCATGTCAGCAATCAGGGGATTCTGGGGCACTACGTGGCTACGGCCAGCCTGGCCACGGGTGTGTATGAGACGCTCAACAACTTCTCTGCCGTGCCGCCGCAGCACCCCACCGTGTTTGAGTACTTCCGCAGGGATCTTCGTCGTCCGCTAAGCGATGCCTGGGTGGTGGCCCCGAGCAACGGCTTCAACCGAATTGGCGAGAGTGACAGCCGCGGCTACGGGCAGGGCCTGGGCGCGCGTGTCGTGCTGCCAAAGCATCTGCTCAGCGCAGCAACCTCGGGCAATGCGGTGGACTATGAGCACCTGCTGCACGACAACTACGAGAATCCGCTGTACACCCCTCAGATTGCTGGTGGCGAGGTGGAGTTGCAGCAACTGGAGAGCATTCTGAAGCTCTCGGTCGATGACTTTCTGGGCCATGCCAAGACGCTCTCCAGCCCAGACGAGCTCTCGGTCTATGTGGCCAAGCGGCTGATGCGTGAGGAGTCGCCGAGCCTGCTCTGGATCACCATGCACGACGTCGACATCGCGCACTCCGGCACGTACTCGCTGTATGTGGATGCCATTCGCCGCACGGACCGGCTCTGCGCGGAGATGTGGCAGGCTGTGGAGGAGCATCCGGAGTACGCCGGAAGCACCACCATGCTGGTGCTGCCGGACTTCGGCCGTGACTCCGATGAGGACCCCGGTGGCAATGGCTTCCAGCACCACCGCACCGGCGACGCCGCCTCGCGTACCACCTGGATGATGGCGCTGGGCGCTGGCGTGCGGCAGGGCGTGCTGTACGACTCTCCCATCCAGTCCATCGATCTGGTGCCCACCATCGGCGCGTTGATGGGCTTTTCTCCGGCGCAGTCGCAGGGCCGCCCGGTCAAGGAGCTGCTCTAGCTATGCTGCCCAACGAACTTCAAGCCAGGCACTTCGGCGCGTATCCAGCTCAGGCACAGCATCTCGCGCTGCAATCTCTTGCGCTGCTGCAGTCGCTGCCGCTGGCCTTTCTGCCCGGCCTGCTGCGCGAGCTGATCGACTACGACTATCGTTTTCCGGCAGAGCGGCGGGCGATCGAGCGCGAACTTAACCAGTTACAGATGCTCTCCGCACCGCAACGCCAGCAGTGGTTCCAGGGCTTCAGCGCGCTCACGCTCTCAGACTCGCTGGAACAGTTTGACTGGGTGAATCACCCGGCGCAGTTCATGGAGCAGGAGTCGGCGCACCTGTGGACGACGCACCAGCTGGATGCCTTTCGTGCCGCAGCAACGCAGTATGGTGATCGCCTGCAGGCGTCCCTGCCACCCGAGCAGCTGCCCACGCAGCGGGTAGGCATTGCTGTGGTCGGGCGCGATGTTCAGGCCTACAACGGTGCGCTGTTCCGCAAGCTGCGACCCCACGGCACGCTGTTTACGCAGGTAGACCCTGCAGGTGGCCTGCAGGCAATCCTGGACTTTGCCGCGCAGCGTGCGGCGGCGCATGCTGAGCCGTATGCGCACTGGTACATCGATGGCGGCACAGCAGCCACCAGTGCGGCGGCGCTCACCCATGTGGAGTACCGCGCCCTGGACCCCGTTCGCAGCGCGCTGCTTGCCTATATGCAGTCGCAGATTGCGCGGCCCGGCATGGGGCCAGAGGAGTTGCGCACGAACCTCGCGCGCCTGTTGCCCACCGATCTGGGCATGAGCGCGGAGGGCGATCCCGTGCTGGATCGCTTCCAGGTTCGGCTGTTTACTGAGGGCTCGGGCACGCAGATCTTCTCCACCACCTTTGCCCAGTGGGCCACGCGGGAGGCGCTGCGCCGCGCCCAGCCGCTTACGCTGCTGGTGCGTTATGCCCCGCGCCAGCGCCAACGGCCCATGAATGAGATGCTGGATGCCAGCAAGCCGCCCGCTGAGGTGGATCCGGTGGGCTCGCTGCGCGACGCCGATATGGCAGCCTACTACCACTGGATCAATCAGCAGCGGTTGAGTGGAGCAGATCGCTCGGTCTTTCTCGTCTGGTTTGAGGGGCACAACCAGGCGCTGGTGGTGGCGCCGACCCTGCCCGGTGGCAGCCAGTCCAACTCGGCAACTACGGTGGCCAAGCTGCTGACGCTGGCAACGACGTAAGCAACGCTCCCAACACCGACGGGCACAAGGCGAACGGGCCAGCGGCAGTCTTGCCCGCTGGCCCGTTCGCTCCGTAGCGCTCTGTGGACTATCGTGCGTCCAGTACCGCAACGCCGTACTGGGGCAGGGTTACGGAGTTCACGCTGCCGCCGTTCAGCACATCCTGCATCGGTCGGGGCAGCGGGACTTTCTGGCTATCCTTTGCGAAGTTGACCAGCACGTAGACCGTGCCGCGGGCGTCCTCGCGCGGGTAGACGTCGACTCCCTCGGGCACGTTGCTCAGGCGCGGCTTGACGCCGCTCATGCTGGTCATCCACGCTGCTGCTTTGGTCAGGCTGGCGTCGTCCAGCCAGGCGCCGATGTAGGTGATGCTGCCCTTGCCGACCTTGCGTGTGATGGCTGCGGGCTGTCCGTCCAGCCAGCCATTGCTCTTGCCGTAGCGCAGCAGCACCTGAGTGTCTGGTGCGCTGGTGCTCAGCAGCTCAGCCCACAGCTTGCTGGTGCCGTTGCCCCAGGCGCCGCTTACGCTGATGGGGTCGGTCAGGGCATAGTACTGCTCCACGCGCCCGCCCAGCAGGCTGGTCAGCGGCCCAGGCTGGCGGCTGGTCTGCAGGCTGTTGTCTTCATCCTTCATGCCAGTGCGCTGGCCCAGCACCAGGTTGCCGCCCTGCTGCACGTAGTCGATCAGGTTCTTTGCTTCGGCATCCGACAGGACGTTGAGCCCCGGCGCGACGACCAGCCGGTACTGGCTCAGCGGAGCCGTCGGCTTCACAATGTCGATCGATTGCGAGAGGGCACGCAGCGGCTTGTAGTAGCTTACGATCTCGTCGACGGGGTCGAATCCGGCGTTGTGGCGCTGCCAGTTGATGGCCCAGCGGCTATCGTAGCTGTGCAGAATGGCGACCTCGCTGTGTACGCTGGTGCCGGCCAGCACCGGTGCAGCCTTCGCAAACTCCGCACCCACCTGCGCGACCTCGCTGTACAGCGGTATGGGCTCGCCATCGGCACCCAGCAGCGTGCCGTGGTACTCCTCCTGGCCATTCAGCGCGCTGCGCCACTGCCAGTAGCTCACGGCGTCAGCACCGTGGCCAATGTCGTGCCAGGCCATGGCGCGTACCTCGCCTTTGTCCAGCGCGCTGTTCACCTTGGCCCAGTTCACAGTGCCGGGCTGGGTCTCCATCACCCAGAAGTTCTTACGCAGGAAGCCGCGCGTCAGGTCGTGGGCCGCGCCGTTGCGGGCCGGGTCCAGGTGGCCGGTGCCGACGTAGTCGTCCCATGAGGCCAGGTCCAGATCCTGGCTGACGGTGTAGTGGTCGTAGCCGTCGAACCAGCCCATCATGTTGGTGGTAATGAACTGATGCTCGCTGTTCGGCCGGATCACCTCCAGCTGGTTCTTCTGGTAGGCGCGCCACATGTCGCTCACAAATCGCTTCCAGCTCAGCAGCAGTCCGGGGTTGCCATAGTTGGTCTGAATCGGGATCTGGTTCCAGTCCGAGTAGGTCTCGCTCCAGTAGGAGGTGGTCCAGCGGGCATTCAGGTTATCCAGCGTGCCGTAGCGGGCCTTCAGCCACTGCTGGAACATGGCCTTCGTGGCGTCGTCGTAGGAGAGCGCCGCGTATTCGTTGTCGATCTGCCAGCCGATCACCCACGGGTTGTGTCCAAAGCGCTTTGCCATCTGCAGGGCCATGGCCCGGGTCAGCTGCAGGTACTTCGGGTTGGTCCAGTCAAACTGCTCGCGGTTGCCGTGCTGGTCCTTGCGACCGTTCTCTTCGGTGCGCAGCGTCTCAGGGTACTTCTGCGTCAGCCAGGCTGGCGGCGCGGCGCCGGGTGTGCCCAGTACGGTGTAGATGCCATGTCGGCCGGCGGCTGCGACGGCGCGATCCAGCCAGTCCAGGTCGTACTGGCCCTCGCTGGGCTCCATGCGGCTCCAGGCGAACTCGCCGACGCGCACCATGCGGATGCCAGCCTTCTGCATCAGCTCCAGGTCGCGGTCCCAGCGGCTCTCTGGCCACTGCTCCGGATACCAGGCCGTGCCCAGCACCAGCGCGGGCGGGGGAGCCGGTTGCGCCTGGGCCGCGCCAGTGGCAGCGCCGGGCGCGGCCACACCGGTGGCGGCATGAGCGGCGGGGGAGGTGAGGGTGAGCGCTGCAGCCAGCAGGCAGCCGGCCAACGCACGTGGCAGAGTGGGTGTCATCACAGCAGGAGGTCTCCTCGGCAGAGTGTGGTGCCCGCCCACAGCGGCGCAGCGGCGCGGGCGCGTCCCGGGCAGGCATAGATGTAACTGTTTACATTCGCGGCGAGATTTCTTCTCTCCAGCCCGCACTGGAACGGTATTCTCCTCGGTGGACGCTGTCAATTCGCTTGCACTCCGAGGACGTTTCGCGTACACCTGTGGGGCGCATCGATAGCGCTAACGCGGGCCGCTCTGCACAGCGCGGCCATCTCTCGCGAGGTCTACGCACCATGTCTCACTCGCTCGTCTCGCCCTTTATGGGAGAGTTTCTTGGCACTGCGGTGCTCATTTTGCTGGGCAACGGCGTCGTAGCCGGCGTGCTGCTCAAGCGCTCCAAGGCAGAGGGCGCCGGCTGGATCACCATTACCGCAGGCTGGGGCCTGGCCGTCTTTGCCGGTGTCTTCACCTCCACGGCCTGGGGCAGCAGCGATGCTCACCTGAATCCCGCCATCACGATCGCGTCTGCGGTGCAGACAGGCGACTACGCCAAGCTCGGCGTCTATCTGCCGGCGCAGGTGCTGGGTGCGATGCTCGGCGCGTTCCTGGTGTGGTTGCTGTATCTGCCGCACTGGCGGGTGACGGAGGACGCGGATGCCAAACTGGCCTGCTATTGCACGGGCCCGGCCATTCGACGGCCCTTTGCCAACTTTGTGGCAGAGGTGATCGGCACGTTCGTGCTCTACTTCGTGATTGCAGCCATCACCTCGCGGGCAGCGGGTGGCGAAC
>JAGWNX010000168.1 GCA_028872955.1 Acidobacteriota bacterium
CTGGACCTGCTCACGCGAGACCTGGAGTCCGCGGGCTTCGGGCAAGGCTGGGGCGCCACGCAGTGCGCGCTCACGGTTTCGTACGCCAACGGCTCGACGGCGGCTTTCCCGGCGGTATCGGCGATGCAGGCCACGGGCGCGAGCACCGTGCCGCTGACAGCCATGCCGCTGGGCTACCCCGATTCCTCCAGCTCCATCGCGACGGACCTCGTACTCATCAGCGCGTCCTCCCTGTTGTCTTCGGGCGCAATCGGGGAGAGCTCTCGGGTCACGCAGTTCGGCACCACCCAGGCCGCGTCCGGCCAGGGTGCG
Source organism: Acidobacteriota bacterium (assembly GCA_028872955.1). Taxonomy (GTDB): domain Bacteria; phylum Acidobacteriota; class Terriglobia; order Terriglobales; family Acidobacteriaceae; genus Edaphobacter. The sequence goes on from JAGWNX010000168.1 coordinate 313, forward strand.
GCCAGGAGCACGCAACTGCCCTTGCCCCTGGCGGCCCAGGCGGACGCCGCCCTGCAGGTCGGCAACGAGGTTCAAGTTCGCGTGCAGATGAGCGCGGCATCGGTTTGCTATCTGGTGCCCGTCGCGCAACTCTCGCCCACGGGCAAGGCGCTGTACCTGTATTCCAAGGGGACTGGCATGCCCTCTACGGGCTACGCGGGCTATGACAGTGCGCTGGCGGCGCAGGGCCTGCGCGCGGGGATCACCGATACGGAGTTGCTGAACGCCACCGTGACGGACCTGGGCGCTTCCTCGAGCGAGAACATCCTCACGGCCTACTACATCGGCAAAGTCCACCAGCTGCCGGCGCTTTGGAGAGTGCATGTCGACGAGAAAACCGGCGCGGTGCTCGATGCCCAGCCCGTGGCGGTGGGAGCCGTGTCCCTGCAGACACGCTTTCTGGTGGGATCGACCTTCGAGACGTGGGCGCAAGTCGAGAACTCCTCGCAGCAAGGCCAGGTACAGGCCGTAAATTTTGCTCTGGTCTTTCGCACGCTGCACCCGGATTTCGCTTACACCGCGCCGACGTCGATTGCCGTGCCGGGCTTTTCCAGCTTCGCGGTGCCTGCCGCGGACACGCACTACCACTACACGGTGTTCACCTCGGAAGTGGACCTGCGCAACCTGACCTGGAGCGGCACATGAATAACTCCGTGAAGCGCCAGCAAGGCATGACCTTGATGGTCGTGCTCGTGTTCACCCTGGTCATGGCCATCGCGGTACTCATATCCCTGCGTGGCATCTTGGAGGATACGGTGTCCGCGGGGGCGATGGCCGAGCGCAATGCGGCGCTCGCGGCCGATGACATTGCCCTGCAGCAGATCAAGGCGCAGGTGGACGCCCTGACCGCAGCAGGCCAGGAGCTTGAAATCCTGCAGCCGGCTTTGCTGGACTCCAGCAAGGCGGCTCCGGACTCGATCTTCTGGAGTCGGTGCGCAGCAGGAAGCGGGCCTTGCGTGCAGCTCTCTTCGATGCCCAGCGGCTATTCGGCGTGGGCGACGGTGCAAAG
>JAGWNX010000095.1 GCA_028872955.1 Acidobacteriota bacterium
GCGTCTGGGCAATTGCGGTGCCGCCCTCCTCACCCGGGTACCAGGCTTCCAGAATGGCGGCAGCGTGCTGCTTCGCCCAGTTCACGGCCAGTGCGCTGCCGTTCATCAGCACGACCACCAGAGGCTTTCCGGTTGCGGCCAGCGACTCCAGCAGCTCGCGCTGCGCACGCGGCAGTTGGATGTCGGTACGGTCACCACCGCTGAAGCCCTCGACGTGCACCGGCATCTCCTCGCCTTCCAGATCGGGCGAGAGGCCGACAAACGCCACCACGACGTCCGCCTGACGCGCAACCTTGACGGCCTCGCTGCGCAGGCTGTCTGCATCCGGGCGCCACTCCAGGCTGATGCCGCCGCCGCGCAGGGCTCCGTTGTGCACATACTCCACGCGCAGGTCGTGGCCGTGCACGCCGTCAAAGCGCACGTTGAAGCTGTCTTTGTCGATATGGTTCACGTGCCGTCCGCCGGAGAAGACGCGCACTCCGTCGATGAAGACGCGGACCTGCTCGTCGCTGTCGCAGGGGTAGCAGTCGTTGTTGTACAGCTTGAAGGCGTAGTCCCCCTCGCTGGGCGTGTTGATCACGCCGGTCCAGCGAACGGAGTAGAGCGCAGCCGTCGTGCCGGGTACGGGTGCCGCGCCCTGCCAGCTGAAGTTGAGCTGCTGATCGATGCGCGTCACCACGGGAGCACCGCTCAGGTCGGCGTTGGCAAAGTACTCGGCCTTCAGCCCGTTGGCTGGGTCACCCGCCGCCGGGTGAAAGAGGGTGCGCGGCACGGTGACGGGCAGCTCACTGGTAAACGCGGAGCCCTGCGCGTAGAGCACGCGGGCCTTGCCAGCGAAGTAGGCTTCCATCCCCCGCAGCGGAGTGACCGGCTGCGAGGGCGTACCCGTGTAGTTGCCGGTGATGGAGGTGAGGTTGGCCGCGTTGGGGCCCACCACCGCGATGGTGCGCACGCCTGCGGCCAGGGGCAGGGTGTGGTTTTCGTTCTTCAGCAGCACGATCGACTTTCTGGCCGCCTCCAGCGCCAGTGCGCGATGCTGCGGTGTGTCGTTCTCGGTCACTGGAATCTGCGCCCAGGGGTTGTTGGTGGGCGGGTCAAACATGCCAAGCCGGAGGCGCGCCTCGAACAGGTTGCGCACTGCCTTGTCGATCTCCGCCTCGTCGATCTTGCCGGAATGCACGGCATCCACCAGCGTGGTGTACTCCTTGCCGCAGGTGGTATCGGTGCCGGCTTTGACGGCCGCAACCGAGCCATCCTCCAGCGTCGGAGCGAACTTGTGTCCGCCAGAGATGTCTTCAACGGCCGCGCAGTCCGACGTGACATAGCCACGGAAGTGCCAGTCCTGGCGCAGGTGATTGACCAGCAGATTGGTGTTGGCACAGGCGGGTTCCCCATCAATGGCGTTGTAGGCGCACATGATGGAGTCGGCGTGACCCTCGGTAATGGTGGCCCGGAAGGCCGGCAGGTAGGTGTCCTCCAGGTCATAGGGCGATGGCCTGACGTCGAAGCTGTGCCGCAGCGACTCTGGCCCGCTGTGCACGGCAAAGTGCTTCGGCGTGGCGATCACCTTGAAGTAGCGGGGATTGTTCCCCTGCATGGACTTGACGAAGGCGACGCCAAGCTGCGCGGTCAGGAACGGGTCTTCGCCGTAGGTCTCCTGCCCGCGACCCCAGCGTGGGTCACGGAAGATGTTGATGTTCGGCGACCAGAAGTCGAGGCCGTAGTAGATGGAGTGATTGTCGTGCGCGATGGCGTCGCGGTACTTGGCGCGTGCCTCGGTGGAGATCACGTCAGCCTCGCGGTGAATCAGGCTGACGTCCCAGGTGGCCGCCATGCCGATGGCCTGCGGAAAAACGGTGGCGTAGCCCGAGCGCGCTACCCCGTGCAGCGCCTCGTTCCACCAGTTGTACTCCGGAATGCCCAGCCGCGGAATGGCGACGGCGCGGTTCTGCATCTGCGAGACCTTTTCCTCCAGCGTCATGCGCGGAATCAGGTCGTCCAGCCGCTTCTTGAGCGTCAGATTTGGATTCTGAAACGGAAACTGCGGCGTGGCTGCGGGCGCCTCGGCGGTGGGCACCGGTGCCTGCGCAACAAGAAGAGGAGTGGAGAGCAGAACTACGGTAGTAAAGGCCTTTTTCAGAGTCTCGATTCGCACGCGCGCCTCGCCATGAAAGTGGTGTCCCGAGCATCTTTCTACGAAGCTGCCGGGGGAGTCAAACCCGACCCGCGCGACGGACAAAGCAAAGGCGCCGCCTGAGGCTTCAGGCGGCGCCAAGGGACTGGAGACGGCGGCGTGTCAGCGAGGTGCCGGTGCGGTGTTGACTGCGGCGCTCTGGGTAGCGTGCGCGTCCTCATTGGCCTTCAGGTAGTTGCCGTAGCCCACCACCAGCGTGGAGGCGATCAGCAGCGCCAGGCCCGTGGAGACCAGCACCCGTGTGCGTCGGCTGGTGCCGCGCCACTCCTTCAGCACCAGGCCCCACAGCGTGGCAAAGATGATGATCGACGCCATGTGCAGGGTCCAGCTGGAGAAGTCGTACTTGCCCATCTTCGTCTGCCCCATGGAATAGAAGAAGAACTGGAAGTACCAGGTAACGCCGGCCAGCGCGGCGAAGAAGTAGTTGGCCAGCAACGTACGCGGAGCAATGCGGTCGTAGGTGCTGGGGTCCAGTGGATCGAAGTCCACCAGCGTGTCGCCGCTGGCGTGGGTGGCGCGCATCGGGTTCTGGCCAGGCTCACCGCCAAACTGGCGAACCGAGCCGTTGCGGAAGATCAGAATGGCGCTCCAGACAAAGTTCGTGAAGAAGCCTCCCCACAGGACGACGATCAGAACAGGAAGATTCTGGAACAGGTCAGGACGGCCGTGGGCGAGGAGTTCGGTCTTCGCCAGGTCGCCGATCGGGCCGCCGGCCTTCAGGCCGTAGGCGAAGAAGGAGCTCATGACGCCGGCAAAGATGGCCACGGCGATGCCCTTGGGGAAGTTGTAGTCGGTCTCGCCCGCTTCGGCCTTCTCTTCCGGGGTGATCTCCTGCTCCTTCGACCATCCGGCAGCGCCGTTGACGGCCACTGCGATGATGCACACCAGGATGCCGAGCAGGATGATCTGGCCGGAGGTCTCGTGCAGGATGGTGTGGATCGAGCCGTCGTAGATGGGAGGAATCAGCGTGCCAAAGGCCGTGCACAGGCCCAGGGCAATGGCGTAGCCCAGCGCGATGCCCAGGTAGCGGATGGCCAGACCGAACGTCAGTCCGCCCAGCCCCCAAAGCGCACCAAACAGCACGGCGTAGAAGATTGCCGACGTGGGCGCGCGGTGCAGCACCGAGCCAAGGTTCGGGACCAGCAGCCCGGCCAGCACGATGGGCGCAATCAGCCAGGCCGCGATGCCCTGGATCAGCCAGTAGATCTCCCACGACCACCGCTTGATGCCACGGAAGGGAATGAAGTTGGTCGCGGAGGCGAAGCCGCCGATCCAGTGAAAGATAACGCCGAGAAACGGATTTGGTCCCACGAGGGCCTCGTTCGGGTGGAAGAATAGGTGCTGCGGCTGCAGCGCGTACTATGGTACCTGACAGGGGTCGCGATTGGAAATATAATCCCTATTGAATTTTTATCTGGATGGCCGCACGCGCCCAGCTCAGTGCCCCAGGAGGTAGCCTCTGCGAGTTGCGTTGTTTATCACGTGTTATAACGACACCCTCTTCCCCGAGACGGGAAAGGCCGTGGTGCGGGTGCTGGAGCGGCTCGGCCATACGGTCGAGTTTCCCGCCGGACAGACCTGCTGCGGACAGATGCACTGGAACACCGGCTACCAGGCGGAGGCGCTACCGCTGGTGGCGCGCTTCGTCGCCCAGTTTCGCCATGCCGAGGCGGTGGTGGTGCCATCCTCCAGCTGCGTCGCCATGATTCGTGACCACTACCCGAAGATGGCCGCCGAGCTCGGCGATGCCGGGCTGCAGGCCGAGGTGGAGGCACTGGTGCCGCGCGTCTTCGAGTTCAGCGAGTTTCTTACCCGTCGCCTGGGCCTGGAGGATGTTGGGGCCTACTACCCGCACCGCGTCACCTACCACGCCAGCTGCCACGGCCTGCGTAACCTGGAGCTGGGCGACGGCCCGCTGCGGCTGCTGCGTGCGGTGCGTGGCATTGACCTGGTGGTGCTGGAGGGCATGGAGCAGTGCTGCGGCTTTGGTGGCACCTTCGCCGTCAAGAACGCTGAGGTCTCCAGCGCCATGCTGGCCGAGAAGACCACCGCCGTGTTGAACACACGCGCCGAGGCCTGCACGGCCTGCGACAACAGCTGCCTCATGCACATCCAGGGCGCGCTGCACCGCCAGCGCACAGGCGTGCAGACGGTCCACCTGGCAGAGATTCTGGCCAGCGAAGATACCGGCTCCGCAGGAGCGGCACGATGAGCGGCCAGCCCCTGGATCCACGCACCGCGCCCACCTTCCCGGCCGCAGCCCGCGCCATGCTGGGCGATACGCAGCTGCGCAAAAACGTGCGCCACGCCACCGGCGTCATCCAGACGAAGCGCGCTCGTGTCGTTGAGGAGATGCCTGACTGGCAGGAGCTGCGCGAGAGCGGACGCCAGATTCGCGAACACACCATGCGGCACCTGGACCACTACCTGCAGCAGTTTGAGCAGAACTGCACACGGGCTGGGGGAGTGGTGCACTGGGCGCGCGACGCCGAGGAGGCGCGCCGCATCGTGGTAGGGCTGGTGCAGGCCGAGGGCGCACGCGAGGTCATCAAGATCAAATCGATGACCACCGAAGAGATTCAGTTGAACAAGGCGCTGGAGGCCGCGGGCGTGCATCCGTACGAGACCGACCTGGCGGAGCTGATCATCCAGCTGGGCCAGGATCAGCCCTCGCACATCGTGGTGCCTGCGCTGCACAAGAACCGCCAGCAGATTCGCGAGATCTTCCAGCGCGAGATGCATCTGGGGACGCTGGGCGAGAGCCCGCAGGACCTGGCCGATGCTGCCCGCCGCTTCCTGCGCGAGAAGTTTCTGCGCGTCAAGACCGGCGTGAGCGGGGCAAACTTTCTGATCGCAGAGACAGGTGGCGTCTGCATCGTCGAGAGCGAGGGCAACGGTCGCATGTGCCTGACCCTGCCGGAGACGTTGATCACCGTAGCCGGTATCGACAAGGTGGTGCCCACCTTCAAGGATCTGGAGGTGCTGCTGCAACTGTTGCCGCGCAGCGCGACCGGTGAGCGCATGAACCCCTACAACTCCATCTGGACCGGGGTGGACGCTGACGGCGATGGGCCACGGCGATTCCACATCGTGCTGATGGACAATGCGCGCACCGAGATTCTGGCCGACGAGGAAGGCCGACAGACGCTGCACTGCATCCGCTGCGGTGCGTGCCAGAATGCCTGTCCGGTCTACCGCCAGACGGGTGGGCATGCCTATGGCAGCGTCTACGCCGGGCCGATCGGCGCCATTCTTACGCCGCAGTTGCAGGTGTTGAACCACGCGCAGACGCTGCCGTACGCCTCCAGCCTGTGCGGTGCCTGCTATGAGGTGTGCCCGGTCAAGATCAACATCCCCGAGGTTCTCATCCACCTGCGCAACAAGGTGGTGCGGAAGAAGGGGCCGCTGACGCCGGAGGCGCTGGCGATGCGAGCAATGGGGCTGGTCTTCCGCAGCGAGCGGCGCTTTCGAGCCGCACAGCGCATGGGTCGCGTAGCCGAGGCTCCGCTGGTGCGCAAGGACGGCCAGGGGCAGGGCTGGATCGGCTGGCTGCCCGGCCTGCTGGGCGGCTGGACCCAGGTACGTGATCTGCAGGCCATGCCGCAGCAGAGCTTCCGCGAGTGGTGGGAGCAGCGAGAGAAGAGCGAGGTGAGCCGTGGCAACTGATGCGCGCGAGGCAGTCTTGACTAGGATTCGTGCGGCGACCGGCAACGCGCCTGAGACGCGGGCGGTTATGCAGGAGTGGCAAGGCATACGCCGCCAGTACCGACAGCACGCGGCCCGCGACCACGAGGGCGTCCTGGAGCTGCTGATCGATCGCCTGCGGGACTACGACGCTACGGTGCAGCGCGTCTCGCGCGACGAGGTGTCGGCGGTGGCGGCTCGTCTGGCCGCGGCGCGCGGCATCCGGCGGATGGTGGTGCCGGAGGGGCTGGACCCCGCCCTGCTGCCCGCTGGGCTGGCCTGCGAGACGGATCGCGGCCTGTCGGCGGAGGAGCTGGACGGCCTGGACGGCGTGATGACGGGCTGCACCCTGGCCATCGCCGAGACCGGCACCATTGTGCTGCAGCGCGTCGCCGGGCAAGGGCGGCGGGCTATCTCCCTGGTGCCGGACTACCACCTGTGCGTGGTGGACGAGGCGCGCGTGGTGGAGACGGTGCCGGAGGCGATGGCGCGGCTGCAGCCCACCGCAGCCCTGGCGACGACCTTCTTCAGCGGCCCGTCAGCCACGGCAGATATCGAGATGACCCGCATCAAAGGCGTGCACGGGCCCCGGTTTCTGGACGTGCTGCTGGTGCGGGATGGAGAAAGACTTTGACAAGCAGTGGGCGGATGATGCATCCTTCCTTTCGTTTCAATAGAGAGCATATTTCCAAATAGCAGCAGAGGACCAACAATGACGACGCACACTGGGGAACTGGCAGGTCAGGATTACGAGCGCATCTGGAGCGCTCTGGATAGTTTTAAGATTGAGGTTCCCTCGTGGGGCTTCGCCAACACTGGCACGCGGTTTGGCAAGTTTGTGCAGGGTGGTGCGGCCACGTCGATTGAAGAGAAGTTTGCCGATGCCGGCCAGGTGCAGGAGTTGACCGGGGTCAGCCCGACGGTGGCGCTGCATGTCCTGTGGGACCTGCCGCATGGGCTGGACGATGTGCCGACGATCCAGGCGTTGGAGAAGAAGTACGGCGTGCGTTCAGGCTCGATCAATCCGAATCTGTTTCAGGATCAGGAGTATAAGTACGGCTCCATCGCCAACCCCAGCGCCGAGGTGCGGCGCAACGCACTCCGGCACCTGCTGGACTCGGTGGAGATCGGCAAGGCGCTGGGCAGCAAGGACGTCTCGCTGTGGATTGCGGATGGCTCAAACTACCCCGGCACGCAGAGCATCCGTCGCCGCATCGAGTGGATGCAGGATGTGTTGCGCGCCACGCATGAGGCGTTGAGTGACCACCAGCGCATGCTGGTGGAGTACAAGCCGTTTGAGCCCGCGTTCTACCACACAGACATCGCCGACTGGGGCATGGCGCTGGAGCTGGCGCGAGCTGCGGGGCCCAAGGCCAAGGTGCTGGTGGATACCGGCCACCATCTGCAGGGCACCAACATTGAGCAGATCGTGGCCTGGCTGCTGCATCTGGGCGCACTGGGTGGCTTCCACTTCAACGACCGTAAGTATGCCGACGACGACCTGACCCTGGGCTCGATTGATCCTTACCAGGTCTTCCGGATCTTCCATGAGATCTTGAACGTTGACGAGAGCGAGCGCGCCGACGTTGCGTTCATGATTGACCAGAGCCACAACCTGA
>JAGWNX010000096.1 GCA_028872955.1 Acidobacteriota bacterium
CATTCACAAAATACTGCACCGCCAGGGCCACCAGCAACAGACCCATAATGCGCACCAGGACGCGAATGCCAGTCTCGCCCAGCGCTGTCGCCACGCGGTCAGAGTTACCCAGCACCAGGTAGCAGATCGCCGCCGTAATCACGATGGCTGCCATAATCGCGGCCATCTGCCACATGGTCTGTGCCTGGCCCACCAGCACCATCACGCTGGTAATGGCACCGGGCCCGGCCAGCATCGGAATCCCCAGCGGAACGATGCCGGCATCCTCCTTGATGGCGGCCTCCTCCGCATCCCCCATAGCCTCCTGGGTGGGCGAGCGCTTGGCCTCCAGCATGTCCAGACCGATCAGCAGCAGGATGATGCCACCCGCAATCTCGAACGCCGGCAGCGTAATGCCAAACAGCCGGAAGATGTACTCTCCCGCCACCGCAAACGCCGCCAGAAAGATCAGCGCGGTCAGCGAGGCCTTCAGCGCCGTGCGTCGCCGCTCCGCCGCATTCTCGCCTGCCGTCACCGCCAGAAAGGTGGGCAGCGCGGCAAAGGGATCCACCAGAAAGAAGATGGAGCTGAACGCCAGCAGCGAAAACCGCACAATCGCGGATCGCTCCAGCCCGGCCAGGCTCACGCTGTGCGGCTCAAACATCATGCCAACATTCTCCCATGCCAAATCCGCTCGCTATAATGGAAAGAAAGCCTCAGGAGCCATCATGCCCATCACCCCAACCAAACACATCTGGCACAACGGCAACCTCATCGCGTGGGAGCAGGCCAACATCCACGTCATGTCGCACGTCGTGCACTACGGCTCGTCGGTCTTTGAGGGCATCCGCTGCTACACCCAGCCGAACGGCGCCGGCATCTTCCGCCTGGCCGAGCACATGCAGCGGCTCGCAGACTCCGCCAAGATCTACCGCATGCCGCTACCCTACAGCGTTGAGCAGCTCTGCTCCGCCGTCGTCGATCTGGTCGAGGCCAACGAAGTTGCCCCCTGCTACATTCGCCCCATCGCCTTCCGCGGCTATGGCGAGATCGGCGTCAACCCGCTCAAGTCGCCGGTAGACGTCTACATCGCTAACTTCCCCTGGGGCAAGTATGTGCCCGGCAACGACGGTGCCGACGTCTGCGTCTCGTCCTGGAATCGCCTGGCGCCCAACACCATGCCCTCACTCGCCAAGGCCGGTGCCAACTACATGAACTCGCAGCTCATCCGCATGGAGGCCGAGGTCAACGGCTACTCTGAGGGCATCGCGCTGGACGTGAACGGCTATCTCTCCGAGGGCTCCGGCGAGAACCTCTTCCTCGTCCGCAACGGCGTGCTCTACACCACGCCGCTGGCCAACTCCGTCCTCAGCGGCATCACCCGCAGCTCGGTGCTCACGCTCGCCAAGCACCTCGGCATCGAGGTCGTGGAGCAGGCCCTGCCGCGCGAGATGCTCTACATCGCCGACGAGGCCTTCTTCACCGGCACGGCCGCAGAGGTCACCCACCTGCGCTCGGTCGATCGCATCCTGGTCGCCGACGGCAAGATGGGCCCCATCACCTCTGCACTGCACAAGGCCTTCTTCGACATCGTCAACGGCCTTGCCCCCGACCGCTACAACTGGCTTACGCCGGTCAAGGTGCGCGTCGCAGAAAACGTGGGTGCGTAACTACCTTCTTCGCTCGCGATCATCTTCAGTTACAAACAGGGGAGCCCTTCCGGGCTTCCCTGTTCTGCTTAAGCCCAGCCTTCAAGACCACCGCATATATATGCGCATAATAATTTTCCTTCAAACTCGCAGTCGCCGCTTGCTACACTGCGCGCACTATGAACCGTCGAGACCTGCTGAAGTACACCGCCGCCTCTGCCGCCGCATCGCTTGCACCCGCCACCGTCCGCGCCGCTACAGCTCCCGCTGGCGACATCACCCAGTACGGCATCTTTGAGCTGGCACTGCCCGGCCCGGCAGAGGGCAATCCCTTCCTCGACGTCACCTTCGGCGCGACCTTCACGCTGCAGCACCGCGCCGTCACGGTCAACGGTTTCTACGATGGCGACGGAGTCTACAAGGTCCGCTTTATGCCCGATACCCAGGGCACCTGGAGCTACGCGACCGTCAGCAACGCCGCCCCACTCGCGGGCCACACAGGCAGCTTCCGCTGCGCACCGCCCGCGCCTGGCACCCACGGGCCAGTCTCGGTCCGTGGGCTGCAGCACTTCGCCCACGCTGACGGCACGCAGTTCTTCCCCTTCGGCACAACTTGTTACGCATGGGCGCACCAGCCGGAGGAGATGCAGCAGCAGACCCTCGCCACACTGGCCACCGCGCCCTTCAACAAGCTGCGCATGTGCGTCTTCCCCAAGTCGTACGAGTTCAACCACAACGAGCCGCCGCTCTACCCCTTCCCCCGCACCGCGCCAGACGCCGCGCACCCGCAGGGCACCAACGACCTGACCCGCTTCAACCCCGCATACTTCGCGCACCTGGAGCGCCTGCTGGCCGCGCTTCGCGAGCGCAACATCCAGGCCGACATCATCCTCTTCCACCCCTACGATCGCTGGGGCTACGCCACCATGCCCGCCGAGGCCGACGACCGCTATCTGCGCTACGTCATCGCCCGCTTCGCCGCCTTTGACAACGTCTGGTGGTCGCTCGCCAACGAGTACGACTTCATGCGCGCAAAGACCACCCAGGACTTCGAGCGCCTGCTCCGCATCACCCAGCAGGAGGATCCCTACCAGCACCTGCGCTCTATCCACCACGGCCACGTCATGTTCAACTACGGCAGTTCGCTGGTCACCCACGCCAGCCTGCAGGTTACGGACTTCGCCTCCGCCATCGGCTGGGTGCAGCAGTGGCGCAAGCCCGTCATCTATGACGAGTGCCAGTATGAGGGCCACATCCCGCGCCGGTGGGGCAACATCTCCGCGCAGGAGATGACGCGCCGCTTCTGGCTCGGCGTCATCGCCGGCTGCTACGTCACCCACGGCGAAACCTACTTTGACCCCGACCTGCCCTTCGACGAAGCCGGCACCCAGCGCATCTGGTGGGCCAACGGCGGCGTCCTCCGCGGCCAGAGCCCCGCCCGCATCGCCTTCCTGCGCTCGCTGCTGGAGTCGACCGCCCCGCACGGCCTTATCGGCACGCCAGACGCCTACTACCTCACCGCAACCGCGCTCGCCGCCTCAGGCACAGACCCGAAGGCGCCACCCGCTGCCATCCTGCACTTCTTTGACGAGCACCAGCCCATCGTCCACACCTTTACCCTGCCCGCCGGTGCCATCTATCGCGCCGAGCTGATCGATCCCTGGGAGAGGACCATCACGCCGATTCCCGGTCAGCACACCGGCAAGGCTACCCTCACCCTGCCCGCTCGGCCCTACCAGGCACTGCGCTTCACGCAGATCAAGGCCTAGGGCCTGCGCTCAACGCGTCTTGGGCGAGGCGATATCCAGCGGCTGATCGGCAGCAAACCGCTGCACGCCCGCCTGCGACTCCCAACCCGGCAGCTCCTGCGAGCCGGTAATCAGTCGTGCGCCATCGACAAACGTCAGGTACGTCCACGCCCACTTCCAGAACACCGCGATCCTGTTGCGGAAGCCGATCAGGAAGTAGATGTGCACCACCAGCCAGGTAAGCCATGCGGCAAAGCCGCTCCACTTGGCATGAAACGGCCAGGTGATCTTGGCCACGGCGGCCTTGCGCCCGATGGTCGCCATGTCACCCTTGTCGAAGTAACGAAAGCCCTGCTCCACGCCGGTGCCATCGCTGCCGTGCTCGCGCGCCATCAGCCGCGCAATGCGCCGCGCCACGTAGTCCCCCATCTGCATGGCCGGCTGGGCCACACCCGGCACCTGCTTGCCATCCTGCTCCACGTGGGCCAGGTCGCCACACACAAAGATCTCCGTAAAGCCCGGCGGATTCAGGTGCTGGTCTACCAGCACGCAGCCGCGCCGATCCGTCGGCACGCCCAGTAACTTGCCCAGCGGCGAGGCCTGCACGCCGGCCGCCCACAGCGTCACCACGGCGTCAATGCGCTCTTCGCCGATCATCACATAGCCCGGTTGCACGTCCGTCACATGCGCCCCGGTGCGCATGCTCACACCCAGCGCAGCCAGTTGCGCGCGCGCCTTGGCCTGCAGCTCCGGCGGATACATGCCCAGGATGCTCGGCGACCCCTCCAGGATCATCACCTTCGCCTCCGACGGGTTGATGTGCCGGAAGTCCCGCGCCATGTACAGCTTGGTAATATCGCTGATCGCCCCCGCCAGCTCCACCCCGGTGGGCCCGCCGCCGATGATGACAAAGTTCAAAGGCGGATGGCTGCCCGTCTCCAGCATCTGCCGCTCAGCCAGCTCAAACGCCAGCAGCACGCGCCGCCGAATCTCCGTCGCATCTTCGATCGTCTTCAGTCCTGGAGCCAGCTTCGCCCACTCGTCTCGGCCAAAGTACGAGTGCGTGGAGCCGGTCGCCAGTATCAGGTAGTCGTACTCCAGCTTCGCGTTCGACCGCAGATGCACGGTCCGCTCCGTCGTGTCGAAGCCCAGCACCTCGTCCATCAGCACCTCGACGTTCGGGTAGGCACGCACAATCGAGCGAATGGGCTGCGCAATCTCTGCCGGCGACAGTACCGCCAGCGCCACCTGATACAGCAGCGGTTGAAACAGGTGATAGTTGCGCCGATCCACCAGCGTAATCTCCACCGGCAGCCTGGCCAGCCCCATCACCGCATGCAGCCCGGCAAACCCGCCACCCACCACCACCACCCGCTTCCGGCCTGCCTGCGTCGCCATCTCTCCTCCGTGCGTCTCTCCAGGGTTCGATGCACCGATCCTGGCGGCGGTTACGAACTCCAGCATAAAGCCCCGCCAGCAAGGGCGGGGCTTCAGAGGCGTTGCGTTCGGTTGTGGATGAGGCCTTAGCTGCAGCCGCTGGTGCTGCCGCAGCTCATGCACCGGTAGCAGGAGCCGGACCGCGTCATAATCGCACCGCAGGTAGCGCAGCTTGGCGCATCGCCCATGTCGTACATGGACTTCATCGCATCCGCCGCGTGGTAGACGCCGCGATCCTCCGGCAAGCCGCTGGTCGCCGGCGCAGAGGCCAGGCCGTTGCTCGCAATCAGATCCGGAGCAATGCCCTGCTGCGGAGGCGTACGGTCAAACCCGGTCGGCTCGGCCAGATCGCCAAAGCTGGTCTGCTCCGCGCCCGCCTCCAGGCTTGGCGACGTGCTGACCACCGTGTTGCCCGGCGCGCTCACCGTGCCCGTCACCGGAATGCTGGCCTGCGGCTGCAGCCCGGCAAACAGGTCAAACTGATGCCCCGAGAGGAAGCGAATCTGCAGCCAGCGGAAGATGTAATCCATGATCGACTTGGCAAAGCCGATCTCCGGGTTCCCCGTCCAGCCGGAGGGCTCAAACCGCGTGTGCGCAAACTTCTCGCACAGCACCCGCAGCGGCACGCCATGCTGCAGTGCCAGTGAGACCGCGGTGGCAAACGAGTCCATCAGGCCAGAGACCGTCGAGCCCTCTTTCGCCATGCGGATGAAGATCTCGCCCGGCTGACCATTCGGATACAGGCCCACCGTGATGTAGCCCTCGTGCCCGGCCAGGCCGAACTTGTGCGTCACCGACGCACGCTCTGCCGGCAGCCGGTGCCGTACGGCCCGCGGCGGAGCCTGCGCATCCAGTGCGTCTGCATTCTGCAACGCAGCCTCGGTAATCGCCTTCAGCTGCGCCTCCAGCGCCGTCACCTTCGCCTGGGCCGCCACGGTCTGCTGCTGCGCCGTCACCAGCGCCGCACTCTCCACCACCTCGCGCTTCTCGTCCTTCTTGGAGTCGGACATCGACACATTCAGCGGCTGCGTGCCCTTGGAGCCGTCGCGATAGATCGCAACCGCCTTCAAGCCCTGGCGCCATGCTTCGATGTAGGCCTCTGCCACGTCGTCCACGCTTGCATCATTCGGCAGATTCACCGTCTTGGAGATGGCACCAGACAGGAACGGCTGCGCCGCCGCCATCATCTTGATATGACCCATGTAGTGGATCGAACGCGTGCCCTTCGAAGGCTTGAACGAGCAGTCAAACACCGCCAGGTGCTCATCCTTGATGTGCGGCGCGCCCTCAATGGTGCCGGTGGCGTCGATGTACGAGACGATCGCATCCACCTCACTGTTGGAGTAGCCCAGCTTGAACAGCGCCGACGGCACCGTGTTGTTCACGATCTTGATCATGCCGCCGCCCACCAGCTTCTTGTACTTCACCAGCGCCAGGTCCGGCTCCACGCCCGTCGTGTCGCAGTCCATCATGAAGCCGATCGTGCCCGTCGGGGCCAGCACCGTGACCTGCGAGTTGCGATAGCCAAAGCGCTCGCCGTGTGCCAGTGCGCCGTCCCATACCTGCTTGGAGGCATCGATCAGTTCGTTCAGGTTCGGCACCGTAAACGGCTCTGCCGAGTTGCGCGACTTGCCGATGTTGTTCACCTCGGCGCGATGCATACGGATCACATCCAGGAACGGCTCCCGGTTGACGTAAAAGCCCGGGCACGCGCCACCGGCGATGTGGGCCTGCTGCGTCAGCGGCGTGGCCGCACCCAGCGCCGGGCAGCGCTCCGCAATGCGCGAGGACTGCCAGTACGCCTCGCCGCACAGAATCGCCGTCAGCGCACCCGCAAAGTCGCGGCCGGCGTCGGAGTCATACGGCAGGCCAAAGGCCATCAGCAGCGCGCCCAGATTCGCATACCCCAGGCCCAGCGGGCGATAGTCATGCGAGTTCTTCGCAATCATCTCGGTCGGGTAGCCCGCCGAGTCCACAATGATCTCCATCGCCGTCGTCACAATGCCGATGGCGTGGCGATAGGCAGCCGTGTCAAACGCGCCACCCGGCGTCAGAAACTTAAGCAGGTTGAAGCTCGCCAGGTTGCAGGCCGAGTCATCCAGGAACATGTACTCCGAGCAGGGATTGCTGGCGTTGATGCGCGCCGTGTTCTTGCTGGTGTGCCAGCGGTTGATCGTCGTGTCGTACTGCATGCCGGGGTCACCGCACTGCCAGGTCGCCTCAGCGATCTTGCGCATAATGTCGCGCGCGCGATACTCCTTGATGCCCTTCCGGTCCTTCACCGCGCGGGTCCAGAAGCTGCTGTCTGACTCCACCGCGGACATAAACTCATCGGTCACGCGCACCGAGTTGTTCGCGTTCTGGAAGAAGATGCTGGTGAACGCCTCAGAGTCCGGGCCCGAACCGTCGTAGCCCGCCTGCACCAGGTGCCACGCCTTCTCCTCTTCCTTCACCTTGCACTCAATGAAGTCCAGAATGTCCGGGTGATCCACGTTCAGGATCACCATCTTGGCCGCGCGCCGCGTCTTGCCGCCCGACTTGATGACGCCGGCAAAGGCATCAAAGCCGCGCATGAAGCTGAGGGGACCGGAGGCCTGGCCGCCGCCCGACAGGTGCTCCATGGAGCCGCGAATCGCCGACAGATTGGACCCCGTGCCGGAGCCCCACTTGAACAGCATCCCCTC
>JAGWNX010000169.1 GCA_028872955.1 Acidobacteriota bacterium
GCGACGCTGACGACGATGAGAACCCTGCTGACCCACTGGACAGCGACTGGGATCCGGGTCTGGACGACCTCGACGAGACCAAGGACGAGGACGACGTCGCTGCCATTCGCTCCGCACGCACCGTTGGCACCATGTATGAGCCCTATCGTCGCGTGCTTCTCCGTCAGCTGCGCGAGTTCGCTGCCGTGATGCCGCCTCCTGATTTCTCTGACCGCAAACAGTGGGCGGAGCTGCCACCGGGCGAGTACCACCTCGTGAACTACTACGAGAAAACCTGCACCTGCCTGGGATTTACGCAATCTGGTGCGCGATGCGTCCATCTCTACTCGGTGGAATGCTTTTTGTTCGGCGGCTCGCTACGCAAACTGGGTAGGGATGCGGTATTGAGACCCGGATCACCGTTTGTGAGCAGATGACGCCCTTGTGCATAAATTGTGGGATTCCTTTCGCACCCGGCCACCCAAGCGGGCGCCCGCCTTTCAGCCTCGCAATCCTCTTCCTCGTCCGCGTCAACAGCAGCAGAAACTCGCTCCTCTGAGTTTTCTCAACGGCTCTCTGTTGGCCCGGCGCACTGGCTCACCGTCTGCCAACTCGATCGTCGTCGTGCACGAGCACAAACAGGAGGAGCGTCCGGCTTACAACGGCGTGCCGCATCTGCTGCGTGTGCTGCACGATGTGAAGGTTCACGGCGTGGAGGTAGTGTCTGGAGCCATGGCGCAGCAGGGCGGCAAGCTGCCTGTCCGCCAGCAGCACACCCGCCACACAGAGCAGAAGGAGACGCCTGCAGTGTCGCTTGGCGACGTTCAAGCCGCCGATGTCTATCGTCCCGACATTCTATTGGCTGGAGTAGCTTGGCGCCTTGGCGGACGGGCAGTCCGGGGCCCGAAACGACGCGGGATGCGGCTGGGGAAGCTCTTTCAAGAGTCGCTTGTGCGTTTTGCTGCCCGGCTGAGCGAGCTGCCTGTCGAGGCACAGCGTCAGCTAGCGGAGGCTGCTGGCCGCCTGTCCGACGACGAGGGTCATGAAGTGGATGACTTCCGGGAGCAGTCGACTGTGGAATCGAAGGGACTGCAACAGGAGAGACTACCGAAGGGTGCATTTGTCCGGTTATGCTCTGCTTGCCTGGCCAAGACGCCGAAAGTCCTGTGGAGCGCGAAGAACAATGAGGAAGCGCGGCTGCACTGGGCCCAGTTCCATGGCGACACTCAGGACAAGCGCTGAGCCTGTTTTGCTTGCGGGTAGCACCACAGTCGCGTGGATGGCCTTTTTTCTAATTCCTGTGCGAATTTCAAGCCGTTGTGAATTGTGCATGCAACACGCTGAGCATACATGCTTGTTGAA
>JAGWNX010000170.1 GCA_028872955.1 Acidobacteriota bacterium
GCCTCGATAGCATCGGAGACCGGCTGCTTAAGGAGAGCTCGACCACAGGGGTACAGGTTTCCATGGGTACCCCGACTCTCGAACGCGTCGGCGAGAGTTTGTCCGGCTTGCCTCAGCCCTTCGTCATTCACCTCTTCGGCAGCAGCGTCGATGTCTTACGCACTCTGGCCGAGCAAGTCGCTGCACGTCTCCGGCCGATTCCTGCTCTGGCCGATATCTTCAACAACGACGGCTACCCCATCACCGAGTTGCAGATCAGCCCGAGACCTGAAGCGCTCGCCATCCATCAGATGACCCCAGCTCAGCTATACGCGCAGATTGCGCCCTTGCTGAATGGAGAAGTCGTCATGCAGGTGCCGGAGGGCAATGTTCCCCTGGCCCTCTATGTGCGCCTCGCCGAAGCCCCGCAGCAGTCCATCCCGTCTCTGCAGCGATTGCCGATCCGCACGGAAGGATGGACACCTCTCGGCCAACTGGCCGACATCAGAATGGCTACCACGCCGAACCAGATTCGCCACATCGACGGAGCTCGCGCGCTGGAAATCCTCGCGACACCCACAGGCCCCCTGGGCAGCACCATCTCGGCTGCGCGCAAAGCACTTGCCGGCCTGCCTCTCCCTCCCGGGTACCGCATCGGCTTTGGCGGGCTCTATCCGCAGTTGGAGAGCGCTGCCATTGGACTCGGCGCCGCCGCCATCGCTGCCTTCGTCCTGATGGTCGGCATCATGATTCTCCAGTTCGATGGCCTCCTTGTGCCGGGACTTCTCCTGCTCCAGATCCCTCTCGCCTTCACTGGTGGCGCCATCGCTCTGGTTGTTAGCCGCGTTGGATTGAACGCGATCGGCCTTGTCGCGTTTCTTACCCTGGTAGGTATGAGCCTTAATCACGGCATCGTGCTGCTCTACCGCGCTCGCCGCAACGAAGCCGAGGGTATGCCGCTGGACGAGGCCGTCCAGGAAGCCGTCCGCGTCCGGTTCCGCCCCATCGCGCTTACTACTTTGACCGCCATTCTCGGCATGTTCCCCACTGCTCTCGGCTGGGGACAAGGCGCAGCTCCGGAACAGGGACTGGCCGTAGTTGTGCTGGGCGGTATTCTCTGGAGCGCCGTGCTCAGCACCAATCTCCTCCCAGCTCTCTACCTCAACAGGCGCCGCAAACAGATCGCAAAAGATAAACTCGCATGAGACAACCTTCGCCTTGGAAGCGGTTCCAGTACAGCGCCTGCATGGCCGGCCTGATGCTCTCTGGCTGTGCGACCTATCGGCCCCATCCTTTACCGACCGCACCCGATCTCTCGCCGGTGCTCGATCTCGGTGTTCCCGCCAGCGAGTTCTGGCT
>JAGWNX010000171.1 GCA_028872955.1 Acidobacteriota bacterium
GGGCCACCCGTCTGTGAGGCTGCCTGATAGGCCGCCTTGACGGCAGCAACCTGCGGAGCTGCCTGCGCAATGGGCTCCGCGCAGACGGTACTCAGGCTGACTCCGTTGATCGACGTGACGACTGAGCCATCCGGCATGATCACCCTGGCGTGAAACTGACCGCACAGACCAGCGTAGTTGAAGTAGTTGCCGTTCGCATTGACAGCCTGCGAGCGTGCATTGGAGGTGTTGTTGAAGATGTCGCTGTCATAGAAGATGCCAGCGCCACCGCGGAACGCAAACTTGTGCGCGCCGGGGCTGAAGACAAAGCCCACCTGCGGAGCAAAGTTGGCATACGGCTGCTTGGTCGGCTTGCCCAGACCCTGCTGGAACTGGTCAAACAGGTTGGTGTTGCTGGTGGAGGTACAACCCGGGAACTGCAGCGACGGTGCCACGGAGGCGCAGCTTGGCGTGGGCAGATCCTGGTTGGCACGGTCCGTATCCACGCTCCAGCGCAGACCAAAGCTGGCCGTCAGCGACTGGCTCACCTTCCACGTGTCACCCACGTACCAGGCGCTGCGCCAGTCTTCCAGGCCGCCGCCCTTCAGGCCGAAGCCCGGCTTCTCTGAGAAGAAGCCATTGCCATTGCCCAGAATGTAGTACTCGGCAGCGTAGCCGTTGATGGGGTCGGCCGGATTGCCGCCGCTCACCAGGTTGGCTGCGCCAAAGACGGTATAGAGCGACTGCCCATAGAACTCCGCAAAGCCGCCACCCAGCAGACGGTTCATGCTGGCACCAAAGCGGACGGAGTGCTGGCCCTTGGTCCAGGTACCATCGTAACGAATCTGCTTGCCGGACTGGTACGTGCCCTGCGGGGCAAGATAGTTTGGCCCGGCGTAAAAACCATCCTGACCATCCAGCAGGGTAACTGGAACGCCGATCGCAGTGCTCGGGTTGTAGATCGAGGTAACTCCCGCGGTGCCATCGCTCAGCAGGTTGTGGAACTTCTCATAGCCACCCCGGAACGAGTGCGTGAAGCGGCCGGTGGTGAAGTCCACACCGCCTACATACGCCGGCACGTTGTTGCGCGAGTTGTAAAGGCTGTACAGGTCTGCATAGTTGGAGTCGTCCGACGTTACGCCATACGCAATGCGGGCAAAGACGTGCATCCCCTTGGGAGCGTTCCAGTCCACGCGGGCCAGGCTGAAGGTATCCCGGAAGGGCGCGGGAATGAACGGATACTGCGTCTGAATCGCAGCAAACGTGGGGCTGGTGGTCGCCGAGGCCTGTGCGTCCTGCTTGATGCGCTCGACATCGGCAAAGAAGAAGAGCTTGTTCTGGATGATCGGTCCGCCCAC
>JAGWNX010000029.1 GCA_028872955.1 Acidobacteriota bacterium
ATTTGTTTGGGCAGTTTGGGCAGTTTGGGCTGAGTGCGGCTATGCGAGCAGGTGCAGCTAGGCGAGCGGGTGCGCCTGGACTGCGGCGTGCACGGCCAGCAACTGCTCCAGCACGCCGCGCAGGCGGTCCAGGTGCAGCGCGTTGGCGCCGTCCGACTTAGCCTCTGCCGGATTGTCGTGCACTTCCAGGAAGACTCCGTCCACGCCTGCCGCCACGGCCGCCCGTGCCAGTACCGGGATGAACTCCGGCTGGCCGCCGCTGACACCATCGCCGGCTGAGGGCGTCTGTACGGAGTGCGTGCCGTCAAAGACGACCGGCGCGTAGCCCCGCATCATAGGCAGCGAGCGCATATCCACCACCAGGTTGTGGTAGCCGAAGCTGGCGCCGCGCTCGGTCAGGCAGACGCGTGGATTGCCGCTCTCGCGCACCTTCTGGACGGCGTGGCGCATGTCACCAGGGGCGACGAACTGGCCCTTCTTGACGTTGACCGCGCGGCCGGTCTCCGCGGCGGCAATCAGCAGGTCCGTCTGGCGGCAGAGGAACGCGGGAATCTGCAGAATGTTGACGGACTCCGCCACTACGGCACAGTCCTGCGGGGTGTGAACGTCGGTCAGCACCGGCAAGTGGTTGTGCTCGGCAATCGCCTTCAGGATGCGGCAGCCTTCCACCAGGCCCGGCCCGCGAAAGCTGCGAATGGAGGTGCGATTGGCCTTGTCGTAGCTGGCTTTGAAGATGTAGGGCACGCCCAGATCGCTGGTGATGCGCTGGATTGCGTCGGCCAGTTTGCGGGCGTGGCTCTCAGACTCCAGCACGCAGGGGCCGGCGATGAGGAAGAGTCGATCGCCGCCAACAGCGACGCCGTCAAGGTCAAAGGCAAAGGGATGGCTCACCCTGCTATTTCACCACAGCCTTGCCGCTGGCGGTGAGCAGATGAGTGAGCAGGGAGAGGCCGCGGCGGCCCTGCGGCGAGAGCGCACGACGCAGCAGGGTCAGCATGCCGGGTGGGTGCGCTTCGGCAGTATGCTCGGCCAGGCCGTCGCGCAGGCCGGTGGTTAGCTGTTCCAGCATCTCCGGCGGCAGTTGCCCCGCCAGCTTGACCAGGGTCAACAGATTCCGCAGCGCGGCTACGCCCTCGGGTTGACGTGCCATCCGCGCCACGGTGCCGGTGATCTCGTCCTGGGCAGAGAGTACGCCGCGAGCGGTGTCGATCAGGCCCCGGTCATGCGCTGTCTGCAGCAGCTCGAGGGTGGCCAGCAAGGCCTCGGCGTGCTCGTCCGGGGCGGACTCCAGGCGCTCGCGCAGCAGCGCTTTGGTGTCGACGGGCCGGGGTTGGAAGGCGATACGTTCTGCCATGTCGGGGTCTCCTGCGGGTCTAGGGCTTTGCGGGTTGGATGTGTACCAGTGCGGCGTCGCGGCCGGGCAGGCGGTAGTCTGCGCGTCGCCACTTGCGCTCCACCTCGACGCCGGCCTGCGGGGTGCGCTTGCCAAAGCGGAAGTTGCTGCGCGGCAGCGGGCTCGCGCCGGTCTCAGGCAGCACGGTCATGCGCACGGCCGTCTCCTTGTACGCCGGGGTGTGGGTCTGGCTGTCGGTCTCGCTGCTGGTCAGGCGGTTGACGGGCTCGGTGACGGAGTTGAGGGACATGTACAGCTGGTGTCCTTTGACACGATCGGACACCAGTACACGCACCCTGGCCTGCCCGTAGGCAGAGGTCAGCTGTACATAGCGACCCGTTTCCAGACCGCGCTCTGCTGCCAGCTGCGGAGAGACCTCCACGAAGCCAGCCGGGGCGATCTCCGCAATGCCTGCCGTGCGATAGGTCATGCTGCCTTGCTCAAAGTGCTCCAGCATGCGGCCGTTGTTCAGGTGTAGATCATACTGCTCGTCAGCGGCTGCAGGCGCGGTGTGGTGCACGGGGAAGAATCGTGCCTTGCCATCGGGGAAGGGGAAGCCCTGCGTAAACAGGACAGGCGAGTCAGTGCCATCTGCCGCCACTGGCCACTGCAGGCTGCGGTAGCCCGCCAGCCGCTCGTAGCTCACACCGGCAAAGAGCGGGGTCAGGCTGGCTGCCTCCGCCATAATCTCGCTGGGGTGCGCGTACGTCCAGCCTGCGCCCAGGCGATTCGCAATCTGCTGCAGAATCTCCCAGTCGGGTCGGCTCGCACCGAGCGGCTCCATGGCTTGGTACAGGCGCTGGATGCGGCGCTCCGTGCTGGTGAAGGTGCCCTCCTTCTCCAGCGAGACAGCGGCGGGCAGCACGACGTCGGCAAACTGCGCAGTCTCAGAGAAGTTGATATCCTGCACCACCAGAAAGTCCACGCTGCTGAGCGCCTGCGCCACGTAGTTTGCATTCGAGTCCGAGGTGATGGTGTCCTCGCCCTTGATGTAGAGCGACCTCAGCGTGCCGTCGAGGATGGCGTCCATCATCTGGTGATTATCTTTGCCCGGCCGCGTGGGCAGGTCGACGCCCCAGGCGGCCTCGAACTTCTGCCGGATGGCATCGTCGGCCACCAACTGGTAGCCGGGAAAGACGTGGGGCATCGAGCCGAAGTCGCTGGCACCCTGGACGTTGTTGTGTCCGCGCAGAGGGTACGCCCCGGCCCCGGGACGCATGTAGTTGCCGGTGAGCAGCAGCAGATTGGAGAGCGAGGTGGCCGTGTCGGAACCGCCACAGTGCTGGGTGACTCCCATGGCGAACAGGATGCATACGCCATCGGCAAAGGCGATCTCGCGGGCAAGCTGTTGCAGCGTGGCAACCGGCACGCCGGTTACAGCCTCCGCGTGTTGCAGGGTGTAGGGCTCCAGCGACGCGGCGTACGCGTCAAAATTTGTAACCCATTGAGTAATAAACTCCTGTTTGGCCCAGCCCTGGTGCAGGATCTCTCGCGCGACTGCACAGAGCCAGACACCGTCTGTGGCGGGGCGCGGGCGGAAGAACAGGTCAGCGCGCTCGGCCATCTCGTGGCGACGCAGGTCGGCGACGATCAATCGCTGGCCACGATGCTTGTGCGAGCGCTTGATGCGTGTGGCGAGTACCGGGTGGTTCTCGGCTGGGTTGGCACCCAGGATCAAGACCAGGCCAGCCTGCTCGATGTCGGCGATGGAGCCGGAGTCGCCACCATAGCCCACCGTGCGTTGCAGCCCCATGGTGGCAGGGTTCTGGCAGTACCGGGCGCAGTTGTCGATGTTGTTGGTCCCCACCACGGCGCGCGCCAGCTTCTGCATCAGGTAGCTCTCCTCGTTGGTGCACTTGGAGGAGGCGATGAAGGCCAGCGCGTCTGGCCCGTGTTCGTAGCGAATCTGCTTAAAGCGCTTCTCGATCAGGTCGAGTGCTTCGTCCCACGTGGCCTCGCGGAAGCCCTCGCCCGTGCGCAGCAACGGCGTGGTCAGGCGATCGCTGGAGTTCACATGACCCCAGGCAAACTTGCCCTTGATGCAGGTAGAGATGCCGTTGGCTGGTCCAGGGCCGGGCTCAATCTTCAGGATGTGGCGATCCTTCGTCCACACGTCAAAGCTGCAGCCGACCGCGCAGTAGGTGCATACGGTCTTGGTCTTGCGAATGCGTATGTCGCGCATGGCGGCTTCCATCTCGGACAACGCCAGAATCGGTCCGTAGCCGATGGCAGGCTCCACGCCCTTGACCACCTCGATCATGTCGTCAAGCACGGCTGCGGGGGTGCGGGTCAGGTAGCCCGCCTCGCCCAGCATGGACTTCTCCATCAGCGCATTGCACGGGCACACTGTCACGCAGTGTCCGCAGGAGACGCAGCTGGAGCCTTCGATCTGTTCTCCGCCATCCCACAGCACACGCGGCGCGTCGCGCTCCCATGCGATGCTGAGCGTCTCATTCACCTGCACGTTCTGGCAGGCCTCCACGCAGCGCCCGCACAGGATGCACTGGTCCGGATCGTAGCGGTAGAACGGGTTGGACATATCCACCGCGTAGGGCTTGGGCCGGTAGGGGATGGCCTGGTGCTGTACGTCCAGCAGAGCCGTGGTGTTATGCACGGTGCAGTTGTGGTTGTTGTTGTCGCACACGGTACAGTACAGCTGGTGGTTCCCCAGGATGCGGTCAAAGGCCTGACGCTGCGCCGCCTGCACATGGGCCGCCTGCGTCACCACTTGCATCCCTTCTGCCACTACCTTGCCGCACGCGCGTGCCAGTGCACCGTCGATCTGCACCAGGCAGGTGTCGCAGCTCTGGATCGGGCCCATCGACTTCAGGTAGCAGACCTGCGGCGTCTCTGGCATGTTGCCTGCGGCGTGCAACCGGTTGAGCAGATCGATCAGCAGCTCGCCGGCCTGTGCTGTGGCCGGTATGCCATCGACCGTGACGGTCACGTTGCCGGAGACGGGAGGGACGAAGTTGAGGTAAGGTCGAGGGAGCGTCATACGTGTCTCTAAGATGCTGCGGCAGGCACGGTGTGGTTGCCTGTGCGGCACTGTGCGTCTCTTATACACTCTCCGGCGCCAGCCCGGCACCTGGTGGATTCATGGGCAGATGCGCCGTGTCGAGGTGTCGTGCGTAGTCTCTCGGTGCGCGGGGCAGATTCAACCGGCCTGGTCGAACTGCTGCTGCACCCATGCCAGCGCCTCGGCAGTGGTGTGCACCAGTCCCTCCAGCTGTGCGTTTTCGGCGCTCTCGAGCATGGTGCGGAAGCGGGGACCGGGTTTGTAACCGGCAGCGATCAGGTCATCGCCGCGCAGCAGGAGCGGCGGCCGCATGGCCTCCACCGGCATGCTCTCGTATTGCTGTCTGGCATAGTGGTACAGCCGCAGATCACCGTGGCAGCTGCTGGCATCCAGCCAGTGCAGTGCCAGGTGTTCGTCAAAGTGATCCAGTCGCAGGAAGCGCTTCCGTGTGGACTCGCGCATCTCCATCACATCGCCAAAGCGCATGTGATTTTTCACCAGCGCCACAATCTGCGCAGTCTCCTGGTTTGAGAAGCGCAGCCTTGCCAGCACCAGCTCTGCAATGCGCACACCCACCTCCACGTGGCCGTTGAAGCGGATGCGGTCACCGGGTATGGCGGGGTCCGGCGCGCGAAAGGTAGCGGGCTTGCCGATGTCGTGCAACAGTGCGCCCCAGGCCAGCGTGGTCGAGCAGCCGGCGGGTAACTGCTGCAATAGCAGCATGGTGTGGGTCCACACGTCGCCCTCGGGGTGGAACTCCGGTGGCTGCGCCACGCCGTGCAGTCGCACCGCCTCCGGCAGCAGGTGCTGCAACAGGCCGGTGCTATCCAGCATCTCCATCCCGCGGCGTGCTCCGCCTTCGGTCAGAATGCGGGTGAGTTCGTCGCGGACCCGCTCGCAGCTCACCTGGTGGATCTGTGCCGCGGCACGCTGCATCGCCGCGTAGGTCGTGGGCTCCAGAGTAAAGCCCAGCCGCGCGGCAAAGCGAACTGCGCGCAGCATGCGGAGCTTGTCCTCAGCAAATCGGTCTTCTGCTTTGCCGATGGCGCGCACGATGCCATGCTCCAGGTCTGCGCGACCACCCACCAGGTCCAGCGTGGCAGCGGCTGCGTCGCCGCTCGCCTCATACTGCACAGGATCCAGCAGCATGCCGTTGATGGTGAAGTCGCGTCGCTGCACGTCGTCCTCAGCGCGCGAGGAGAACTGCACCGTGTCTGGCCGTCGCCCATCGCTGTAGCTGCCATCGTGGCGAAAGGTTGCCACCTCGGTGGCAATCTCCACGACAGACTCTGAGTCTGCTTCCTGTTCAACAGCGTGCATCACCAGTACCACGCCGAAGTGGGCACCAACGGCAGCCGTCTTGGCGAAGAGTGCCTGCACCTGCTCTGGGCGAGCGCTGGTGGCTACGTCGTAGTCCTTGGGTACCACGCCCAGCAGCAGGTCGCGCACGCAGCCGCCGGCAAAGTAGGCCTGGTGGCCGTGCT
This sequence comes from Acidobacteriota bacterium, assembly GCA_028872955.1. Taxonomy (GTDB): domain Bacteria; phylum Acidobacteriota; class Terriglobia; order Terriglobales; family Acidobacteriaceae; genus Edaphobacter. The sequence continues at coordinate 5,897 of JAGWNX010000029.1, forward strand.
GGCGCAGTGTCGTCAGCGTGTGGCGTGCTGCGCAGTAGCGTGCGTCGTTGGTTGCCAGGCAAGCCATGCCCCTGTGCCCATCCTTACCCCTATGATAGTAAGGTGCAGTATGTCCACACCATCGACGGGCCTTTGATTCTGGGCATCGAGTCCTCCTGCGACGAGACCGCTGCGGCGGTGGTGCGTGGCGGCGCGCAGGCGCTGTCGAACGTGGTGGCCTCGCAGATGTCACTGCACGCCAACTACGGCGGCGTAGTGCCGGAGCTGGCCTCGCGCGAGCATCTGCGCAACGTGGTGCCGGTGGTGCGCGAGGCGCTGGGCCGCGCAGGCGTGTCGTTTGCCGACCTGGACGCGATTGCCGTGACGGAGGGCCCGGGCCTGGCTGGTGCCCTGCTGGTCGGCATTACCTACGCCAAGGCGCTGGCCTTTGCGCTGGGCAAGCCGCTCATCGCGGTGAACCACCTGGAGGGACACATTCATGCCGTGCTGCTGGAGGCGCGTGCGAGCGCAGGCGCACCCATGCAACTGCCGTTGCTGGCGCTGGTCGTCTCCGGCGGGCACACCCATCTCTACCTGGCCGAGCATACTGCCGGCGAAGCTGGTGCCGCGCCGTGGCGCTATCGCAACGTGGGCCGCACCGTAGACGATGCCGCAGGCGAGGCCTATGACAAGGTGGCCAAACTGCTGGGGTTGGGTTACCCCGGCGGGCCTTGGATCGACGCGCTGGCGAGGCTCGGCAATCCGCGTGCCGTGCCCTTTCACTTCGCGCCCATTCGCACGCGAGATGCCAGCCACGGCAAGGCTCCGCGCACGGCTGCCGGCGCATCCAGCACGTCGTTGGACTTCTCCTTCAGCGGCATCAAGACTGCGGTGCTGCGCTACACGCAGACGCACCCTGAGCTTGCCGAGGGCATTGCTGCCCGGCGTCGCGCACTGACCGCGCAGCCCGGCCTCAAACCTGCATCGGACGAGGCTGCAACGCTGTGCGATGCGCAGACGCTGGACCTGATCGCCTCGTTTCAGCACGCCGTGGTGGGCAACCTGCTGCGCCAGACGTTTGCCGCGGCGGAGCGATTCGGCGCCCACGGCATTGTGGTCTCGGGCGGTGTGGCAGCAAACTCGGAGTTGCGCCGCCGCTTCCACGCGGAGGCAGACCGGCGCGGGCTGCCCATCGCCTTTCCGTCGCTCGCCCTCTCCACAGACAACGCCGCCATGATTGCTGCGGCCGCCTGGCCCAAGTTTGTAGCCGGTGAGTTTGCCCCGCCCGCCCTGGGTGCCACGCCGCAGCTGCGACTCGGCTAGGCCAATCGCATCAGCTAAAATAGAGCCTGGCAATCATCTTGAGAGAGTAGTCTGCACCGCGCTTCGCAGCCCGGCTGCGGCAGGGAATCGAACGCGTGGCAACGTTGCAACTGTTCAATACGCTCACCGGCACCGTGGAGTCGCTTACCCCGCAAGGGACGCCTGAGCTGCGCATGTACTGCTGCGGCCCCACCGTCTACGACTACGGCCACATCGGCAACTTCCGCACTTTTCTGCATGTGGACGTGCTGCGCCGCGTGCTGTTGCAGCTGGGTGTGCCCGTACGCCACGTGATGAACATCACGGATGTGGACGACAAGATCATCCGTAACGCTACGGCCGCGCAGATTCCGATTGGCCAGTACACAGCCAAGTATGAGCAGGCATTCTTTGAGGACCTGAACGCCCTGGGCATTCAGCTGCCAGAGGTGATTGCGCGCGCAACCGAGTGCATTCCGGAGATGGTCGAGCTGATTCAGAAGCTCGCCGCCAAGGACATTGCCTACCAGGTGGAGGATGGCTCCTGGTACTTCCGCCTGAACCGCGACCCCGAGTACGGCAAGCTCTCCAAGAAGGACTTGGAACACATCGAAGACGGCGCCCGCGTGGATGTGGACGAGTACGAGAAGGATGCCGCGCGCGACTTTGCGCTGTGGAAGGCCGCCAAGCCACAGGAGACCTCCTGGCAGACCGCGATCGGCGAAGGGCGCCCGGGCTGGCACATTGAGTGCTCCGCAATGGCCGCAAAGTTTCTCGGCGATACGTTTGATCTGCACGCCGGCGGCGAAGACCTGATGTTTCCCCACCACGAAAACGAGATTGCGCAATCCGAGTGTGCCAGCGGCAAGACCTTCGCGCGCCACTGGATGCATGTGCGCTTTCTGCTGGTGGAGGGCCGCAAGATGTCGAAGTCCGAGGGCAACTTCTACACGCTGCGCGACCTGTTGCTGAAGGGCCAGCGCGCCTCGGCCATCCGCTTTCTGCTGCTCTCAGTGCCCTATCGCAATCAGATGAACTTCACCCTGGATGGCCTTGTGGAGTCTACCAATGCCGTGGACCGGCTGCGCACGTTTCGGCAGCGACTGCAGAGCCAGGCCTGGCCCGCGGGCAGCAATGCGGAGCTTGCCGTCACCATCCAGCAGGCAGCAGAGAAGTACACCTCCGCGCTGGCGCACGATCTGAACACGGCGGAGGCTCGCGCGGCGATCTTTGACATGGTGCGTGCCGCCAACACCGCCGCCGACCACGGACTGCTGCAGGCCGACAACGCCGCCGCCGCGCTCCGGGTGTTGGCCAGCTTTGATGCTGTCTTCAACATCCTTGAGGACCGCGACGCTGAGCTGACCAAGGCCGCGCTCGCCTGGGCAGAGGCCGAGGGCCGCATGGCCGAGGTGGCGCCCGAGGTGCTGGAGAAGTTTGGAGCCAACTCGCTCTCGGACGCGGCGATTGAGGCCCTGGTCGCCGAGCGCACCCAGGCCAAGAAGACCCGCAACTTCGCGCGCGCCGACGCCATCCGCAACGAGCTGCTGGCCAAAGGCATCCTCCTCGAAGACAGCAAGGACGGGGTGCGCTGGAAGCGCAAGTAGCTTACGGCTGCTTCCAGTTTGGCCCAATCAGCGTGCGCAGAAACTCCGGCGTTGCCCAGGGCGCGCTGCCTGCCCACTGCTGCACCCATGCGGCACCCTCGCCAATGCGCACGCGGTCCGGTGTGAACTCCGGCGACAGGGTGTTCACGGTCAGCGCATAGGCTGCGCCTGGCCGCAGTTGCAGCGCCTTCCAGCAGCCACCGGGTACAGCCACAATAGGCCGCTCGCCGTGGGCCAGGTCCATGCCCAGCGTCTGCTTGCGCGCAGGCTGGCCGGGGCAGAAGATGAAGTAGTCTACTGGCCCACCCTCCACCAGAATGTGCGTATCGTCTGGCTCCAGCCAATGCAGGTAGTTGATGGGCAGCTCGCGCGTCAGCATGTAGTAGTTCTGGCTCTGCACGGCCAGGCTGCGTCCATGCACCTGCGCCTGCTGCGCGGAGATGCCAACGATACCAAGGTAGCCGGACTCGCGGGGCAGCACGTGAAGTTGTAACTGACGAATGAGCTGCCGCGCGCGAGTGCTCTCTGCAAGCGGCCGATCGGCACGTGGCCCTTCGGCCCGGCTCACTGCCACGCTGGCGATCGCCAGCACCGCTGCCACTACCACCAGCTGCCTGCCCACCCTGCTCACTCGCATATGCAGCAAGCCTAGCAAACTCCGGCGTCGTCTCCGCCGTGGTTGGAGTGCAAATTCCACCTCGGGGTTGAGGACTTTCCTGTGCACGGCACGTACGGTAGAGCAGCTCCGGAATGTGCGTTGACCGATCACCAGCCAGCCGCACGGAGTGTGAGGCCAGTCTTACCGAGGTTCCAAAACATGACAACTAGATCCAACATCTTTACCTTGCTTGCTCTTGTCGTCGCCACTACCGTTGCTACCGGCGTTGCCCATGCGCAGGGGTGCGTCGCAGCCCACACCAACCAACGCACCATGGATGAGCTGGTGGTCACCGATGAGGGTGGCGGTCACGACAAGCTCTCGCTGCACAACCTGACCGTCAACATCGGGTACCGCGTCTTCAACTCCAACAAGTATTTTGTGGGCACCAACCAGATCGCGCGCTCCAACGCGGTGGAGAATCACCAGAACATCTTCGACATCGGTCTGGAGTACCGCATGTCGCCCCGCTGGAGCCTGATCGCCGATGTCCCCGTGTACAACGGCACCCGCAACCAGATCTATCCGCCGAGCGGTGTCTTCCAGGTGAGCGGCCTGGGCGATATGACGCTGGGCGCGCAGGCGTGGATCTTCCGTCCACCGACGGAGTCGCACGGCAACGTCGCCGTCAGCCTGGCGTTGAAGGTGCCGACCGGCATCGACAACGCGACCGGCTCAGGGCTCTACCACGGCACGGTCATCAAGGCCACGGCAGACCAGTCTCTGCAGCCCGGCGATGGCGCCTGGGGGTTTGTGGTGGGAGCGCAGGGCTTCAAGTCGCTTTGGCACCGGGCCGACGCATACGGGCAGGGGCAGTACCTGTTCAATCCTGAGGACACCAACGGCGTGCCGACCTTCCGCAGTCAGCCCGGGCAGAGCGTCATGTCGGTGACGGATCAGTACCTGATGCGCGCCGGCGTCTCGCAGGGCGTGCCACGGCTACGCAACCTGGCGTTCAGCCTGGGCATTCGCAGTGAGGGCGTGCCGGTGCGCGACCTGATCGGCAACAGCGATGGCTTCCGCCGCCCCGGCTCCATCCTGTCGCTGGACCCCGGCGTGATGCTGAGTCTGCGCCACACGGTCTTCTCGGTCAACGGTCCCTGGGCCGTACGCCGCAATCGTCCACCCAGCGTGCCGGAGATTCAGAACAACACCACCAACGGCGACGCATTCTTTGCCGATTACACGGTGATTGCGAGCATCTCACACCACTTCTAAACACTTCCCAAGCAGGCAAGGCCCGGAGGGGAGCCCGGGCCTTGCCCATTTTTTTCTGTGCTGGTGAGTGGCCTAAAAGTTCAGCGCAACGCTCGCAGTCAGGCTTCGCGGAGGCACATAGTGGGTGCCGCTGAAGGTGGAGAGGAAGTTGTACAGCGCCACTTTGTCGGTCAGGTTGGTGGCGGAGACGCTCACGTTCATCTTCACGCGATCCCCGGGCACCAGCCGCCGCGCCACATTGTCCCAGCCCAGCGAGGCGTCCAGCAGGTTGCGGCCGGCGATGCGGGCCGGGTTCTTGTCGTCGTTCTCTGTGCCGGGTGCTGGAATACGCACCAGCCGCGCCCCCTGCTGCGGGCTGCTGCAGCTACGAATGGGGTTGGAGATGGTCGCCACCTGGCTGCCGCAGTAGAGCTCGATCTGCGCCTGCTGGTCTGGGGTAAAGCCGAGCGCCGTCTGGTAGTCCGGCACGGCTCCTGCCACCTCGCCGGAGTCAAAGCGCCAGGTCAGCGCCGCCCAGGGGGCAGACTTCTTCGGCTGGTACTGCACGTGCGTGGTCTGTTCGAACGCCTGGTCGTGGTCGATGCGGAAGGCTCCCGTGCTGAGCGGCGAGTTGAACAGGATGCCGCCCACCTCCGGCCCAAAGAACCGTGCCCGCGTGTGACCCAGCACGACGTAGCCCTCCAGCCCGTGGTGTTGGGGGAAGGTGAGTCGCGCATCAAACCCGTCGATCTTGGACTTGGCCCATTGAATCGGGAAGGTGAGCGGGGTATTGAAGATGACATCGAAGTCAAAGTCACGCTGCGTGTACTTCCAGAAGTAGTCCGCGCTCAGCACCAGCCACTTGCCCACGCCCTGCTCCAGCCCTGCGTTGAACTGGTTGCGCTTGCCGGGCTTCAGCGCGTGCTGGCCGTAGGCACCGCCGCTGGCGGCCAGACCGCCGGCTCCGGTGGAGCTGGAGAGGATCAGGTTCTCGTTATACGGCGTAGGGAAGAGCTTGCTATAGCCGATGCGCAGCACCGTTGCCGTGGGCCGATTGTCGTAGGTAACGCCCAGGCGGGGCTGCAGCATGGAGCGTGAACTGAGGCCGTTGTAGTTATCCGCTCGCCCGCCGAGCAGGATGCTCCACTGCCGCCAGGCGATGGTGTCTTCCAGGTAGGCGGCCTCCTGCTTGATGTCGGTGCGGCCGCGGAACTGGAAGAGTGCGCCGCCGCGCGTCAGGTCAAACGCGGCCAGGCCTGGCAGGTATCCACTGTTCACCGCATAGCCCGCGCTGCTGCACTGGCTGGTGGCCGTCAGCGAGGAGTCCGCCACTGGAACGCCGTTGCTGTCGACGCAAGGCGAGTTGTAACCCGGGGCGGTCAGGCCGGTCTGGAACTGTTCGGAGAGGAACGTGTGGTAGAAGTTGGCGCCAGCCTTGAAGGCGTGAATGCCGCGGACGTAGTTCAGGTCAGCCTTGATGCCGGCGTTGGTCAGGCGGCGGCTCTGCTGCAGCGTGGCAGGCGTATCGGCAAAGGGGTTCGCGCTGGGGAAGTAGCCGACGCGGTCCTGGCGCACGTACGCGTTCATGTTCAGCACCGTCGCGTCGTTCAGGGTGCGCGTCCACATGGGCGAGACGTTGAAGCTGCGATTCTGCTGGCGCTGGTCCTGTTGCGGCTGGTCCATTTGGTTAGGCTGCTGGAACCAGCTGCGCGCTGCAGAGAGGTTGAGCTGCAGGCTGTCCTTCTCGTCAGGGTGCCAGTCGATACGGTCGAAGACGTCCTCGGAGTTGCCGCGGTCGTGCAGCGGGCGAAACTCGGGCGAGTCCAGAAAGCGCCCGCTGCGCATTCCATCGACGGCCAGAAAGTTGCCCACGCTGTCGCTGCCTGCAGACAACGTAAGCCCGACCGAGGGCGAGCCGAAGCTGCCGTAGGAGCCGGTCAGGCTGCCGTGCACGCCATGCGAATCCAGGCCGGACTTGGTCGTGGTCTTGGCGACCAGGCTAGCCTTGTCGCCGTACTCGGGTGGTATCACGCCATCCAGCACCTCGACTGAGGCGATGGCACTGGTGCCCATCTGGTTGGAGAAGGTCTTGCTCTGCTGGTCGCTGACGGGCTGGCCGTCGATCGAGTAGGTCGTGTCGGAGTGCTCGCCCATGGGGTGAAACATGCCGTTGGAGTCTGCAGCGACGCCCGGGCTGGCCAGCGTGATCAGTGTGCTGAGGCCGGTGGAGCTCTGCGGCACGGGCATCCGGTCGATCAGCGCGCTGTCGATATCGGTGTGGGCGCTCGCGTCGGTCTCCACCATGTTGGAGGCGTTGGCCTCCACGTCGACCGTCTGCACGATGGACGAGATGCTGAGCGTGACGACCGCCGTCACACTGGCCGCCGCGCGCACCTGCACGGGCTGCTCGGCGTTTGCAAAGCCCTGGGCCTGCACGGTCAACTGGTAGGTGTGCTCCGGCACATTGGCAAAGGCAAACTGGCCCTTGGCGTCGGAGACGGTGGTCTCCTGCACGTGCCCGATGGAGTCCACCAGTTGCACGCTGGCCCCGGCAACGGCTGCGCCAGAGGTGTCCAGCACGGTGCCGGCCACGCTGCCGCCCGGGGTTTGCATGGCGCGCACGGCGTGGGGAACCAGCAGCAGCGAGGCGAGCAGAACCGCTGCCACTCCGTGCCGCATGGGCATTCGATTCTGCAGATACGTTCGATAAAGTTGCTGCAGGGGAGATCGCAGCTTCACACGATGCTGATTCATGTAGGGCCCTTTGTCGCGTCGGCCCAACGTGCGTTGGGCCAGTCCGGTTCCGGGCAGAGCGTTACATCACCCTGCCGCTGCCTTGCGTGGACGAAGGCGCGGGAGGCGGGCGCGATTGCAGCTCAAAGCTCAGCAGGCGGGCTGGTGGAGCCTGCAGGGCAACGCTGGCCACACTCTCGGTCACGACGCTGATCGACTGCACCTGCGCGGTTGCGGTCGGCATGGCGGAGTGCATGGCAACGCACAACAGACAGTGGTCTGTGGTGGAGTTGCCCTGCCGCGTGTCCTTGAAGGGCGCGGCACCCTCCGAGTGGTGATGGCAGGCCTGCGCCGTGCTGCCCAGCATCACCAGCAAGATCGACAACAGGGTGACCAGCCGCAGCCAAAGAGGCTGTGGCCGAGCGGTCGCCGGGCTTGCGGTGCGGTAGGTCATCGCGTTTGATTGCTACTATCTGTTTAGCACACTCGCCGCGGCCTAAGAACGCGGCGGGCGACGGCTGGATAGGTCAACCGGCTGCGGGCGCGAGCTGCGGCCGTGCCTCCCACATCTGTTAGGACGGTTGGAATGCAGAGAAAGTATGCAACGGGGCTGATTTTGCTGGCGTCACTCCTGGGTGCAACGGCTCAGGCGACGGCACAGTCTGGCCAGCGGCCCCTGGCGACCGAGCCTGCTGCGCCCGCCCACCGTACCCGGCTGATTCTAAAGGACGGCTCCTACCAGGTGGTGATGAGCTATCAGGTGGTTGGCAAGGTCGTTCGCTACGTCTCTGCCGAGCGCGGCGGCGAAACCGAAGAGATTCCGCTGGAGCTGGTGGACCTGCCCGCGACCGAGCGGTGGCAGGCACGCCACGCAACTCCGGACGAGGCCACCGGGCAGCCGCCGGTACTGGACCCCGAGCTAGCGCGCGAAGAGGCCGACCGCGCCGCGCGCACCCCGGAGGTAGCCCATGACCTGCGTCTGGACACAGACTCCAGTGCCCTGGTGCTGGACACCTATCAGGGCACGCCCGAGTTGATTCCCCTGACCCAGGCCAGTGGCGACCTGAACCGCCAGACCTCGCACAACGTGCTGCGCGGCCTGGTCAATCCGTTCTCGGCTCCGCACCAGATTATTGAGATCAACGGCGAGAAGGCGGCGGTGCAGCTACACGTCGACTCGCCCGTCTTTTATCTGCGGGTGGGCGACGACCCGCCGCCAGCCACGGGCGGTACACCGCTGGTGGTGGATACCCATGGTGCCCGGGGCCAGGCCGAGACGGCACCCTCCGGTGGATCGGCGGAGAGCAGCTACGTGGTGGTGCGGACCGATGTGCGCATCGGCCTGCGTGTTGTGCAGAGCTTCCGAATCAGCCTGCTGGGCGTGCGTCCGCAACCAGACGTGGTGGAGTGCACCGTGGAGCCGCTGCCCGGCAAGCATTGGATGAAGATCACGCCGCAGCACACCCTGGACTTTGGCGAGTACGCGCTGCTGGAGGTTCTCTCGGACCATGAGGTGAATCTCGGAGTGTGGGACTTTGGCGTGCACCCGGTGGCGCCGGAGAATCGCGACGCTATTCGGCCTCAGCCGCGCCGGCCAGCCAGCCTGGAGCGCCGCCGCAGCCGACCGGACGACGACAACCAGCCTTAGCCTGCGGCCCGCGCCTAGGCCTTGCGGCCCACCCGATAGGCTCCGTCGGTACGGTCCAGCTCCAGCATCAGGCCATGACCGGCGACGGCCACGTTGTCGCGCGTCTCGTTTTTTGCCTCGTACATCATGGTGTCAGCCGCGCGCAGAATACCGGCCACGGTATCCCCATCTTCCGGGTAGGTCGCCATGCCAAAGCTGCCCGAGATCTGGAGCGCAAGCCCTGCTCCTTCCAGAAACCGCGCACGGCGCAGGTCGTCACGCAGCTGCATGGCGATCTCCATGCCACGGGCTTTGCCGACGCGCGGCATCAGCGCCACAAACTCGTCGCCACCATACCGGAAGGCCTGGATCTCTGGTCCCAGAGAACGCTTCATCAGCCCGCCCACCTCGGCCAGCAGGCGGCTGCCCACCAGGTGTCCGTGCGTGTCATTCACGCTCTTAAAGTGGTCCAGGTCAAGAAACAGCAGCGTGAACTCGTCACGCGACTGCACCTGTTCGTCGAGCAGGCTGTACAGGTGCCGTGCGTTGAAGAGCCCTGTGCAGTCGTCCGTAATGGTCAGCTCCTGGATGAGCGTCATGGAGCGTGCATTCTGGATCGCGATGGCCGCGTAGTCGCACAGAATGCGCAGAAACGAGATGGAGTACTCGGACATCAGGTCCAGCTTGCTGTTCATCAGCTGGATAACGCCCAGAGTCCGGTTGAGCGAGCGCACCGGAACGCAGGCGATGGACTGAATGTGCAGCTCAGGAAAGCGCTTGGCGAAGGCCGACCAGTGCTGGTCCAGCGAGACATCCGGCACCACCAGCGGGTTGCCGGTCTTGGCTACCCAGCCGGCCACACCCTCGCCCATCGGCACCCGCAGGCCCTTCAGGCTTTCGGCGTTCTCGCCCACGGCAATGGCGTAGTACAGGTCGCCCTCGTGCTCATCGACCATCAGCATGGACCAGCGCTCCGGGCCAAAGAACTGCGCCATCTTTTCCATGATGGCCTGCAGAATCTCCTCCAGCTCCAGCGACGAGGTGAGCGCCCGCGCAACCTCATGGAACACCCGCAGGTGATCCATCTGGCGGCTCTCGACGATCTCGAACTGGCGTTTGCCCTTCACCGACTCACCCGGGTGCGTCCCTTACAGGTCCGCGATGCGCGGACGGTATCTCTCGATGCAGCCAGTGTGTACAGCTCTTCGCGTTGCCTGACTTCTACAGATTGTCTTCGTCCTGGTGCTTCATCCACCGATGTGAACCATGCTGCGGGAGGGTTTCTCAAACCCCGGTTCCCCGATGTGATGTCGCTCCTCTTTGTGGTGTACAACACGTCGAATATACGCGTCTAACTCCGCATCTGTTCCGCCGCGCCGCATGACACCAAATAAATCGTGATCACTTTGTGAGAAGAGACAAGTCCGGAGTTTGCCGTCGGAGGTGAGCCGGACCCGGCTGCAGTGGCCGCAGAAGGGCCGCGAGACGGGAGCAATGATGCCGATCTCGCCGATTCCGTCGTCAAAGGTGAACCTGCGGGCGGTCTCGCTGCTGTGGTTTGGCGGCAGCTCGCGCAGGGGACGCACGCGCGCCAGCCGGGCCACAATCTCATCCATGGTGACGACCACATCCGGCCGCCAGGTGCGGTCCTCCTCCAGCGGCATGAACTCGATAAACCGCACAATGACACCCTCGCGACGCGAGAACTCCGCAAAGCCTTCGATCTGCCCGTCGTTGAATCCGCGCAGCAGCACGCAGTTCACCTTCACGGGTCCCAGGCCCACTGCCTGGGCCTTGCGCATGCCGGCCAGCACCCGCTCGTAGCTGCGTGGCACACGCGTCACGGCGGCAAACGTCTGGGCATCGACGGCATCCATGCTGACCGTAACCCGGCTCAGGCCGGCGTCGTGCAGCGGCTGGGCCAGCTCCTCCAGCAGGTGACCGTTGGTGGTCAGGGCCAGATCCAGCGGGGCGCCGTTGCGGGTGGGGTTGCCGTCCGCGTCAAACGCGGTGCGCAGGGTAGCCAGCTCGGCGACCATCTCCACCAGGCCCTGCCGCAGCAGCGGCTCGCCGCCCGTCAGCCGTACCTTCTCAATGCCCAGGGCGACGAAGCGCCGCACCAGCCGCAGGTAGTCTGCGATTGCCAGCTCGGCATACTGTGCGCCGTCGTTGCCTGTCCTGCAGTAGACGCAGCGGTAGTTGCACCGGTCGGTGACCGAGACCCGCAGATCGGTGATGGCGCGGCCAAAGCGATCGCGCAGGCGTCCTGCGGCTCCTGCCTCTGCCACGGCGGTAGTGCCCACCGGGTTAGCTGGCTGCATCATTCCGTTGCTTCAGTCCTCTCCTTGCCGACGTAGCTAAACCCGCGTCGGCAAGACCTTTAGTATATCGGTCAGGTCTGGCAGCCGGTCCGGGTCTTTGTGTGCGCAGGCCCATCTTTTGCCGCTGCAGGGCAGGCAAACACGCTTACACTAGCAGTACTACCGAACGGAGCAGCGCACTTGTTCTGGATCGAACGTGTTTTTCTCTGGCTCAGTGAGCATGTCCTGCCGCTCATTCTGGTCCTTTGCCTCACTGTCTTGGCCAGCGTGTTCTACTACCTCGCATATACGCGCAAGGTCGCCTCGGCCCTGCTGCGTGGCGAGGCTACTCCTGTTCCTGCTGCCGGCGGGTATCCGCCTCCGCACCGCGTGGTTGCATCGTCTGCCGCAGCGCACGATCTGGATCCCGAAGTACTGCGTGCCGCGCATGTTTATCTGCACCAGACCCGTGGCGTAGGCCAGCTGGTGCCGCCTGCCGCTCGCCTGACCGAAGAGATCGGCCTGTCGGCCAGCGAGATTCGCGCTGCAGCCGCAGAGCTGGTCCAGAGCTGCGGTCGTAAGGCACCTGCAGCCGACCTGCCCATCCTGGTAACGCTCGCGGATCTCGTCCGCTATGTGCAGTCAGCTCCGCTACGTCGTAAATAGCTGCTATCTGGCCGCGCGCACGGCCTTGGTCAGCTCCGGCACCATCTCAAACAGATCGCCCACGACGCCGAAGTCTGCTACTTCAAAGATCGGCGCGTGCTCATCTTTGTTGATGGCGATCACGCACTTTGAGCCCTTCATGCCCACCAGGTGCTGGATGGCGCCCGAGATGCCCACCGCCAGATAGAGCTTGGGGGCCACCGTCTGGCCGGAGCTGCCGACCTGTCGCTCCATCGGCACCCAGCCGCTGTCGCAGATGGGGCGGCTGGCGGCCAGCTCTGCACCCAGGGCATCGGCCAGCTCCTGCACCAGTGGGATGTTGGCCTCTTCTCCGATGCCGCGACCGACCGAGACGATGACGGCAGCACTGCCCAGGTCCACCGTGTGTGCCGCCTCTCGGAACCGCTCGCCGGCGCGAGTGCGAATCTGCGCGGCCTCCAGCACCGGGGCGAAGGCGACGACCTCGGCTGCATCGGTGGCAGCATCCTCTGCCAGGAAGCTGCCCGCCTGCACGGAGACAAAACACGGCCCTGCCCCGGTTGCGCGGTAGTCCGCATTCAGCTTGCCCTGCAACAACTGGCGCACAAACACCGGCCCGGTCTCCGTATCGTGGATCGCCGTAACGTCGCTGAGCAGCACCTGACGAAAGCGCGTCGCCAGCGCCGGGGCGTAGTCGCGCACCTGGTAGGTGTGTGGCAGCACCACATGGCTGGGCGTCAGGGTGCGAATCAGCTGCTCCAGCGCCGCCGTGTAGCCATCGCTGGTGTAGGCAGCCAGCAGCGGATGCTCCACGGCATGCACCCTGCCGGGCACTCCCGTGAGCGCCACCGCCTGGCCCGGCGCACGCAACAACGCGCACTCCACCCTGCCGCCGACCTTTGCCGCCAACATGCGACCCGCAGCCAACGCCTCGGCACTGAGCCGATGCAACTCGCCGTCATGCTGCTCCAGAACCACCAGAACTCCGCCTGCCGGACCGTTGCTCATAGCACCCTCACATCGTTCTTCAGAATCTGCACCAGCTTTGCCGCGACTTCGGCTGGCGATCCCGTCAGCATCTCGGTGTGCTTCTGCCGCTGGGGCAGGTAGACCCGCTCCAGCCGTGCAGACGGGCTGGCAGCAGCCGCAGCGGCAGTCTCGGTCTTCAACTCTTTGGCCTTCGCCTTCTTGATGCCCATCAGGGTAGCGTAGCGCAGCTTGTTGCCGCCGCTCTGCATGGTCAGCAGCGCGGGCAGGGGCATCTCTACATGCTGGAACCAGCCGTCCTCCAACTCCTGCTTCACGCGCAGGCCGCTGGCCGTCACCTCCACCTGCATGATGATGGTGGCGTGCGGCAGACCCAGCAGCTCCGCCATCACGACTCCGGTCTGGCCAAGACCAAGATCATCGGATTGTAACCCGGTCAGTACCAAATCCGGCGCCTCGGCGGCAATTGCGTCGGCCAGCACCTGGGCCACGCCCAGAGTGTCGCGTTCGCCCAGGTCCACAGCCTCTACGTGAATCGCGCGGTCTGCGCCTTTGGCTAGCGCCTCGCGCAGCGTGCTGGTTACGCGCTCTGGCCCGGCACCCACCACCACCACCTCGCCGCCGTGCTTCTCTTTCAACTGCAGCGCCTCTTCCAGCGCGTAAGCATCCGGCTCGTTGATGGTGTAGCTCAGATCCTCTTCCTCAATCCAGCGTCCGTCCGCACCCACACGGATCGCTGCGTCGCGCTCCGGTACCTGCTTTACTGCCACCACAATCTTCACGGTTCGCCTCCTGGCGGTTGAGACGGCAGCGCACGTGCCGTCAACTGGGCAATATCCAGCAACTGCGGCTGCCGCTCGGTCTCGTGCAGCGCGTCCCGAAACATCGTATTGCAGAACGGGCAGGCCGTGCCCACTACGTCCGCTCCGGTTGCCACCAGCTCCTGGGCGCGCACATGGCTCACGCGTTCCCCGTGCTCCTCGCCCAGAAAGGCCAGTCCACCACCGGCACCGCAACAGAAGCTGCGTTCGCGGTGCCGCGGAGCCTCAACCAGGGCTCCAGCCTGCTGCACCACCTGCCGCGGGGCATCGTACTGCTCCCGGTAGCGGCCCAGGTAGCAGGGGTCGTGGTACACGATGCTCTGGCCCTGCTGTTGTGGCAGGCGGTCGCGGTGCCGCGCCATAAACTCCGAGTGGTGTTCGATCTGCGGAGCGATGCCGTACTCGCGCCAGTCCTCGGCAATGGTGCGCACGCAGTGCGGGCAGATGGCAACAATCTTCTGCACCTTTGCTGCCTCCAGGCTCTTCAGTCCGGAGTCGGCCAGGGTGCCAAACAGCAGATCGTTGCCTAGCCTGCGGGCCGGGTCGCCGGTGCAGCGCTCTTTCTTCAGCACGCCGAAGCTGGTGCCAAGAAAATGCATGACGCGGGCAAAGTCGGCGATGATCTCGCGGCCTTTAGGGTCGTAGCCGCCCATGCAGCCCAGCCACAGGCAGTACTCCTGCGTGCCGTCGAAGATGGGGAAACCTTGTTTGGTTACAAATTTATCGCGCTCGGCGGCGCTCAGGCCCAGTGCATTGCCGTGCTTCTCCAGCGCCAGAAACAGCTTGGTGCCATAGTCGTCTTCCCAGGTGCCGGTATTCACTGCGCCGCGTCGCAGCCCTACGATCACCGGCACGTGCTGGATGCCTACCGGGCACTGGAACTCGCAGCTGCCGCAGGTGGTGCAGCCGAAGACCGCCTCCATGCTGAGCGTTGGGGCATAGGCGGTGTCTGGTCGCGCCTCGGCCAGCAGGGGCACCTCGCTGGCCGGGCCGACGGTGTTCAGGTAGCTGCGCAGGCCCAGCACCACTTCCTTGGGGTTCAGCACTTTGCCGGTGGTGGCAGCGGGGCAGTGCTCGGTGCAGCGGCCGCACTCCACACAGCTATAGGTCTGTAACGCGATCAGTTGCGTAACATCCTTGCCTGCTACTAAGCCGAAGTCCTCGTCCCCGTGCAGCCTGGGAATCTGCGCAAAGCTGTCACGCTTCAGAAAGACCGTCAGCGGGCTCAGCACCAGGTGCAGGTGCTTGGTATGCGGAATCAGCGGCAGGAAGACCAGGAGCGCCGCCGTGTGGGACCACCACAGCAGCTTGACGGCGGAGCCGCCGGGCGCAACCGCAAAGGCCCCGAGGTAACTCACCATCAGCAGGAAGATAAGTCCGGCAATCACTCCGGACTCATACGAGAGGTGCTCGCCCAGCCAGATAGGCCGCACGAAAAAGCGGCGGACAAACAGTCCCACGATGGAGACCGCCACGAGCAGCGCCCACACGGCGGCGAAGTCAAAGTAGAAGCGCCCTGCCCAGCTCTGCGGCGGCAGAAAGCCCAGGCGCAGCCCGGTGGCAACATGGTTGAGGCTGACCAGTGCGAAGGCCAGGAAGCCCCAGAAGACGAAGGCGTGGGCCAGCCCAGGCAGCGGACGCTGGCGGATCACCTTGCCCTGCAGCAGTACCTCCCACACAAACGCAGCAGTGCGCCTGCCCAGAGGCCGCAGGTGGAAGTCCTGCTCCGGTTGTGCGTGATGGATGGTCTGGAGAATGGGCCAGAGGCGCTGCAGGAAGAGTCCTGCAGAGGCCAGCATGGCCAGCAGTAGGAGCGTGATCTCTGTGCCGGAGAAGTGTTCCGGCTCGGCCAGTATCAGGGTTCCGAGCAGGCAGGCGTCACCCGCCCGTCCCAGAAAACCGATCGCCGTTGCTCCGCCGCAGTGCAGCATTGCCACCCGCATGCGCGCAGTGTGTTCCTACACTGTGCGCTTGGTCAAGCCTGTCCGAGGAATCCGAAGGATCGAGCGCGCGGGTTCTTCAGCCTTAGTAGCTGATGAACTCGGTGCTGCCGCGGCGCAGGCGAATCCCGACCAGACCAAAGATCACCGCGCCGAGGAAGGTGATCGCATTCCAGTACGCCATGGGGTGCGCCCAGCCTGGGGAGTAGGTAAGGTCCTGGCCCGACCACAGGGTCAGCAGCGTCGAGACAATCAGGCACTGGAAGCAGATCACCAGGCAGAGTTGACCGGCGCGGCGACGGCGATCCAGCTGCTCCACTTCGTCCGGGGTAAGGTTGCGCTCTTCGTACGGCAGCAGTGTGTTGGCCATTGCGTCTCTGTCTCCTGCGTCGTATACCGGTCGTGGCCCGGCATCCGCCCTGCAAATTCTACTCACCGTAGGGCTTACCGCCCCACGCTTCCACTCCCATTAAACCACAGCCCGGCACCTGTGCGGGGCCCAAGTGCTGCCGCCTCGCCACGGGGCAGCCCGTTACAGGAAAGCCACAGACTGAATACCGACGATCTCAAACCGCTTGCGGCAGCGGACGTTCTTGCAGCCCAGCATGTCGTCGCGGCGCACCATGTAGCTCTGCGCCTTGGCAAACCGGGCGCGGTCGCGCTCATCGGCTCCGCGCGGCAGCTGGGCGCGCTTCCGCCGCACCAGCCAGCTGATCTGATACTCTCCCGCCTGCCCGCAGTGCGGACAGGTCAACGTATGGTTCCGCTGCTCCGGTCGCTCGTCGAAGAAATCACGCTCTTCCATCCCATACCTCGCGCGCCAAAGGGTTCGGTGAGCCTCGTCACACGAGATCCGTACACGCCTCTGCGAGCATGAGTATTGCATAATTAGTCGGTGCCTCGCAGCCGTGCGGGCCGTCTAACATTCCAGCAGCGGAGCCTGTGCTGCCGTGGCCTGCACAGGAAGGCCAGCGCGAAAGGCTGGGAAGGCACGATGAAGAAGTCGGGAACCAAAGGCTTTTCGCTGATCAAGGCCGTCAAGGCCAACGCCCGCCAGCGCGTCGGAACACCGGCGCCCGAGCGGGTGCTGCCAGACCCCAAGCGTCGCGCCGCCAGCCAGCCTAAACACAAGCAGACATTCGCCGATCTGCTGAGCAAGCCAGCGGACGAGTAGAGCCCACGCCCACCGTCAAGCCAAGGAGTCTTCATTCTGATGCGACCCAACTCGTCCCTCATCGCCGTGTCCCTCGCCTACCTGCTGGCTGCGTCGCTCCCCCTGGTGGCAGCCGCGCAGACCATCCAGGTGGGCAAGGACAACCGCACTCTGGCCATTACGGCGACCGATAGCGTCACCACCATGGCGGATGTCGCTACCGTGCACGTTGGCTTCATCGCCTATGGGCCAGACCAGCCCGCAGCGTACGCGGCAGGTTCCACGCTGTCGAACGCCATCGTGCGGGCCATCACGGCCAGCGGCATCCCGGCGGACCAGGTGGAGAGCGAGAACCAGGCCGTGTCGCCCGTGCCGGAGTATGAGCAGCAGCAGCTCTCTGCCACGGAGCGAGCCCAGCGCCAGTTCCAGGTGGTGCAGAGCTGGACTGTGCGCACCACGGCGGACTCTGCCGCGCAGGTGCTGGATCGCGCCGTCCAAGCCGGTGCCAACCAGTCTGGTCAGATTGAATGGTCGCTGAAGGACGCGAACGCCGTGCAGGCCGAGGCCGCCGGCCATGCCCTGGCCGCCGCCCGCCGCCAGGCCACGGCTATGGCCACCGCGCTGGGCGTTCACCTTGGCCCGCTGCTCTACGCCACCAACCAGGTGGAGGAGCAGCCGGTGCGCCCGGTGTTCGCCGCCAAGGCCAGGCTGGGCGCAGCTCCCGCGCCGTTACCCCTGGCCATCAACCCGCGTCGCATCAACACCTCTGCTACCGTCTATGCTGTATTCGCCATAGAATAAACACCGCCAGCAATATCAAACGAAGAAAGCAGTCCAATGCCCGTACATGCCTATCGAGACCTGAAGCCCACGCCTGAAGCTGAAGCCATCTACCGCCGCTGGCTCTCTAACCTGAACGAAGAGTTCATGCGCCACCAGGGAGTTGATCGTCGGTCTGAGATTGTGCGCGACGAGCTGACGCAGATCTTTCTGGGACGCACGCATGGCGGCAGGAGGCAGGCAAGCCTGACCAGCGAGCTCGGCACCAATGTGATGGCAGAGAGCTTTGATCCGCGCAACGCCACGCTGGAGCCGGAGTACTACGGCGATGTGGATGCCGAACTCTATGCCGTGCGCAAGCCGCTCATCTACTTCTGGCAGATGTTCGACCGCTCGCCGCTGGGGCTCAACCACTGGCTGGGCTTTCGCTTCCGCTGTATGCTGGGGCGGCATATCTTCCGCCACCTCGGGAAGAGCGTCAAGATCTTCCACAATGTGGAGTTCACCTTTGGCTACAACCTGACCATCGAAGACAACTGCACCATTCACAAGAATGTGCTGCTGGACGACCGTGG
The DNA here is from genome assembly GCA_028872955.1 of Acidobacteriota bacterium. GTDB lineage: Bacteria > Acidobacteriota > Terriglobia > Terriglobales > Acidobacteriaceae > Edaphobacter. Next base: position 24,201 of record JAGWNX010000029.1, read on the forward strand.
CGAGATTATTCTGCATGCCAACTCCAGCGTCTCGGACTACGCCAACATCTACTCGCATACGCACGACATCAACCATCAGGCCGATGTGACCAACAAGGTGACGGAGATTGGCCCCCGGGCGCGCGTTACCTACCACGCCACGGTTCTGGCTGGTGCCAAAGTGGGCGAGAATGCCATGCTCGGTGCCATGGGCCTGGCTACGCGCGATGTGCCCGACGCCACGGTTGCCGTGGGCATTCCGGCGCACGTCAAACGGCACAAGAGTCCCGACCAGTGAGGTGGCGGGGCCGCGCAGCAGCCGGTAGACTGCTCGCATGAGCATGACCGTCGTTCTCGCCCTGTTTGAGTTTGTTGTCCTGGTGCTGGCCATCTCGGTGCACAACGCCGTGCAGGCCTGGTACGCCAATCGCAAAGGCGACCCCACGGCGCGCATGTTGGGCTATGTCTCGCTCAATCCGGTCAAGCATGCGGATGTCTTCGGCACGCTGCTTTGGCCGGCAATCTCGATCGTTCTGTTTCACAGCAACCTGTTACTGGGGTGGGGCAAGCCGGTGCCGATTACCACGCGGAACTTCCGGCATCCGGGCCGCGATGAGATGCAGGTCTACCTCTCCGGGCTGGTAGCGCACCTGCTGGCTGCCGCTGCCTGCCTGTTGCTGCTGGTGGTGCTCAAGCACACGATTCCTGCAGCGGCCAACCAGCTGGGCGTGGCCTCGTTTCTGGCCCTGGGAGTGACGGATATACCCACCGAGGGGCTCTCTGCGCTGTTTCCCATCATGCTGTTCCTGTATCTCGGCATCGTAACCAACCTGCTGCTGTTCGTCTTCAACCTGCTGCCGTTGCCCTCAGTCGATGGCGGCAAGGTGCTGCGCTACTACCTGCCCTACAACGCGCAACAGACCTTTGACAACCTGGGCATCTATCTGATGTTCGGCTTCTTCTTCCTGGGCTACCGCATCATCATGCTCTTCTTTGTGCCGCTGCTGGTGCTCTTCAACGGCTTGCTGCATCTGTTGTAGCCGCAGCAGTTACGCGGCAGGCGCGATATCCGCCGCCCGGTATCCTGTAACATCGTGATCGGACAGGAAATGAACGATTTGAATACCAACGCCTCGCGTCCGCGCGTGCTCTCGGGCATGCGTCCCACCGGCCGACTGCACCTGGGCAACTACATGGGCGCCCTGCACAACTGGGTGCAGCTGCAGCACCAGTACGAGTGCTACTTCTTCATTGCGGACTACCACGCGCTCACCACCGACTACGCTGACACCTCAGCGCTACGCAACAACATCCGCGAGGTCGCGCTGGACTTTCTGGCCGCAGGCCTGGACCCTGAGCGCTGCACGCTCTTCATCCAGAGTGACGTGCCGGCGCACTTTGAGCTGCACACGCTGCTCAGCATGATTACTCCCGTCAGCTGGCTGGAGCGCGTGCCCACCTACAAAGATCAGCAGGAGCAACTGAAGGAGAAGGACCTGGCCACCTACGGCTTTCTCGGCTACCCGCTGCTACAGTCTGCCGACATTCTGCTCTATCAGCCGAAGTATGTGCCCGTCGGCAAAGATCAGGAGGCGCACGTCGAGATCACCCGCGAGGTGGCTCGCCGCTTCAACTCGCTCTACCCCGGCGCCATCCACTTTGGCCCGGAGGCCGCCCCCTGGGAGTTGGAGGCCGTGAAGACCAAGGCCCGCAAGATCGCCGGCGACCCTGCCCGGCAGAACTTCTCCACCCACGAACTGGTGCAGGCCGCGCACCAGACCAAGCTCAAGTCGCAGTGGTTTGTTGACACCGTGCTGCCGGAGCCGGATGTGCTGCTGACCCCCTCCCCCAAACTGCCGGGCACCGACGGGCGCAAGATGTCCAAGAGCTACCAGAACACGATTCTGCTCTCGGATCCGGAGCCCGAGGTTCGCGCCAAGCTGAAGACGATGGTGACGGATCCTGAACGGGTGCGCCGCACCGACGCGGGCAACCCGGACGTCTGCCCGGTGTTCGATCTGCACCGGGTCTTCTCGCCAGAGGCGGTGCAGCAGCAGGCGCGAGTCGGCTGCACGACGGCAGGCATCGGCTGCATCGAGTGCAAGGGCTGGCTGGCGGACCACGTCGTCGCCGAGTTGGCACCGATCCAGCAGAGGCGCCAGCACTTTGCCAACAACCTGGTGGAGGTGGAGGCGATCTTTTCCGCCGGTGCGCGCCGCGCTGCGCAGCGTGCCGCACAAACCATGCAGCAGGTCCGCGAGGTCGTTGGCCTGCGCCCAGGCAGCCTATGACCAACGAGCACGAACTGCCACCGCAACCCGCGCAAGCTGAGGTCTCTGCCGAGCCCTTTGCTCTGGAGCCGAAGCCTGTGCCCCCTGCGCCCGAGGCGAAGCGCCCCTCGCCCGAAAAGCAGGAGGCGTCGCAGTCGCCGTTCTCCGTCACCGTGGGCCAGGTCTACGATGGCCCGCTCGATCTGCTGCTCGACCTGATCCGCAAGCAGAACATCGACATCTACGACATTCCCATCGCGCGCATCACCAGTCAGTTCCTGGAGTACACGCATCACCTGAAGCAGAATGATGTGGACTCAGCCGGCGAGTTCATCTACATGGCCTCGCTGCTCATCCACATCAAGAGCAAGATGCTGCTGCCGCGCGACCCCTCCGACGTGACCGGGACCGACGCGGAAGATCCGCGACGCGAACTGGTGGAGCGTTTGCTGGAGCATGAGCGCTTCAAGGCCGCAGCGCAGATGCTGCTGCAGAAGCAACAGATTGAAGAAGCCACCTGGACCAACCCGGGCATGCGCTACTTCCGCGCGGAGACCCAGGCCGCAGGCACAGACGCCGGGTTGGAGCAGGAGATTGCCGCCGATACCGTAGACCTGGTGCGCGTCTTTCGCCAGGTGCTGGACAGGCTGCGGGCACGGCCCGTGCTGAACGTGGACGAAGAGTCTGTCACCGTGGCGCAGATGATCGACTACGTCAAGCGCAGACTGCTGCTGGAGGACAAGCCTGTCAGCCTGCGACGCCTGCTGCATAACACCCACACTGAGCGCGCTCTGATCTGCATGTTTCTCGCCCTGCTGGAGCTGGTTCGCCTGCAGGCCGTGCTGCTGCATCAGCCCGCCACGCTTGGCGACATCCTCATCAAGAAGACCAACGCCTTCGAGAATGTCTTTACGGAGCAGCAGAGCACGCGCGACGACTGGCGCTAGCGCAATTTGTATCTGCAGAATGCACAATGGCCACCCGTTCGGACTGCACGGGTGGCCATTGGTTTCTCTTCTGGTTACAAATGAGGACGCAGACTCACGGCAGCCTTACGCGCGCGGGCGAAAGCCTTTGCGGAACAGCGCTGCCATGCTGAGCATGCCGGTGCCCAGCAGCACCAGCGAGCTTGGCTCCGGTGTCACGGTGATGCTGGTCGAGCCGCCGGGCAGGTTGCCGTCAAACTCGATGTTGTGCACTTCACCAGTCTGACCGATCTGGGCAGCGATAAAGTTGCCGTCCATCTGACCATTGCCGGTCAGCACGGCGAACGGTGCCAGCAGCGAGGCCGAGAACTGCGCATTGATGGCGACATTGGTCGCACTGGCAAAGTTGAACAGGATGTCCTGCGTGTTGGTGCTGTCGCCCGCATACTGCACGCCGTTGTAGTAGATCCCGGTGCCCAGTGTCAGGTTGCTGCCCAGCACGTTGATGAGGACGGTAGAACCTGTCGGAGCCTCAATGTCGATGGGGTGATTGGTGTCGGCAAACTGCGCCGCCGTAATGGTGAAGACGTTGAGCGTCGCGCTGTTACCCTGCAGCACCAGCCAGGAGGGGTTGCCGCCCGATGGCGTGGGTGCTCCGGTAACGCCGTTCGAGGTAAGGCCCGACAGCAGTACACTCTCCGCGTCCAGCGTGGAGCGCAGCGTGGAGAAGTTGATGCCCGAGGAGCCGGTGGTCACCAGCGAGCCGCCGTTGTTGAAGTTGATGTTGGCGCTGGAGCCCGGCGCGAAGACGTTGCCGCCGCCGTTGATGTTGAAGCTCTGCCCGGCGGGCAGGCCGTTAGGCGAGACCAGTGCGTAAGTCGCCTGCGAGGCAAATGGATCCGTCACCAGCGCGCTGCCAAGGGTGGTGCCCAGCAGCACCTGGTCGGCCGCGGCAACGCGACCGCCGATGTCGGCGTTGGTAGCGATGGTTCCGGCAAGCACCGTGTTGCCGTTCGAGTCCACGGTGCCGAGTGCGACGAGGTTATAGGCGCTAGCCGCACCAAAGGGCACAGCGTCTGCTTTGCTGACTGCGGGCAGCAGGCAAAGCGCGCTCATCAAAATCAAGGTGTTCTTTAGCTTCATACCAGGAGACGCTGTCAATCGAGCTGCAATTCGTAGCGCCATTCCTCCTCGTCTTTCGTGCTTTTCTTAAGCCCCTCTCATCTCACCCCACCGGAGTCGCGAAGCAAAGTGCCTGACTCGATTCCTGCAAGCCTCGACTATGCAATACTTTGCAGTCTGCTCCAGCTGCGGCAAGGCAGCGAGCAGCATCGAGGCACGCGTCATGAGCGCGCTCTGAGTGAGAGCTGCAGTTGTCTTGTGCTGCTTAGCGCTTGCTTGCCTGCCACAGGCTTTGGCGCATCGCGTAGAAGGCAGGCTTAGGCGCGTCGGCGTCATCTAAGAGCAGCGGGCGCTGCTTGCGCGTGGGGTGCTTCTCGCGGAACCTGGTGCCGCGGTTCAGCCAGGTATGCGCATCGCTCACGCCCCAGGTCAGCACAGCGTGCGTCGCTTTGGACTGCAGCATGGCATCCAGGTAGGTGCTGTACACGCTTGCGACCGCTGCATCGCGGACTGCGATGTTGTCGCTCTCGAGCGAGTCGTCCTTTACATCCATTTCCGTTACAAATAGCTTCAGCCCCAGCTCCTGGGCGCCCTGCGTCAGCTCGGCAGCGCCTTTGGCATAGCTCGCCGGGGAGCCTGCACGCAGGTGTGACTGCACGCCCAGCGCATGTACCGGCACGCCGGCAGCCTTCAGCCGCTTCAGCAGTGCCAGGGTGGCGGCGCGCTTGCGGCTCTCGCTGTCGCTGTCTGACTCGATGCCGTATTCGTTGTACGTCAGCAGCGCCTTCGGATCGGTCTCGTGTGCGGTGCGGAAGGCCAGCGCCAGGTACTGCTCGCCCAGCGTCTGGAACCAGGGCGAAGCGGTGCGCAGTCCATCGGGTCGCCCGTCCTCCAGCCAGATCGCCTCGTTCACGACGTCCCAGCTATGCACCTTGCCGCGGTAGCGCCCGCCCACGGTGCGGATGTGGTTTGTCAGGATGCTGGCTGCGTTCTCGCGGGTCAGGGTTGCGTCCAGCCAGGCGGGCTTGGCCTCGTGCCACACAAAGTTGTGTCCGCGGATCTTCATGTGGTTCTCTTCTGCAAAGCGCACCAGCGCATCAGCATCGTCAAAGAAGTACGTGCCGGGCTGGGGCTGTGTGGGGCCGAACTTCATGCAGTTCTCGCCCACCACGCAGTTGAACTGCTCGCGCAGGGCTGCCTGGTAGGCGGCGTCCTGGCGCATCAGCGTCGTGTCTACCGCGCAGCCCAGCAGCAGGCCCCTTGCGGCTGCTACGGCCTTCAGCGCGCCCTTGCCGGTTGTCTCTGTCGCCACAGGTTCGCCACGCTTGCCGCTGGCGGCCACGGCATGGGCACCGGGCAGTGCAGTGCTGGCCAGGGTGCCCAGGCCAAGTTGGATTCCACGCTGGATCAGAGTTCTTCGGTTCATGGCGCGCAACTTCCTCCACTTCTCCCCGCAATCCTATGCGGGTTGGTATGCTTAGGGGTACGCCTTTTTGTTTGCATGAGCCTTAAAGCCAAGATCGAAGCCGTTATCTACGCCGCAGAAGAGCCCGTCACCCTCGCCCAGCTGGTGGGTCTGCTGGGCCAGCAGGCGCAGGCCGAACTGGACCAGTTGGCCGCCGCCCAGCAGGTGTTGTTGCCGACAGAGCCCACGGCCGAGGCGGCAGAAGTTGCCACCTCCGCCGAAGCACCCCCAGCCGAAGCACCCTGCGCGGAGGCAGCCTCAGCCGAAGCACCGGCGGCCGACCAGGACGCTGCTGCCTCCCCGGCTGAGACCGACGCCGCAGCCGCCGAGGCCCGGCAGGAGAGGGAGCGCGCCCGCAGGTTGCGCGACCACTTCCGCACCTTGCTGGAGGAGCTGATGCGGGAGTATGCCATCGGCGATCGCGGGCTGGAGATTCGCGAGGTTGCTGGCGGCTATCGCTTTGCCACCAAGCCGGAGTATCACGATGCCGTGCGCGGCTTCGTCAAGTCGCTGAAGCCACCGCTCAAGCTCTCGCTGCAGGCACTGGAGACGCTGGCCGTGGTTGCCTACAAACAGCCGGTCACAGCGCCGGAGGTCTCTGAGATTCGCGGCGTGGACTCGGCCGGTGTGCTGGGCTCGCTCATCGCGCGCAAGCTGGTGACGACGGCGGGCCGCAAGCAGGTGATCGGCAGGCCAATCCTGTACAAGACCACCAAGGACTTCCTGCTGCGCTTCGGGCTCAAGGATATCTCGGAGCTGCCGAGCATCGAGGAGTTCGAGAAGATGGCCAGCGAACTGGCAGACAACGAGCTGGTGCCGGAGGAGGCCGCCGCAGAGCAGCCCACGCACCACGAGCCGCAGGCCGATGGCAGCCCGGACCCCACCGAGGATCCCATGGACACCGTGGTGGAGGATGCGTTGGAGCAGAATCCGGTGAAAGAGGATGCCGGCGAAGAACCTATCGCCGACTGAGGTACACCCCGGTACGTGACCACACCGTGCCCGAACCCGACCGCGACGAGCTGTTCCGCAGTCAGAAAGACGAGCCATCATGACCACCAAGCCCGACCCCAGGAGCAACCCTAAGCCCAGCCCCGCCGCAGATCCGCAGCCCACCGGCGACCGTCTGCAGAAGATTCTTGCCCAGGCCGGTATCGCCTCGCGCCGCAAGGCGGAGGAGCTGATCCTCGAAGGCCGGGTGCAGGTGAATGGCACCACGATCACCACGCTGGGTACCCGCCACGACGCCGCCCGCGACCACATCCGGGTCGATGGCAAGCTGCTGCACGGGCCGGAGCCGCATCGCTACTTCATGCTCAACAAGCCGCGCGGCTATGTCACCACCCTGGACGATCCGCAGAACCGCCCTACCGTGGCCAAACTGCTGGCTGAGGCGACGCAGAAGAAGGTGACCGGTGTGCACGGCAAGCTGCCCCGGCTCTACCCTGTAGGCCGATTGGACTATCTCTCCGAAGGTTTGCTGCTGATGACCAACGATGGAGAGCTGGCCAACTCGCTCTCCAAGGCTGCCGCCGGGGTGGAGAAGACCTACCTGGTGAAGGTCAGCGGGGTGCCCCCGGCCTCTGGCCTGGAGCAGATCCGCAACGGCATCATGATCGATCGCGGCCGGCTGAACGAGGTACGCTCTGGGCGTCGCGACCGCGTGATTACCGCGCCAGCCAAGGTGGAGCTGGTGCGTGGCGGCGATAACCCATGGTACGAGGTGACGCTGATCGAGGGCCGCAACCGCCAGCTGCGCAAGATGTTTGAGGAGATTGGCCACCACGTGGAGAAGATTCGCCGCATTGGCTACGGCGCGTTGCGGCTGGACGTGCCGCCGGGCGAGTTTCGCGAGCTGACGACGGGTGAGGTGACGGCGCTGGGCCGCGCTGCGCAGGGCAAGAAGGTGGTGCCAAAGGCCAAGCTTCCGGAGTTTGCCCAGCTCAAATCGCCGGCCAAAAAGAAGCCTTCGCTGCCCCGGCGGCCACGGTCGCCGCGCTAGGCCTGCCGCGCCAGACGGGTAACGGCCAAGCATGTTGTAGTTGCAACAAACAAAAGCAGTTGAGCGCTCTCTGCTGCGCCCGTCGTCACTCCGCCGCTTCCCGCCTACAACTTCCGGGGTGCGGCCCCTTGACACCCCTGAAACCAAGGTCCAAAAATACTCCGGCAATTCATATTGCGCCGATGACACTTTCTTCTGCGGCGCATCCAATGAAGTGCATAAGGAGCAACATCGTGGCATTGGAAAAGGCGATCTTCGGAGCAGGTTGTTTTTGGGGCGTCGAGGCCCGGTTCAACGAACTGATCGGAGTTTTAGATACCCAGGTTGGGTACGCCGGCGGCAGCCTGGAGCACCCCACCTACAAAGAGGTGTGTACGGACCGCACCGGCCATGCCGAGGTGGTGGAGGTGACCTATGACAACAGCCGCCTCTCGTATGAGACGCTGCTGGACACCTTCTTTGCCATGCACGATCCCACCCAGGTCAATCGGCAGGGCCCTGACTGGGGCACGCAGTACCGCACCGTCATCTTTACGACGACGGACGCGCAGTTCACCCAGGCCCGCGCCAAGATTGCGGAGTTGAACGCCTCCGGCACCTACCGGCTTCCGATTGCCACCCAGGTACAGCCTGCGCCAACCTTCTGGCGTGCCGAGGAGTATCACCAGCGCTATCTGGAGAAGCGCGGCATGGTGAGCTGCCATATCTAAGCGGCAGGACGATGGCAGGGAAGCCGCCTTCCACCGCCCCATCCGCCACCAGGGCACCGGTCTCCGGTGCCTTTTTCCATGCGCGCGCACCACGACGGGCAACCTTTGGGGAGCCGCGCAGCGCTACCGGCAGGCAACGGCTGCTTGACGACTGTGCTACTCTAAAGGAGCGTGGGCTGAACAAGACTACGCAGGTACCGCAGGCAAGGGCTCACCGGCAGCACATGGAGCCTGGCCAGAGACTGCGGCTCACCTTATATCCACCGCCTACCTTCCCTGTTTGAAGTCGCGCTGGTTGCTCTGGCTGGATGGCACGTCAACGGACGAGCCTCGCCGCGCAGCAGCAGCGCTTCGGTCTCCGACAGCAATGCTGAATAAAACTTAGTGTCTTGTTGGTGCGAAGGCACCCCTGCATGCATACGTCGCTGGATCAACACCCAAAGGAATCGACCTCTTGAATACGCTTACCCTCGAGCCTCAGGCTCCCACGTCCTCCCCAGAATCCACACCGCAGACCACCCAGGTGGACGGTCTGCCAATCGTCGCCGACGTTCAGTTTGCCGACTTTGACATCTCGGAGTCGCTCAAGCAGCGGCTGCACGCCTCCCGCTTTCTGCACCCTACGCCGGTACAGGCCAAGGCGATTCCCCCGGCCCTGGAGGGCTTTGACATTCTTGCGACGGCCTCCACGGGCACAGGCAAGACGCTGAGCTTTCTGGTGCCCATCATCGATCAGTTGGAGGCGATCTCCGCCCCCAGCACCAAGGGCAAGCGCAGCCCCATCCTGGCGCTGATTCTACTGCCCACGCGCGAGCTGGCCATGCAGGTGCTGGAGGTGTACCACAAGCTGGTTCCGCACGCGAAGAACGATGCCGTGCTGGTCTGTGGTGGTCTGTCAGAGAACGGCCAGCTGGACCAGTTGCAGCGCGGACCGCGCCTGGTGGTCGCCACCCCGGGCCGCCTGGAGGACTTTCTGCGCCGCCGTGCCATCAGCCTGGCCAACGTAGACATGCTGGTGCTGGATGAGGTCGACCGCATGCTGGACATGGGCTTTCTGCCGGCGATCCGCCGCATTGTGGCCGCGCTGCCCGCAGATCGCCAGACCATGTGCTACTCCGCAACGCTCGACGCCAACATCCAGGAGATTGTGCGCGACTACGTCTATGAGCCGGTGCGCATCGAGATCGGCCAGACCTCGCGCCCCTCGGACCGCGTGGAACTGCGCGTCTACACCGTGATGCAGGATCAGAAGCTTGGCCTGCTGGACAAGATGCTGAAGGAGGAGCAGGGTACGTTCCTCGTCTTCTGCCGCACCAAGCACGGCTCCGACCGTGTGGCCAAGAAGCTGGAGAAGCTGGGCCACCAGGCAGATGCCATCCACGGTGACCGCTCGCAGTCGCAGCGCACGGCAGCGCTGAAGGGCTTTGCCACCGGCAAGCACCGCATCCTGGTCGCGACCGACGTTGCGGCCCGCGGTATCGACATCAACGACATTGCGCACGTCGTCAACTACGACCTGCCCAACGCCAGCGAAGACTTTGTGCATCGCATCGGCCGCACCGGTCGCGCGGGCAAGCAGGGCGTGGCAACTACCTTTGTCATGCCGCAGGAGCGCAGCGATGCCCGCAAGATGGAGCGCGAGCTGCGCATCAAGTTCGACTGGCGCGAGGCGGACAAGAACATCGAGAAGGAGCAGCGCAATCAGCCGCTCGACGTGGGCACGCTGGACCCCGACTCGCTGCTGTCGCTGGAGAGCCGCTCGTGGAAGGCTGGCGACGCGCCTGCCGAGACGGACCGCTCGGCTGAGCCGCGCCGCAAGAGTGGCTTCCGCGGCCGCAGCAACTCCGGATCGCGCAGTGGGAGCGGGCAGCCGGCTGGCAGGCGCAGCAGCCCCGCGCGCGGCTCTGGCTTCCGTGGTGGCAACTCCGGCTCCCGGCCCAACCGCGGCTCGCGCGGCCACTAGAACCAGGGCGACTTGGGCTGTCGGGGGCACAGGTCCCCCGACAGCTATCGCCTGTCGTTGCTGTATCCGGTAAGCTTGGGCTTGCCATGCCAACAGGCTCCCAGATGCTAAGTCCGATGTTCGTGACTCCGCCGGGCCTCACCCGGTTGCGGCCGGTGGGGCGATCTGCTGCTTGCCTCCTGGGGAGCACGCGATGAGCAATCCAGGCATCCACCTCGACTCGCCTGATTCTCCCACCACCCTTCGCCCGGTTCGCTTTGCCGACTCTACTGCCTCGGTCCTGCTCGATCTGTTGCGCGGGCTGGCGGCGCTCACGGTCTTTGCGGAGCATGCGCGGAACCTCTTCTTGGTGGACTTTCCGCAGATCATCTCGCATCGACTGTTGCTTGCAGCGCCCTATGTGCTTACCAGCGCCGGGCATCAGGCGGTCATCGTCTTTTTCATCCTCAGCGGCTACTTCATCAGCGGCGCTATCTTCCGCGCCGTGGAGCGCGGGCAGTGGCTGTGGAGCGATTACCTTATGCGTCGCCTGGTGCGGCTGTGGGTGGTGCTGGTGCCTGCGCTGCTGTTGGGCGTCCTGTGGGATCGGTTGGGGCTCGCCCTGGGGCGTGCGCCGGGCCTGTATGGCGGCATGGTTGCCAACCACATGCTGCACGATGTAGCGCAGCAGCTCTCGCCGCATATCTTCCTGGGCAACCTCTTCTTTGTGCAGACCATTCTGGTGCCCACGCTAGGCTCTAACGGTGCGCTGTGGAGTCTTGCCAACGAGTTCTGGTACTACCTCCTGTTTCCGCTGGGCTACTTTGCGCTGCGCCCGTCTACCTGCCCGCGTCAGCGCTGGCTGTATGGCATGTCGTTTCTTGCGCTGGCGTGGTTTGTTCGCGGCGGCGTGCTGGGCATGTTTCCTATCTGGCTGGCGGGTACGCTGCTGTGTGTGCTGCCCGCGCCTCGGCTCTCGCCTGGCCGGGCGCGCTGGGCGCGCATGCTGGCGGCGGCTGTGTATGCGCTGCTCTTCTTCAGTATCGCGAAACTGACCTGGCTGCAGGGCGTGGCCAGCGACTATCTGCTGACGGCAGTGACCTTTCCGCTGCTGTGGTTGCTGTTGACTGCTCGCCAGCCGGCACAGCCGCAGGCGGTGTATGTGCGCGCGTCACGCGAGGCCGCGCGGTTCTCATACACCTTGTATGCGGTGCACACGCCAGTTCTGGTGTTTCTGGTCTCGTTGAAGTTGGGCGATACGCGCCTGACGCCCACCCTGCAGCATGTGCTGTTGGCCTGCGGCATCTGCCTGGGGGTACTGTTGTATGCGTGGGGCCTGGCGTATCTGACTGAGTTCCGGACAGATACGTTGCGGCGATGGCTACAGCGGCGACTGCACCTGCCCGCTCCGCCAGCTGCGTAGCGCGTCGGACCCCCGGCGCGCCCAGCGGGCAGACACTCAGTCCGTCGCCTGCGTCGTAGCGAGTGTTTTGTGCGCAAATGCAGGGATATTCGCAGCGGGTCGTGCGAGAATAGAGTGGATGATTTCTGTCTCCAATGTCACCATGCGCTACGGCTCGAAGCTGCTCTTCGAGGATGTCTCTGTCACCTTTACCTCGGGTCGTCGATACGGCCTGACCGGCCCGAACGGTGCCGGCAAGTCGACCTTTATGAAGTGTCTGACCGGCGAGATTGACCCGCAGAAGGGCAATGTCGTGCGGCCAAAGAAGATCGGCGTGCTGAAGCAGGACCAGTACGCCTACGACGCCTATCGCGTCATCGACACGGTCATTATGGGCAATGCCGCGCTGTGGGCCGCGCTGGAAGAGCGCGAGGTGATCTACGCCAAGCCGGAGATGACCGACGAAGATGGTTCGCGGCTGGGCGAGCTGGAGGGCATCGTCGGCGATGAGGACGGCTACGAGGCCGAGGCCAACGCCGCCGTGCTGCTGCAGGGCCTCGATATTCCCGACGAGCTGCACGAGCGCAAGATGAGCGAGCTGCAGGGCGGCCAGAAGGTGCGCGTGCTGCTGGCCCAGGCGCTGTTTGGCAATCCGCAGGCGCTGCTGCTGGACGAGCCCACCAACTATCTGGACCTTGACTCCATCCACTGGCTCGAGGACTTCCTGAACCGCTACAACGGCACGGTCATCACCATCTCGCACGATCGGCACTTCCTCAACAATGTGTGCACGCACACCGCCGATATCGACTACGAGACCATCATCGTCTACACCGGCGGCTACGACGACATGGTGCTGCAGAAGACCCAGGTGCGTGCCCGCATTGAGAGCCAGAACGAGCAGCGCGAGAAGAAGATTGCGCAGCTCAACGACTTTATCGCGCGCTTCTCCGCCGGTACGCGCAGCTCGCAGGTGAACTCCCGTAAGAAGGAGGTCGAGCGCCTGCAGACCACCGAGCTGGCGCGGTCCAACATTCAGCGCCCCTACATCCGGTTTGAGCAGGTGCGCCCCTCGGGCAAGCACGTGCTGGAGTTTGAGAGCATCCACCGCTCCTACACGCAGAAGGATGGCAAGGTCGAGCACGTCATCCGCAACTTCTCCTCAGCCGTGCAGCGCGGGGAGAAGGTGGTGCTGATTGGCCGCAACGGCCAGGGCAAGACCACGCTGCTTAAGGCTCTGCTGGCCAACGCGCCTAACCTGGAGGAGAGCGACGCAACCGCCATCGACTCCGGCACGGTGAAGTGGGGCCACGAGGTCTCCATCGGCTACTTCGCGCAGGACCACACCTCCTCGATCCCCAAAGGCACCACGGCGGCCGAGTGGCTGCACACCTTTGATCCGAAGGCGACCAAGGAAGACATCCGCGGCATTCTGGGCCAGATGCTCTTCCGCGGGGAAGAGGGCATGAAGAAGACGGAGGCGCTCTCAGGCGGTGAGGCCGCGCGTCTGCTGTTCTGCAAGATCATGCTGATGAAGCCCAACGTGCTGGTGCTGGACGAGCCCACCAATCACCTGGATCTGGAGAGCATCAACGCACTCAACCAGGCGATTCAGAAGTACGAGGGCACGGTCTTTCTGGTCACGCACGACGAGGACCTGATCGACGAGGCGGGCACACGCATCTGGCACTTCGAGGGTGGCCCCACCGACTTCCGCATCACCGACCACAAGGGCCCGTACGAGGAGTACCAGCAGCAACTGGCCATGGCGGCGAAGTAGGCCCGTCTCCCAAGTCACGTGTGACGCATACTGGCCGCCGCTCCAGCAGGGAGCGGCGGCCAGTTTCGTTGCAGGCTACTTTGCTTTTTCGGGATGGTTCCGCATGGCAGCAAACGCCTGCATCAGGCCATCGCGCGTGCTTACCAGCGGCTTCCAGCCCAGCGCCTTCAGCTTCGCGTTGCTGAAGCGGTTGCCGCCCCACATGGCGCGGGTCTTATAGGGTGTGAAGATGGCGGGCAGCTGCCCCTTGGAGCGCGTGCTGTAGCGCTCGACCTGCTTCGATCCCCACAGCAGCAGCCAGTAGGGAATGCGCACGCTGCGCAGGGGACGCACGTTGCGCTTGTACAGCGCCAGGTACTGCGCGGCACCGGGCAGGTCGTCGTCCACCACGTTGTACACCTCGCCGCTGGCCTGCGGAGCCAGCGCTGCCACCACGATGGCCTCGGCACAGTTCTCTGCCAGGGTGAGCGGCAACAGGTTCTTGCCGCCCAGATGGGCGAAGACGCCAAAGAGGCTGAGGCCCACCCGGTTGGAGAAGTGGCCGCCGCCGGGGCCGGAGCTGCCTGGACCCCAGTTTCCGGGGCCGTAGATGACACCCGGCCGCAGCACCACTAGGTCAAAGCCGTACTGTGCGCGGAACTCCC